>NZ_JBFAIM010000071.1:0-75989 GCF_040654715.1 Nonomuraea sp. NPDC050643 | reverse complement strand
ATCCGCCGCTACATCGCCTGGCGAAACCGCAACACCGATAACCCTCGCCTACGCCGCATCGTGAAGAGGGCAAACGTGGCCTGACGCGGCACTAGCTGCCGGCGGGGTTCGATCCGGGCGAGGACGGTCAGCACCGCACGATCATGGCCCGCGCGATCAAGTACAGGGATCGCGAACGCCGGCCAGTGCCTGACAAGATCATCGCTCCCTGACCTGCGAGAAGAGGCTAGGAACCCAAAATAACAATGGCACTGCCGCGGGGCCACCATCGGACTCGACGCCGGGGAGCCCCCGCAGTTGCTACCCGGGCTCAACGGTCGCACATCGCGGCGAGAAAGGCGTCGATCAGGTGCTGCCGATTCTTGGGGACGCCTGTGGTGTAGACGGTGACGGCGCGCCCGGCCCGGTTGCGGCCGCTGAACACAGCGGCTCCCGGCATGTCGCCGGCGGCGAAGTAGGCGTCGCCGCAGCTCGTCCTCATCCGGACGACACCGTAGCCGTAGCGGGCGCCCGCGGGCCAGCCTTCTTGTTCGACCTTCACCGTCCGGGACGTCATCGTGCTCAGCGGGGCCCGGCTCCAGAACCGGTTGAGGTCTTCGGAGGTGGAGACCAGGCCGCCGCTGGCCCCGAAGACGTAGGTGGGCAGCCGGTCGGTCAGGTCCACCTCGCCGCCCTGCGGACGGGCGGGGTGCACGCCGTAGGTGTGGGCGTGCGGGCCGCGGATGCCCTCGTCGCCCTTGGCCGGCCAGTACGTGTCCCGCATCCCGTACGGTTTGAGGATCAGTTCCCGGCTCGCCCGCCGGAAGTCCTTCCCGGTCACCTTGGTCACGATCCTGCCGAGGACCAGGTAGTTGGTGTTGGCGTAGGCGAAGGAGCCGCGGGGCGTGGGCTTGAGCCTCAGCGCCACCTGCAGGAAGTCCGGGAAGGGTTTCCTCCAGTCGATCGCGTTGAGGTATTCGGGCAGGCCGCTGGTCTGCTGCAGCAGCATCCGGACGGTGATCTTCCGGCCGTCGATCCCAGCGCCGTCGCCGGTGCCGCGCAGCACCCCGGGCAGATAGCGCTCCACCGGCGCGGCCAGATCGATCTTCTTCTGATCGACCAGCCGCAGCACGGTGGCGGCAATGATCGGCTTGCTCCCGCTGGCGATCCGGAACCGGCCCTCGGCCCCGATCATCGGCTTCCCGCTCCCCCGCTGCACGGTGCCGGAGCGCCGGGTCACGCTCGCGCCGCCCGGACTGCGCACCTGGCTCAACGCACCCGCCATACCGTCTGCAGTGGTGAGCACGTCAAGGCGGGACTGCGGCGAAGGACTTACGGTGGCGGCGTAGGCGGGAGTTACGGGGGCGAAGATTAGGCAACCGGCGGCAAGAGAACCAGCGACAGCAGTAGCGAGCGACTTTGTCATGCGTCCAATGTGTCGGGAATCTCACTGAAGATCAGTCACGCCTGCATGCCTGTCGGGGTGGGGTCTTCCCTATCATCGAGATGATCGCCAAGCGGCGCATCCGCCCCGAGGCACCGCGCGCGACCCCGTCCATCCGGTACGCGCCGCCGTGCGGCGATGGGCGCGGCGGGCCACGTCCGCACAGGGGTCGACCGATCCGCTGTTCATGGAGAAGGTCGTCGACGTGGTGGTCCGGCCGCACACGTGCTGGCCGTGGTGACCGAGTTGCACGAGCGCGGCGTCACACGTGTCGAGACTCGCGCGTACGCCCAAACGGTCCATATCAGTGCACAGCGCGGAAAGCGACGGGAGAGCTCTTGGCGAACAGGGCGGGTGTTGGCAGCCATCCATGCGCTATAAATGTAGCGATACATATGTAGCGAACCGAGGAGTGTTATGCACGACATCGTCATCGTGGGAGCCGGTCCCACCGGGCTGATGGCCGCCTGCGAGCTGGCGCTGGCAGGCGTTCCATGTACGATCGTGGACAAGCGCGGCAGCGAGACCGGCGTTACGCGGGCCTTCGGTCTGCACGCCCGAGCCCTGGAACTGCTCGACGCCCGAGGCATGGGCGACGAGCTGGTCGCGGGAGGCAACCCGCTCAGGACGGTGTATCCCGCCTACGCCTCACGGGTCGACTTCGGGCGGCTCGACACGCGGTACCCGATGCTGCTGCTCGTGCCCCAGAACGGCACCGAGAAGCTCCTTCAGCAGCGCGCCGCCGAACTCGGAGTACAGACCCGCCGCAACGCCAAGGTGGTCGGCCTGACCCAGGACGCCGAATCCGTACGGGTGAGGCTCGAGGACGGAGGCGAGCTGGAGGCCAGGTACGTCATCGGTGCCGACGGCGCCCACAGCACTGTCCGCGACCTGGTCGACGTGGGCTTCGCCGGCGCGGCCTACAGCCTGCCCATGCTGCTGGCCGATGTCCGCATTCCCACCTCCGAGCCGCCGCCCATCACCCAGGTCGGCACGCAGGGCGTGGTGGTGACCCTCCCGTTCGGCGACGGCTGGTTCCGGGTCGGCGCATGGCTGCGCAAAGAGCAGAAGAACGCAGACTTCGCCCAGATCCGCGAGGCCTTCTGCCATATCGCCGGCACGGACTATGACATGAGCGAGCCGCGCTGGTTCTCCCGCTTCACCGCCGAACGCCGCCAGGCCCGCAGTTACCGATCGGGGCGGGTCTTCCTGGTCGGGGACGCCGCCCATGTGAACTCGCCCATCGGCGGCCAGGGCATGAACACCGGCATCCAGGACGCCATCAACCTGGGCTGGAAGCTCGCCGCCACTCTGCACGGCTGGGCCCCGCCCTGGCTGCTCGACACCTACCACGCCGAGCGGCACCCGGTCGGCTCCGCCGTCCTGGCCATGGCCGACCACCTGACCGGGCTGGTGCTCAGCGGTTCACGAGTGCGCCTGGAGATCAACCGGCGCATCATGGCGACCCTGCTCCACACCGCTCCCGGCCGCCGCCGTATCCTCGGCGGGCTGTCCGGCCTGGAGTTCGCCTACCCGCCCGGCGAGCCGGACGCCCACCCGCTGGCCGGGCGCCGCGCCGCCGACGGCCCGACGGATGCGGGCCGTCTGTATGAGGTGTTGCGCGCCGGCACCTTCGTCCTGCTCTCCGACACGGGCGTCCCGACCTCCTGGCGTAATCGCGTTCGGCACGTCAGACCCCTTGGTAGCACCAGGCCCGAGGCGACGCTGATCCGCCCGGACGGCTACGTGGCCTGGGCCGGCGATCACACCGGTATCGAAGCGGCTCTGGTGAAATGGTGTGGCCCGGCCGACACCACCAACAGGGAAGGAAACCGTGCCGCCGCCTAACCCACAGCGCCGCGACCACCTGGCAGACGCGGCCATCACCGTGCTATCTGAGCAGGGGTCACGCGGGCTGACCCACAGAGCCGTCGACACCGCCGCCGCCGTGCCGGCCGGCACCACGTCGCGCTACTTCCGCACCCGCGACGCGCTGCTCAACGGGGTCATCGAGCGGATCACCCACCGGCTCGGCGAACGCGTGGACGCCTACACCGTCCGGCCGATCTCGCCCGCCGATCTGGAGGAAGCGCTGGTCGCCGTCCTGACCACGATGCTGACCGACGACCAGCACGATCCGCTGGCCCTGTTCGAGCTGCACCTGGAGAGCACCAGAAACCCCCGTCTGCGGCACACGCTGACCGTAGCCCTGCACGGCCGAAGCGATCTCATCATCCGCCAATGCCGCGCTGCAGGCATCGACATCAGCCAGGACGACGCCATGCTCCTGGAGATGAGCGTGCTGGGCATCCTCTTCACCGCTCTCACCACCGGCGTGCCCGAGTCCCCAAGCGAGCCGATCCGCACCGCCGTACGGGCTCTCCTGGCCCACCACCAAACGCCGATGGCGACATAGTCCGCTTGGGGGTGCTCGCGTCAATCCGACGTTGCACGGCTCGCTGATCAGCAGCGCCACCAACGTCCTGGCCAGGTCGTTCATGCGGGTAAAGATGTCGGCCAGGTGAAACCGGTCCAGGCGTGCACCTCCAGCAGCAGCTCGGGCAGGTCGATGCGGGGCAGCATGGCCTGGCAGGCGGCTCGCAGCCACGCCAACGACTCGCTCTCGCCGAGCGCGCCGAGTTTCTCCACCGACAGCCGGGCCCGTCCGCCTCCGGCCGGGGTCACCATCGAGACCAGCGCGTCCTCGCCCGCCTCCTCCAGGCGGGTGGCCATCTGCTTCCAGGCCGCCTCCAGGGCCAGGACCTTGTCGTTCAGATGCTGTTGCACCGGGTCGGTGAGCGACGGGGAGGCCAGCACATCCTCGGCGATCGCCTCCCACTGCGCCCCGGCCACCAGATGCGCGCGGGTCGGCCCAGCGCAGCGACGGCGAGGCGAACACATCCCTGATCGTCAGGGCCCGCATCGGGTGCTCCAGCACGCACACCACGTACGCGTCCGGATCCATCGCGCCCTGCGGCAGGTCCGGGTTGGAAACATCGCACCCCCGCTGGCACGGATGGTGACGCCGAGACGCCAATCACCCTTCCGCTCGGCGGAGGCACGCCAGGCTGCAACGCACCACCATTTGGCGACGGCCCCCCGACCGTAACCCCCATCGACCTCGACCCAGGCGGCGGCAGCGGCGCCCCGCCTCAGCCCGGCGCGGTCAGCGCCAGGCGAAACCGCCCTCCCACTCCTCTTCGCCGCAGTTGGACCAGCCACCGAGGTAGTACTTCAGGGTGGCCTGCTCGGTGCCGGCGATGGCCACGTCGGCGTCCAGCAGTTCCTCAAGCAGGACGCTGTCCTCTCCCATGAAGTCGCCTTCGTGCTCCGACGTGTACTCCTCCAGGAATGGGTGGGCGAGCAGGAGGTCTCGCTCGAAGAGCCAGGTGTTGAGATCGACGTCGCGCCAAGACCCTTCGCGCCGGTGCGGATCAGCCCGGTCGCGGAGGTACGGCGTACCTGGGGTGACCACACCGCAGGACAGGGCATACGCGTACTTCTTTCGGCTCTCCACCGGATCCCGGCTCCACGGCCAGGTCTCGTTCGTCCACGGGGAACCGTCCGGGTACATGACAATGCGCTGGGAGTGCACTGCGGGGAAGCCGGTGGTTCTGGCCAGCGACAGGAGAGAGTCGATGTGTTCGGGTGCCCACTCGTTGTCATCGTCGAGGAAGGCGATGCGGGTGGTGGTCGCCTGTGCCACCGCCAGGTTCCGCAGGCGGGCCAACCGTCCAGGACCGCTGTGGTCGGAGGCCGATCGGGGCGAATAGAGGACCTCCGCCCCCGGTCGCAATTTCGTGATCGTGGCCAGTGTGTCCGGGCAGTCGTCGACGATCACCAGGTGGCGGACGTGGACGGTCTGTCGCCTCACAGAGGCCAGGCACCTGTCCCGCAGCAGGTCGGGGCGGCCCCGGGTGACGGTCAGGACGGTCACCTCACTGTCGCACCACGGTTCGGAAGACAGGTCCGTCACCCGCTCCCAAGCCGGGGTTGATGTTGGCGCCGCCGTCGGCGCTCCACCGCCGGATGCCTCCGGCGAACTCACGGCCGACGAAGAAGGCACCGAGCACGGAGCGGACTGTGGTGGATACGAGTGTTCCGGCACGACTGATCACTACCTTCTCGGGCGCGGGTCGGACATCGGCCTGGAGGACCCAGGCCCGGGACGGGTCGCGCAGCGCGGCGTGCAGCACGCCGGCCCACTCGTTCGGTGGCAGGTGCGCGCCGAAGTTGACGCTGTCGCCGTCGTATCCGTCGGCGGGTTTGAGTACGAGCCTGTCTTGCTGTGCCAGGGCGTACGTGACCAGGTCGATTCGGCCGGACGGTGTAAGGCAGCGGCGCTGTGCCAGGAGCCGGGTCCAGGGCAGGCCGGTATGGATGGCGCGGGTGAGCGCGCCGGGAAGTAGCCCCTCGTCGGCGGCTTCCGACACCAGCGCCAGCATCCCCTTGTGCGCGTAGAGGTCGCCAACGAAGTTGCCGACCAGTCGGACGACGCCATTCGCGATCTGCTGACACAGCGATGCCCAGACCCTCGCGCGAGCGCGGTCCCCGCCCCGGGGTTCCTCAAAGAAGCGGTAGATGGCGCCGACCCGGCGATTGCCCAGGTGGACCCCCTCTCCCTCGATTCGCAACGCCTCCAGCGGAGCAGCGGCGCAGGAAAGGCCCAGGGCGGTCAGGGCAGTGGCCAGCCCCCGCGCGTACCGACCTGGGTAATCGTCGGATGCAGCCGCCCACCAACAGACGACGAGGAGATCGGCGCCCTCCGGACAGTCCGTACGGCGCAGATGATCAACGAGGTCGCGCAGCGGCGCGCTGGGGCGAGCGCCCAGGTCCTCGAGCATGCGTGCGACCTCTCTCTGTCCCGAGGCCACAGCACACAGGTCCGACGCCTCGACCAAGCCTCCCAGCCAAGGGGATGCGTTGAGGTCCACGAGCCACGCCTGATCCCCGTCGATCACCAGGTCCGGTCGGGCCAATCGGGCCCAGTCCTGGCTTGAAGCCACCAGGCAGGCGCCCGATTCGGGCATCTGCGGCAGCAAGCCACCGAGGTGCCCGGCTGGCAGCGGAAGCCCGTCGTCGGTGAGCAGCAGGTCGATGGCCTCGAAGACAGCACGTACACCGGTGGAGATCGTCCGGGTCAGACGCGGACCGATCATCCACGGGGAGGCCGCGTAGATCGGTCCGCAGGTGTCGCCTTCTCGGGTATCCCACGGATAATCGAGGAGGGCGATGCCATGCGACCGGAAATGCGCTCCGGCCTCATCTCGCCGGGCCATGAGCAGCCGGTTGACGTCGTGCTCCTGCTGAGCGCGCGCACCCTGAAACGCCCCCATATCCGCATGGGGGGATGCCTTACGAGACATCATCCGGCGGAGGCGACGCCTCGACGCTCGGGCTGCCGGACGTTTCGATGGCCCCGCGCGCGTCGGCGCAGAGCCGGACCGTCGCCAATGTGTGCGGGTGGGTGCTTCCCAGCACGGCGTTGCGATGATCCAGCAGTTCCTTGGTACCGAGCTTCGCGTCCGGGTCGACCACTAGGCCCCACCGAACAAGCTCGTGCCAGGTTGTGAGGGTGCGAGGATGGTGTGGTCCTTGGACTCTCTGCCTCGTCGGCAGCAGTTCCCTCAGCTGCCGATACGCTTCGCCCGGGTCACCCGCTTCCCCGACAGCCCGGGCCAGTTCATGACGGGTTGTGAGCACGTTGACGTGCTCTTCACCCAACAGGTCGGCACGATCTCGGAGAACGGACGTCAGCAGGCTCTTTGCGTCGCGCCAGTCGCCGATCTCGCCCAGCCGCCGAGCCATCTCGTGGCGCGAGGTCAGAGTGTCGGCGTGGAGCGCTCCGAGGGCGGCCAGGCGTGCTTTGAGCGCACCACCGATGATCGTGATAGCGCCTACGAGATCGCCTGCCTCGGCCATCCAGTAGCCCAGCCGATGGTAGGTGACCAAGGTGTCAGGATCGCTCGCACCGAGGATCACCCGACGCCGCTCGAGCAGCGATTCGCACATCTCGGCCGCTTCGGCGAAATCCCCGCACTCCCCGACCCAATACGACAAGTTCTGCCGGCAGTGGAAGGTGCCGGGATGGTCGTGGCCGACGTGTTCCATCCATAACGGGAGTTGATTCTCGAACAGATCCCTGGCTTCTCGCGGGCGTCCGCCCTCTCCGATCCAGTGAGCCAGGAAATCGCGGGTAGTGAGCGTCTCGACATGCTCGTCGCCGAACACGTCCACGTACCGGGGAAGAAGCTGTGTCAGCCCTTCCACCGCCTGGCCGATGTCACCGGCGTCCCCCGCGCGATCAGCATCGCGCCTTTGGGCGTCCAGTTCCCTGACATAATCATTGGCACGCTCCGGACCGCCAATCGCTGACGGACGAAGATTCATTTCTCCCCCAAGCATCGGATCCACCGCGGTCTTCATTTGTGCCGGCATAATGTCTTGGTGAACTCCCGAATTTCTGGCGCACATGTCGCCAAGAATCGCGTCATGTGATCGTCCCAAGATGTTCGGGGACTACTTTCCTGGCTCATTTTTTCAATCACCAAGGAGAAAGCTCTTGATCTGGACTTGCTTGTCGACCACGTGGCATGATCATGGTCATGCGTGACACTGATGGTCGCAAGCTCTCCCAGAAAGATCAAGAGTCTGACAGGATGCGCGAGGGGGGACTACCGCTCGCGAGCCGGCATCCGGAGGTGATCGCGGAGACCCTCGGGTGGAGCCGAGCGGCCTTGGGTTTTGCGGTGCTCGGGCTGCATCGGGATGCCTTCGCCAGCGGCTTGCATCATCAGCGCGTCGCTGCTGGGCCTGGCTTCTTCGGGGACGCGCCGGTCGTAGTAGGCGCGCACGTGGGCAGCGAAGTCTCCGGTCGGCTGAGCGCTGCCCGTTGCGACCCCTCTGAAGGCGTCGATGGCGGCCTGGGCGGCCGGCAGCACCGCGTTCGCGACCTGACGGGCGATCAGGCCACGCATGCTCGGCAAGTAGCGATCGGGGAGCGATCGCAGCCACGCGTCAGCGGAGTACGGGTTGGGTTCCTTGCTGTTGCGGTAGGCCGGCCGCTCGGTCATGACCTGCCCGAACACGGTGGTCAGGGTGCGGGTGCGGCCGGCGTCGATGGTGCCGTGACGGCGTCTGCCACGGCTGGTCACATCGGTGGCTCGCACTTCGCGCAGCGCGTTCAGATCCAGGCCGTCTTGCAGCAGCCCACGCATCATCTTTCGTCCCGCCTGCTGCGGATGTGCTTCCCGCGCGGCGTGGTCAGGGTCGACGGCGTCGCGGGTGGCCCGGTTCAGCGCGGCTTCCGTCCGGCCCGGAATGCCGGAAAGGACGGTCTGCCGGTCGTCGGCGACCGGGCTCTCGGCACCGTTCGACCTGATTTCGATCATTTCCAGAGCCAGGGTCGCAGTCTCTGGCGTATGTGGAAAGGTCGCTATGCCTGCCAGTCTATTCCGCCAAATCATCCGAAGATCCGAAATTCGTGCGAAGAAGCACCCCGTCGCGGAGTGAGCGGGAGCGATACTGGTGGCACCAACAGCAGCTAGCGACACCGCGGTACGGGTTCGTGGATTAACGAAAGTGTTCTATACGACGATCCACGGTCCCGGTTTCCTCGGCGCCATCCGTTCGATGGTGTCACCACGACGCAAAGCCCTGGTTGCGGTTCGAGATGTTTCATTTGATATTAATTTCGGCGAGCTCGTGGCCTTGCTCGGACCAAACGGTGCCGGCAAGTCTACAACGATCAAAGCGCTAACCGGGATCATCATGCCCAGCGCGGGAGAGATATCAGTCGCCGGTATCGTGCCACATCGCGAGCGGGAACGTAACGCACGCAACATCGGCGCCGTGTTCGGACAACGAACTCAGCTATGGTGGGATTTGCCCGCACGTTACTCATTCGATGTTCTGCGCGACATCTTCGAACTCAGCGATGCCGACTACCGGCGCCAGCTTTCTGAGCTGGACGAACTCTTAGGTCTTTCGGGGTTCTGGGACAGCCGAGTGCGTCACATGTCACTGGGTCAACGGGTTCGATGCGACTTGGCGGCCGCTGTCCTACATGATCCACAGATCCTATTCCTTGACGAGCCGACGATCGGTATGGACGTGGTCGTCAAGGAGCAAGTCCGGCAGTTTCTTCGTTACCAAGTAAGCGAGCGGGGTCGCAGCGTCCTGTTGACGACCCACGACATGACGGAGGTCGCCCGACTCGCCGAACGTGTGATCCTGATCAATCATGGGCAGGTGGCACTCGATGGCACACTGGCAGAAATCAGACACCGGTTCGGCGGCTCCTGGCGCATTCGGGTGACACTTTCCGACTCGAACGCATTACGGGAACTGCCGGGGCTTCGCGTCGAGCGACAGGATGGTCCCGTCCTATTCCTCGTGCCGGCAGAGCGCAAAGAACGAGAACGCCGGATTTCTCCCTCGGAGGCGCTGGCCAGTATCGTTGCGAACCTGCCTGTGAACAGCATTGCGATCGAGGAGGATGACCTCGAAGACGTAATGCGTGCCGCGTACCAGGCCCAGCGCGCAGAAAGCGAGATCATTCACCTCCAACGTTCAACCGGTCGGTCCCAGTGACTCTCACGGTCAGCCGGAGTTGGCGTGTGGCCAGAGTGACTGCTGTAACTGAAATGCAATCCGCAGGCCGGGTTGCTGGCACCGCCCTGCGATCCATCATCGGGATCTTCCTCGTTGCCGTGCTATGGGGTGCGTTGTATATGCACACTCCGAATGCCGCAGGGGTTTCCCGTGGCCAAGCCATGACATATGCGGTGGTGGCGGCGATGCTCACCTACCTGCGTGCGGGCGATCGGATGGCGGTAAACGACGCTCTGGTCCAGCATGTTTATGGGGGTACGCTGATCTATTGGTTCTTGCGCCCTATGCCACCGCGCCGTTACTACTTCGTCCGCGCCTGTGGCGATCTTGGCTATGGCATGGCATGGGCGGCTACCGGCTTCTCGGCGTGCTTGGCGCTTGGCGTTATCGAACCCCCGGTGTCCTTCGCCGCGGGAGGCGCCTTCGCGATAAGTCTGTTCCTCGGTCAGGTCATTACCTACCAGCTCATGCTTCTCGTCGATCTGGTCTGCTTCTGGACTGTGGTGAACCAGCAAGTCGTGATGCTGCTTATGTTCGCGCAGACACTGCTCTCCGGTGGTTTCGCCCCGCTTTGGTTCTTTCCGGATTGGTTTCAGGCGCTGAGCAGCGCTTTGCCGTTCCAAGGGATCATCAGCATTCCCATATCTCTCTATACGGGGCGCATCCCGGTAGGACACGCTGCGCGCGAGCTGGCCGTTCAGGCCGCCTGGTGTTCAGGGCTCGGCCTTGCCACTCGATTGATATGGCGCAAGGCGGCCAAACGAGTACAGGTGCATGGGGGTTGAGGTGCCATTATTGAAACAACTAAAACGTGCATGGAGGATAATTCGCATCCTCACCATCATGAATTTACGGGCACGCCTGGAATACCGTGCAGACTTTTTGATCAGTATCGCCCTTGGCGCGGTGTGGCAGGTGTCGGTGATCGTTTTCGTATCCGTACTACTCGTTCGCTTTCCTGGAATGGGCGGTTGGACAAGCGCGCAGATACTACTGCTGGCGAGCATGCGACTGGTCAGTCATAGCCTCTTCGTTCTTTTTCTCGGCAGGGTTCAGATGATGGGCGTCATCGTACAGGAAGGAATGATCGACACCTATCTCTTGCGACCGTTGCCGGTATACCGACAGGTTCAGTTGTCGGCATTCAACGTTCATGCGCTGGGCGATCTCGCCGTTGCCACCACCATGTTGGTCGTCGCGGTTCATCACTTCGATTTGCCGTGGACCCCGACTAGAGTTGGGTACGTAGCGGCGGGCCTGGTGGGAGGATTCTTTGTAGAGGCGGCAATAATCACGGCCATCTCGAGCCTTGCACTGCACTTCCCTGGAGCACAGATGTGGTCATTTTGGGTCCAGGACCTGATTGACACGTTCGGCAGTTATCCATTGAACGTTCTTCCGCCGATTGCGCGGGTCATCTTCACCTACCTCTTACCCATCGCTTTCATCGCGTATCTGCCGGCATCCGTTGCTACTAGTAATCTTGATGGTATCGGCGTTCCGGTGACCCTCGCCGCCATGGCGCCACTGATCGGCGTGGCCGCGTTCGTAGCCTCTCGGCTGCTATGGAACGCCAGCCTCCGGCGATATCAGGGAGTCAATGTCTGATCGAAAATACCCACAAGGCCACTGTCATATAGAAATTCAACCCGGGGATGCCGAAACAATGAAAGGCGGAAACACTGTGCGCATTGTCTTTGCGGTGGACGAGAATTACGTGATGCCACTTGCGGCATCAGTTCAATCCATCATCGAATGCACTCCATCTTGTTCGGAGTTGGAAATCGCCATTATATCGTGCAACCTCTCCGCGTCCGCCCAGAGGAAACTGTTGTCGTCGTGGGGCCCAGTGGCCGAGCAGGTCCGCTTCATCGACATTGACATGAGCATGGTAAACAAGCTTCCCATGCCTCGAGCCGGGTGGCTGTCCCCCGCGACTTATGCGAGATTGTTTCTACCCGAACTCCTGCCTGATTCCTGGCAGCGAATTATCTACCTTGACGCCGATACCATTACCCTCGGCCCGCTTGCCGAGCTCTGGCACATGGACCTCGCCGGAATGCCGCTTGCGGCGATACAAGATTTGTATATTCCATATATATCAAGCGAAGAGGGAGTTACGGCCTGGCAAGAATCGGGACTAAGCCGGGACGCAAAGTACTTCAATGCGGGCGTTCTCTTAATGGACATTGGAGCGCTTCGAAGAGGTGGAGTTTTTCAAAGAGCCCTCGACTATCTCGGGGAGAACAGCGAGAGCGTCCGCTGGTATGACCAGGAGGCTCTGAACGCCGCCATAAACGGCCGTTTCCTCGTATTAGACCAAACCTGGAATGTTATGTGGTATTGGTTCTTTTCGCCCATCCGAGACGATGCTCCTCAAATCATTCAGCGTGCCAGGGTGAGGCACTTTTCCGGGCCAGAGAAGCCCTGGATTCAAAACGATGAGGATTCGCCGTGGGGTACGGACATGTTTTTCAAGTACCTCGATCAAACCGCATGGCGGGGATGGCGTCCATAATCTCAACCTCTTGTCCGCCCAACCTCGATTCTTCAGCTGGTTCGGTTGCGTGAGCGGCTCCGCGGTTTGCCCGTAATGTCCCCGAGGCGGTTGGGGCGGTGCGTACAACCTGTCTACAGGTGCGGTCCCAGCAGGCTCAGGTCGGCGGGCGAAAGCCGGTCGGAGGCGGTCGCCGCCTGGTGCCAGTACGGGTAGAGCAGCGGCTGACGGCTGACCTCGTCCAGCCGGGCGCGCTGCTCGGCCGCCAGCTTCAGCTCGGCGGCGGCCAGGTTGTCGGCCAGTTGCTCGCTGGTGCGTGCGCCGACCACCAGCGACGTGATCGCGGGCCGCCCCAGCAACCAGGCCAGCGCCACCTGCGCCGCCGACACCCCGTGTTCCCCGGCGATGTCGATCAGCACCTCGACGGTGTCGTACAACTGCTCCTGATCACGTACGGGAGGCTCGTTCCACTCGGTGAGTTGGCGGCCTTCGGACGGCTGGACGTCCCGGCGGTAGCGGCCGGACAGCAGGCCGCCGGCCAGCGGGCTCCACACCAGCACGCCGAGGCCCTGGTCGATCGCGGCGGGGATCAGCTCGTACTCAGAGTCGCGGGCCTGGAGGGAGTAGTAGATCTGCTGGCTGACGAAGCGCGGCAGGCCGAGCCTGTCGGCGGTGCCCAGGGCCTTCATCAGTTGCCAGCCGGTGTGGTTGGAGACGCCGACGTAGCGGACCTTGCCTGCGGTCACCAGGTGGTCGAGCGCCGCCAGGGTCTCCTCGACGGGGGTGCGGCCATCCCATTCGTGCACCTGGTACAGGTCGATGTGGTCGGTGCCCAGGCGGCGCAGGCTCGCCTCCGCCCCGGTGATGACGTGGTGGCGCGACAGTCCGGCGTCGTTGGGGCCGTCGCCCATCGGCATGCGTACCTTGGTGGCCAGCAGCAGGTCGTCACGGCGGCCCTGGATCGCCTTGCCGACGATCTCCTCCGACAGACCGGTGGAGTATACGTCGGCGGTGTCGATGAGATTGACCCCGGCGTCCAGGCACATGTCGATCTGCTTGCGCGCCTCCTCCACCCCGGTGTCGCCGACGTAGGCGAACTTGCCCTCGCCGCCGAACGTCATCGTGCCCATGGTGAGCACCGACACCCGCAGCCCCGATCGTCCCAGCTCGCGATATTCCATCCCGTCATCATCGCAAGCGGCGAGCGGCACCGCCAGGACGCCCGCCCGTGGGAAGTGTCCCGTTCCATGCCCTGGAACCCCCACGCTGATCGCCGCACCTCGGATGATCAGGAAGGAACAGATGGAGGGCAAAGGTGGCCCAACAGCCGAGTCTTCAGACCTGGGCCCTCGAAACCCTGCCCGGCATCTTCACCTCCCCGTTCATGCACTGGAGCTGGGAGCCCATCGAGGCCAACTCGGGGCGGCTGTTCATCTTCACCGTTCGTGCTGCGTGGTGGCCGGACCGATCCCGGCACTGTGATGGCGCGGATGTCACCGCGCCGGCGGGGACCAGGCGCAGCGCCGGGTCCCCCGTGCCGATGACCGCCCGTCGGGCCTGTACCGGCCCGTAGGCGGCCACGTCGCACGGTGGGATGTCCGGGCCGCCGAACGGCTGCACCCGGGCCAAAAGACCTGATCAAGGGTGTCCGGCTGCAGGCCGACACGCCCGTCGCCGGTGAGGTCACCACCGCCAACGCCCGCGTCAAGCGCATCCACACCATGGCCCGCTACTCGTTCGCCTCCAACAACATGTCGGTGTTCACCGACTGCCCCGGCCGGGAGAAGTTGTCCTATCCGGCCGACTACACGATGCCGATGGGCGCCATTCACCGTGATCACGGCCTGGCCGCATAGCTGAAGACGACGATGCGGCACTTCGCCGAGGGCCAGTCCCCGACGACACCCCGATGCGGGGCAATGTCGCGTTGAAGACGCCTGTCTACGACTCTCGACCGCCTATCGCAAGCTCGTCATCCAGCCCAAGCCGGTCGGCGAACTCACCTTCGTCAAGGGCAGCTATGAGACGCCTCAGGGCACCGTCCGCTCCGAATGGACCAAGACCGACAGCCGCTTCACGCTGACGATCGAGGTTCCGCCGAACACCACCGCCGAGGCGTGGGTACCGGCCAAGGAGCGCCCACCGCCAGCTCACAGCGGGCCGACTTCCTGCGTATGGAGAACGGCTACACCGTCCACGGCGTCCCGTCCGGATCCTTCACCTTCGTAGCGGCGACCGGCTGATCAGCGCTGGACCCGAGCTTGTGCGAAGCCCGGGCCGCAGCACGGTAGCACCCGGCCGCCGGGACCTCGCCCGCACGGCGGCCGGGCACAAACGTCAACGATGTCAGAAACGTGTGTGATACGGCGGCAGGGCATGCCGTCGCTGGGCGGGCCGGCGAACCGCGAACCCTCAACGCGACCCCCTCCTGGTGAGATGGGTGTGGGCGACTGCAGCGTCACCGCGAACCCGACGAAGTACGACGCCGCAGCCCCTCCCGACTCAGGCGGGCTCCGAGCGAACATGACCAGCCCCGCAGCTCCTCTCGAGACGTCCCGGCAGCGTTGACGTCGGCGTGGTCTCGATGCCTGCAGGCCACGCACCGGAAGAGGGCTTGGCTCTCGCGACTCTCGCTGGCGATGTGCGGGCAGGCGTTGCAGGTCTGCGCCGTGTAGCGCGGGTCGTCTCTCGGGATGAGCACCACGCCCGCTCGGCCGTGGAATGCGCCATCAACCGGCTCAAACGCCACCGCGCCGTGGCCACCCGATACGACAATCTTGCTGTCCGCTACGAAACCACCATCCACATGGCCGCCATCAACGACTGGCTCACGCGAGTTCGAGACAGGCCCTAGGAATGTCCTGAAGATCTTGATGGGTGGGTCGGCATGAGCTGGCTCACCCTCTTGCTATGCAGTGATCGGTTTGAGAGCCCAGATGCCGTTGGTGTGGGTGAGTCCGAGGTTGATCAGGCGGCGGAGGTTGAGGGCGGCGGCGCGGTGGTGAAGCCAGCGGTCGTTGGCGGCGGTGCCGCGGTAGCGCAGGCGGCGGTTGCCGCGGGCGACCAGCCAGGCCACGGCCCGTTCGACCATGGGCCGCCAGCGTCGGTAGTCGTCCTGCCAGGCGGGATCGGTGGCGGCCTGATGGAGGGCGGCGGCCTGCAGATCGTGGTGCGGGCGGATCGTCACCACACGGCCGGTCTTGGCGGTGGTGCAGCGATCACGCAGCGGGCAGGCGGCGCACAACCGGGTGAAGGTGGCACGGCGCTGCTGGTAGCGGCCCCCGGTCGCGGCCGGCGGGACGGTGTGCCCGGCGGGGCAGGTGACCGTGCCGGCGCCGGCGTCGATGCCGAAGTCGTCCAAGGTGAACCCACCCGGCACGGCGGGCTTGAGCGCGGGTGGTTTGATCAGCAGCCGGTGTCCGGCATCAGTGAGGGTGGCGCGCAACTCGGCGGCGGCGTAGGCGGCATCGGCCAGAATCTGCAGCACTCCGCGCTCGGCGGCGAGCAGGTCAGGGGCAACGGCGGCCTCGTGATGGGCGGCGCCGGCACCGGGGCGTAATGCGACGGCGGTGAACAGTCCGCTCTCCGGCTCGACGGCCAGGTGAGCCTTGTAGCCGTCGTCACGCTGCTGACCGCTCTTGTGGATGTGGCGGGCCTGCGGGTCGACGGTGGAGATGATCCGGTCGTGGGCGGTGCGGCGGGCGATGCGCCACCTTCCGTCGGTGCCATCGGAGTCGTCGGCGGGCTCGACGTCCTGGCCGGCGATCAAAGCCAGCAGACCGACCGCACCTGCGGCCGGCCCGTCCAGGTCCTGGCCGGCCAGGTGGTCCAGCAGGGTGAGCGCGTCGGTGACCAACCCACTCACCAGGGCGTTCTTAGCCTGCTCATCGTCCCAGGCGATCTTCGGTTTGCCGGGGTCGGCGTAGTCGTGGGCGTGACAGTGCGCCGCGACCAACGCGCTCGCGCCGGGCACCTGGCGGGCCACCCGGCGGATCGCGGCGATCAACTGGGTGATGGTGTCCTGGGTGGCGACCGCATCCAGCAGCACCGCCGAGTCCAGCGCCCGCCGTGTCCGGCCCGCCAGCACCCCGGTCTGCTCCACCACGGTGCGCACCGTCTGAAAGATCCGGTCCGGATCCGACGAGCGGGCCAGCCGACGCCGGAAGTAGGTCAGCAGCGACGGATCGAAGCCCTGGTCATACAGGCCCAGCCCGCAGGCGGCCTTCCACCGCAGATCGAACCGCAGCGCCGCCACCGCCTCCTCATCGGACAATCCGTGCAGCGCCTGAAGCACCACCGTCGCCAGCAGGCCTGGCGGCACCGACGGACGCCCGTTGACCGGCGCGTACATGTCCGCGAACGTCTCCGGCGGAAACAACGCCCGCCGGTGTTCGGCCAGGAACGCGAACACGCTCCCAGCCGGAATCATGTCCCGGCATACGGCCCATACCTCAGGCCCGGCTGGAACCCTCCGACGGCCCATCATGACCCGAGTCTGAATCCCGAAACTCCGCCTGGCCAGACCACCAAGATCTTCAGGACATTCCTAGCCCTGCGTGCCCGCGGCCTGAGTCAGCCCTCTGCAGCACCCGGCGACCTGTGGGCAACCTGGCCCTGCGGCTGCTGGCGACGCTCGCTCCCTCACGAGTTCGGTGATCTGTCTCAGCTCGTCCGCACGCCCGATCAGGGAGCCGGCCGTTACTCGTCGCCCTCATCGGTGCGATCCAGGGGATGCCACGATCGGACGCTGCATGAGAGCTTTCATACTGGTATAACTATTCACCCGTCGCCGACACACACCGTAGACCCGCACCGGCCGGCGTCCCATAGAAGACCTGATGTCTCGGCATGGTATGCCTTCGGCCGCGCAACTCGGATTACACGACGCGCACGATCAAATGGCGCTAAATCGGCTCGGCCCGCTGTGGTGCCGTACTACGCTGTTGGCAAGGGCTTGAAACCACTTAGTATGGAGAATCATGTACGAGCGGTCGTTCATCGATAGTCTGTTCCCCTCAGATCTTCCAGAGCCCACGTATTGGGAAGAGCGATTCCCGCCTCGGCAGCTCGCGCCTGGCGCGCGAGTGACGCGCTTTTGTCCCAGCCCCACAGGGCCGCTCCATATCGGCGGAATCTCCACGGCGATCCTCTGTGAGGACATCGCTCGCCACTCGGGTGGCACGTACCTCGTCCGCATCGAGGACACGGATCAGGCGCGTGAGCTTCCGGGAGTCAAAGAACAGTTCGAGCGCGCGTTCCAGGTATTCGATGTAGTGCCGCAGGAGTCCGTGTGGACCGGCGGTGACTATGGCCCGTATATCCAGTCGGCCCGGCGCGACATCTATCTCACCTACGTGCGTGATCTGCTCCGGCGCGGACATGCTTATTTGTGTTTCGCCACCAAGGACGAACTCACGGCGATGGCCGCAGCCCAGCAGGCGGCGAAAACACCGACCGGCTATTACGGCCTGTGGGCGACCTGGCGGGACAAACCAGCCGAAGAGGTTGAGAAGGCGTTGGCGGAGGGGTTGCCGTATGTGGTGAGATTCCGTAGCGAAGCCGAACCTGGCGCGCGTGTCTCGTTCGTCGATGCTTCGCGGGGCACGGTGGAGCTGAATGCCAATCACAATGACGTGGTGATACTGAAGAGCTCGCATCTGGAAACGCCGCTCCCGACCTACCATTTCGCCCACGCCGTAGACGATCACCTGATGCGCATCAGCCTGGTCATCCGCGGTGACGAGTGGTTGTCGTCGGTCCCCGTCCATCTGCAACTGTTCTCGGCACTGGGCTTCGACCAGATCGAGTACGCGCATTTCGCACCCCTTCTGAAGCTGGACAAGGGCAACAAGCGGAAGCTGTCGAAGCGAAAGGATCCGGAGGCGTCTGTCTCCTACTACGACGAGGCCGGCTACCCATCGGAGGCGGTGCGCTACTATCTTCGAGGGTTGATCAACGGCCGCCTCGCCGAGATGCCCCTGATCGAGGCCCGGTCCGTCCCGATCAACCTGGCCGGGCTGACCCATTCGGGAGCACTCGTCGATGTCGTGAAATTGGACGACATCTGCGCCGACTACGTTGCCACCCTTGCTGGGCCGCAAATCCTCGAGGCCGTCACCGGCTGGGCCGAGCGTTACGATCCGGAGCTCGCGAATGCGCTCGCGGCGGAGCCTGACCGGGCACTCGGAGCACTGTCGATCGAGCGGGAAGGTGTGGAGAATCCGCGCAAGGACCTGCGCCGGTGGTCAGAGTTCCGGGCAGTTTACGGATACTTCTTCGATTCGCTGTTCACCGCTGTAACGGAACTCCCAGACAAGTTGGCAGGAATCAACCGGACCCTCGTTGCCACGTTCGCTCGCGAGTTCATCGACACCTATGCCGAGATCGACGATCCGGACCAATGGTTCGAGCAGATCCGCGGGCTTGCGGTGAAGAACGGCTTCGCCGCAAGCCCGCGCGAGTACCGTGCCGCGCCCGAACGCTACCAAGGGTCGATCCGTGAAGCCTCTCAGATCATTCGGGTCGCACTCACCGGATCCACACGTAGCCCGGACCTGCAAGCGGTGGCGAAGTGCCTGGGACGGGACACGGTGATTCGCCGGGTCGGCGCGCTCACCACCATCCACTGAGTGGGCGTCTTACGTGCGAGGTCTGTGATTGATCGCGGGTTGAGTGTATCGCCAGGGTGGAATCGATTCACCGTTATGTGTCGGGTGGGATTGCGGATGAAGGCCGGGCGGATCACGGCTTTGGCGTGATCCGCCCGTATCCGGAAGTCGCGGACCGGTGGAAGACCTGAAGAAGCTCAGATACGGCCACCGGACGCGGTGCTGCTCCCCGCACAGGAGAAGGGGGGGATGATCTGGAAGGATTTTGAAACCTGAATGCTTCCGTGGTAGATCGCCAAGAACATCGAATCGACCGGGGCGGTCGTAAACCGCGAAGGATCCCAGGATACCGCCACATTGTCGGCCCCGACGAGAACCGCGTCATCATTGGGTGGGTGCAGCTGGCCCACCTCGACGAGTAGATCATGCACGCCGACGCTCATGGACGCCGTGAGCGGCGATGCGTCCACGAGCCGCCGAACACTGCCTGCCACCGCAGCTACGTTCAGGACCTGGTGCTCGACAAGCTCCTCGTACTCATCTTCGTCGATTTCGCCGGAGTCAAGCCGCGCCAACAAGTACGCGGCCGCGGACCTGACGAACGAGGCGTACAAATCCGTCTCCAGTAGATGCCGCATGATCGCCTGGTAGTGCATGTGCTCAGGAATGCTGTCGGCGTCGACGAACTCCACCACCAGCTCGCCATCGAACGCAGACGGATCGGTCCAGATGGCCCGATGATTGGCGAGCAGTGCACCCAGAGTGGTCTTCGGATCGGCTTCACGCAGAAATTCGGTGAGCATCATGCATAGGTCGACCACCCGGCGCCCCGTGCGGTGACTCACCGCCTTCAATATGCCGCGGAGCAGACATCCGTAAAACAACGCCATCGTGAGTCGGAACTCCATGCCGTCGATCCAGTCACGCTCCGGCATGTGGCTGTGTTCCACAACGAACTCGGCCACCATCTCGGGATTCGTTATCTGATAGGGCAGCCGGCGAGTGCGCACAGAATGGTCGCCACGGAACCGCTCGGTGGTGTATTCGGTGTTATTCAGCAGCAGCAGCGGATAGACCACCGGGTGGCCGCCGCTGGAGATGACATACTCAATCCCGGAAAGAAAGGTCTGCAAGGTCTCACCGGGCATCCCCCAGATCAGTTCGGTGTAGGTCGGGATGCCCCGATCCTGGAACTCCCGTTGCAGGATGCGGTAATAGTCGGGCTTGATGTTGGAGCGCTTGGCGATCTGCAGCACTTCGGGTGCGAAGGACTGCGCAGACAAGGTTACCGCTGCGATCAGATTGCCGGAGTAGAGGATGTCCGCGATCGCCAACACACGTTTGCTGGTGTTCTTCGCCCAGTTGGTGAATAGGAACATCCGTTTGCCGAGCCGCTGAAGTTCGCTCACCAGCCACTGCGCGATCTCGACATCCTGCGGCAGGATTCCGAAGTTCGCGTCGGCAAGAAACAGGGTCGCATCCTGGCTAGCATGCGTCACAATATATGTGATTTCATCCTTGATGCGTTCCAGAGGAAACGCGCGTACCTTCGACTGAGTCGCCCCACCCCAGTAGCAGAACGCACATGAATACGGGCATCCACGGTTCGTCTCCAGAATGATGATCCGGGAGTCACGGATATCTGCTGAGCTGTAGACGCCGCTGAGCAGGGGTGACGGAATGGTCGACAGGTCGCTGATCCGCGCCCCGGTCGGGATGACGATCGTTTCGCCCCCTCGGCGGAAGCTGACGCCGGCTATCTCCTCCCGCCGATCGATATCGTCGTCCACAAAGGTGCGCAGCAGGTCACGGAATACGAACTCACCCTCGCCATGGACCAGAATATCGACCGCAGCGGATTCGGCGAACACGATGTCCGTCTGATTGGTGACCTCGTTGCCGCCCATGATGATCGTGCAGCCCGGCCAGCGTTTCTTGACCTCGTCCGCGATGTACATGGAGGGCCGCCGGTTCCAGAAGTAGACCGAGATAGCCAGCACATCAATGCGGTCGATGCTCTCGAGCCAGGCATGGAGGCTGTTCACAAGTCCTGGTGCCTGGAAAATCACGTGCTTGACGAACTCGTAGCCGTCGCGACAGATCTCATCCGCAGCCGCCGTCGCGTGCAGGTAGCCGAGATTGAGGCTGTAACGCACGTCAGGCATCGGCGTGATCTCGAGGAGATGGCACATCCTTCGCGAGGTTGTTCCGGTGCTCATTGGTCTCTCTTCCCTGTGGTGAGCAGGCCGGCCTCGGCGAGACGCATGCAGGCGTCGCTGATCAGTTCGGGCGAGCGGCCCAGGTACATCCGGATATGGCGACCACTGCGTGGTTCGAGCCGCCGCGTCGACGGCCAGGCGTCCGACATGAACACGCCCGTCTCCACCGCGCACCGCTCAAGGTAACGACCGCGGTCGGCGTAGTTGGCCGGCACCGGATAGAGGAGGTAGGGGCCGGCAGGACCGGCGACGATTTCGTGATCCGGTACGCCGCCGGCGACGAGCCCGTCGATCGCCTTCTGCCGACGCACCTGGTAGATGGAGCGTTCGTGAGCCAGAAACGCCTCCACAGCGGCCCGATCCGAAAGCCAGTGGGCCATCGCCGTCTGCAAGTGCCCGCCATGGTTGTAGGTGTGCGCCGCGCGCATCTCGTTGACGAGATCGTCAAGAAGAGAGGGCGGTGCGGTGATGGCGCCGAGTGCCCATCCATTGCAGTTGAACTGTTTGCCCAGCGACCGCACGGCACACCAGGCGAACTGTTCGTCTCCGGCCTCGCGCAAGAGCTCGAGGAGCGCAGACGTTGGCTGTTCGGCCGAATCGAGAAAGCCGTAATATGCATCGTCCAAGAGCACACCAGCCCGGTGTTCGACGGCGAGGCGCACCAGCGCCCGGACGGCCGACGGTTCCCAGCTCAATCCCGTCGGGTTGTGCTGGGCGTTGATGACCACAAGCGTAGGCGGAGCCTTGAGAGCCTGTGTGAACTCTTCGACCATCTCCGCGGTCGGTACCCAACTGCTCGATGCCGTGGGGTCCATGTAGCGAACGTCGAACCCCGACGGCTCGAGAACTCCGGCGTAGTCCCATGCCGGGCCGACCACCACCGCGGACAGGGCCCTACCGGTGTTACGAGCTCTGACGAGCTGACCGAAATCCCGCATGACGCTGCGCGTACCGGTCCAGCTGACCGCGACCTCGAAAGCGTCGTCGTAGTCGCTGAGACGATGAGTATCGCGGATATAGTCTCGCAGCACTGCGCGCAACCAGGGCAGGCCGTACGCGGACAGCTGGTATCCGTGAGCAAAGGCGGGCACGTCCCGCAGCCCCCACAGCAGGCCGGACGGAGTTCCTTCCCAACGTTCTCCCAGTCCCAGCAGGATCGCCTCCCTGCTTTCCCCCTTGGCCAGGAACTGCTCGAGCCAGACGGTGTCCGGCAGCCGATTCGGGACCACACCGCGTTCGAGCATGGGTGAGAACGTCTGCATCACTCGCCGATCACCTGCCGTGAGGTGTGCAACACTGACTCCGGATTAGGATGGTTGCGGCGGAAGATGAGGATGTCGTATCGGGTGTACGCGAGATTCTCATCGAACAGCTCGTAGAAGTACGTCAAACGCGCTTTCGCCGCTTCACGGAGCACGGGGTCGATATTTCCGAGGTGCGGCTGGCTGAAGACCGATTCAACGTATTCAGCGATACGCCGGGGCGACTGCCTGACGTATTCGTAGGTCTCGCGGTGCAGCAGAGCCGCCGACGGATCGGCGAACAGTTCCGTCCAGTACGCCTGGGTGGTGACAATGAGATCCACGCCAATCGCCTCTCCGACCGCCCGGCGCAAGCCGTCGGGAGGCACGGTGTGATAGTAGATCGGCACCGCGACAAGAACTCCGTTGGGTGCGAGGACGCGATAGTATTCGTCCCGGGCTCCCTGGTGGTCGACGATGAACGAGGTGACGTTGCTGCAGTAGACGAGGTCGAAACGGCCACGCTCATACGGCAGGGCGAGCCCATCGCCGACGTGGAACTCGACGTTGTCGATCCCGAACCGAGCCGCTTTCTCTTCGGCGAATGCCACGGAGACCGGATTGATGTCCAGGCCGATCACCCGGCCGTCAACCCAGCTCGCGAACTCTATGCTGGTGTAACCGGTATTGCTGCCGACCTCGAGAATCGTGCATCCACTGCGCAGGCGGCAAAGATCGATGATGCGCCGAATCGTGGCCCCGCCGCCCGACGGCATGTTGGGCTCGTTGACCAGACCCACGAGGCGGGAGAAGTCGAGCAGGGCGATGTCCTCGACGGTGAGGCCGTCGAAAATGCCGGCGGTGAGGGCATCAGTGGTCATGGCGAGACGTCTCCTTTGGCCGAGGAACTGGGCGGACATCGAGGCCGAGCTCCGCAGCCACCGACGTGACAGTGCCAGGTTGAATACCCGTACGGCTGATCTTGGCGAGGGCGTCCTCCCGGGACAGCGCGCCCAGGCGGACATGATGGGCCAGCTCATACGCGTAGGGATGGAACCCGTACCTCTGCACGTGATCGACGATGAGCAGGCCGTTGAGCCGGCAATTGGTCGAGCACGAGTCGGTGTCTTCGGGTGGTTTCCAGCCGAACTCTGCCAGTTTGTCGAGGGTGGCGTCCTCGCTGTAACTCATCGCGTAGAGCGGATTAAGCAGCCCGGCAGGACCCGGCTTGTGCCGCTCGACGCGCCAGCCAGCGAGTTGCTCACCCAGCGAAGTAGAGGCGAGGGAGAGCGGGGTGAAGTGCCGCGCGATCACGTCCTTGAGGAAAGGGACGCCGACCAGCGGACTTGTGGTGAACTGGCCCGGCGTCCACCCGCCGACCAGCAACGGGATGCTGTGGGCGACGGCGAACCGCAGGCCCGAGGCGAGGACCATGCTGATGCAGGAGCCGCAGCCTCCGGTGGAGTACTTCATGGTGTTCGCGTCGAAGTCCAGCTTCATACTGACGTTGTAGAGCGGCCGCATCAGCCGGCCAGGAGGTCGGAAGAGAACATGATCGACGTCGAGGCTGTCCAGAATCCGGCGCATATTGACGCTGGTTCCGGCGGACAGGAAGCCGTTGTCCAGCGTGAAGGCCAGCACCCGCAGCCCGAGCTCTCGTCGTGCGATGGTCAGCGCAAGCGAGCTGTCCTTGCCGCCGCTGAACAGAACGACGCAGTCGTAGTCGCGCTGTGACGCATCGGCCAGTGCATGTTCTATCGCGTCGTCGATGCACTGTCTGCTGACGACGATCCGCTCATCTCGGTCACGACAATGGGAGCAGACACCGGCGTCGTCGAACGAGATCCCGGGGAATGATTCCGGCAGCACACAGACCTTACATATGTGCTGGTCGTAGCGGATGAACAGCTCGTTCTGGACGACGGTGAAGGCAACGTTCATCTCGTTCCTGCCCTTCTTTCCACGACGGCCGTTGTCAGGAGGGTCAGCCGCCGCTCGTCTGCGTCGAGGCGGCACGTGACACCGAGCGGGAGGGTCAGCATGGGTTGTGTATGACCGAAATCGACGTCGGCGAGTACCGGGATACGCCGACTGCCGAGTGCAGCGAGAAAGACCCGGTCGAAGTCGCGCGCGCCATCACCGCGTGCCCGCGGCCGGCAATGACGGCCTATGACCAGCCCCGCGATGCGATTCAGAAGGCCGGACTCGCGCCATTGCACCAGCAGGCCGTAACAGCGTTCAGGGCTCATCTCGTTGGTCTCGAGGCAGAGGACGGCGCCGTCCAGGTCCGGCAGATACGGCGTGCCGATGAGCGCGCCGGCTGTGGGCAGACATCCGGCGAGCAGCGGTCCTTCGACCGTCCCGGGTATGACGCATCGCCATGTACCCGCCTGGGTCTCCCGCGGCCGAGTGTCGTCCCGGTCCCACCACAACAGCTCGTCCGTCCAGGCCGAGGGGGCCATGAGTTCGATCGGTCCCGACCATGGAGCCAGTACGCGAGTGAAATTGTCGGTGGTGAAGGACAAAGGACCGCCGGCTTCTCCCCATTCCGAAACAACCATCGGGCCGTGGAACGTCACCAAGGACGATCTGGCGAGCACGGCCCAGAGGATCGAGGTAAGGTCGCTGTACCCGATGATCGGCTTGGCATGGGCCGCGATGAAGTCGAAATCGAGATGAGGCGCCACGGCCAGACTCGTGTAACCACCGACCGCGGCTAGGACGATGTTCACCTCAGGCTCCGCGAGCAGGCTGTGCAGTTCGGCCGCAAGCTGCGAAGGTTCGGCAGCGAGCAGTCCATCGTCAGCGGTGGTCGAAGGGGCGAGACGCACCGCGAAGCCGTGATCAGCCAGGGCGCCCAAAGCGCGAGTGAACCGCCGGGGGAACCTCGCCGGCGCGGGGAAAGACGGCGTCCAGATTCCGACCGTTGCACGGTCAGGCAGCCCAGCGGGGCGGATAAGTACATCAGCGCGCATACGGCAGCCACCGTTCCCGAGACTCGCCCAAGCCGAGAACGCGGACCACATCGGCCAAGGCGAGCGGCGTCCCCTCAGCACCCAATAGCGTCAGCAGAGTCCGGACGATCCGCCCGTGGGTTTGCCGGTCGCCTCCCGCGAGTCGCTTCAAGGAATCGCCCAGATCGTCGCCGACCGCCAGAGCCGCACAGGCGGCTTGAGCCCAGCGGCCTACTTCGGGAGTGACGGACACTGACCCGGGTCTTTCGAGTGCGAAGCCAAGCAGCTCCGCGATCTCGATCGTGCCGCCCAGGCGCTGACAAAGCACCGGCACGGCACGAGCCGCCAGCGCACGGGCATGAGACTGATTTGCTCCGGCGGCGCGCAGCCGATCGCAAATGAACTCTTCGACGAAGACGGTCGAGGCCTCTGACCGCAGGTAGGTGCGGTTCATCCAGGCCAGCTTCTCCAAGGACTGCACCACGAACTCCTTGCGACTGATCCGGGTGAAGTCGTAGCTCTCGATGAGCTGGTCCAGTGTGCGGATCTCCTTGCCGTTGTGGCCGTAACCCAGCAGTGCGTAATAATTGACGACCGCCTCGGGTGGGAAGCCTGCATTCCGCAACTCCTCCAGATAGAGCAGGTGGCCATGAGGCAGAAATCGCTCGCCGATGCTGAAGCCGGCCGTGCGCACCAGCGGGTGATGAAGGTACAGCGGCGCTTCAAGGCCTAGAGCACGGTGGACGATCGCCTGCGGGGCCATGTTGGGCAGCCCTTCGATGCCACGGATCACATGACTGATCCGCATAAGACTGTCGTCGACGACGACGGTCAGGTGATAAGTCGGCCAGCCATCAGGGCGGCAGATCACAATGTCGCTGAGATCTCCTGCCGGCACCGAGATGGGCCCTCTAAGCAGGTCCGTCGAGGTGATCATGCCGTCATCCGGTACCCGTAGCCTGATGGCGGGAGCACGTCCCTTCCGTGCGGACTCCTCGATATCCGCGCGGATCGGCCGCCGGCAGCGTCCGTCATAAGCACGCGCAGGTGCACCTGGGCGTCGAGCGGCCGCAGCCAGCTCGGCCAGCCGTTCCGGCGAGCAGTAGCACCTATACGCGGCCCCCGACGCGAGCAGTTGGTCGAGGGCCTCCCGATAGAGATGCAACCGCTGCGACTGGCTGTACGGACCATAAGCGCCACCCGCCTCTGGACCTTCATCCCATTGCAGGCCCAGCCAGCGCATACCGTCGGGATACGATTGCAGCGCCCCTTGCACCTGCCGGTCGAGGTCGGTGTCATCAAACCGCAGAATGAAAGCGCCGTTGAACCGGCGTGCGAAGAGCCAAGAATAAAGCACGGTCCGAACGATGAATCCAGGGAACGGGATCTCACCGTTCGGGGCGAATCGCACGCGCACATTCCCATGCCCTTCGACCAGGCGTACCAGGGATTTAGCATCCATCACAGCTCCCACCAGTAAGTCCCATGATCGGCCATCACCAAAAGCGGGCACAGCTCTATCCCGCGTCTGATGGAGTTGACCACCGCTTGGCGGTCGCAACTTCGCCTCTGCCTCATTCAGGACACGCTGCGACCGCCCCGGCCACCGGTTACCGTGCAGATCCGTCCTAGACGTTCATGAAGCCGTACGTACTGGTGCAGTCAAAGATCTCGCTCAGACGCAGGTGGTCTGCTTCACCCCGGAGATAGCGCGCCGTTGCGGCAAGCTTCGCGCTCCACTCCTCGGGATCGAGTGCCGTGGCATCGTCGATGACCTCGGGGTGGCGACGATGGAAATCAGCCATATCTGACACCAGAAAGGCTTTCGGTATTTGCGTGGTTTCGGAGCAGAGAAAAAGCGTGATCGCTGGCGAGTGCGCGGCGATCTCGCGTTCCACCTCCACATCGTGGATCAGATGCGTCGGCATGTAATAGCTCTGGCCGGCCCGAAGGTGCAGGCGGTCCTCAACCGTTCGCAGCCTACTCGGCTGATATTCCTGATGCGGCGGCCATACACTGTCCACGCCCTGCAGATCCACATCGTGGTAGCGCTCCCCCACGGTGCTCTGTGAGTTCGCATGTGGGTCTTCCGCGTAAATCGATTGGCGCATCTCGCCGATCGACACGTACGAAACGAACGAGAACGGATGGGAGTGCGGCGGCTCCACGATGGCTCCCGGCTCAAGCCGCTTCGTCGACGCGAAGCCCTGAGCACCCGGGTTGGGCTGCCAGATGTGGATGCTGAGATGCCATTCCGCCACCGGATAGGCGAAGTACTCCCCCACCCCCGATCCCGGAGGTGTCGTGGCCGGCGTCGGATGTGCCAGCGACGTGAGAATGCCGGTCTGACCGCCCCAGCCGTAGATGCAGTGCATGCGCGCGCTCCGCGACCTCTCCGCGATCTCACTCTCGGTCGGGTCGGCGGCGGACAACGACCTCCGCAGAATATCCAAGTAGACCGCCAAGCGGTCCGCCCGACCGAGCGTACGGACGAAGGTGTTCATCAGTGTGATGCGCTCGGCGCCTTCAGGCTTCTTACGTATGGCTTCCAGCACGGCTTGGAGTTGGCCGAGGGCACCCGATGCGTCCGTGACCTTTTGCTCGGCTTCCGTCAGGACGCGAGTGATCGCATTCTCGGTCTCAGGATCTAGATACCCGGTCGACAATGCATCGACAGAGCTCCGCAGAGTAAGCTGCTCCGGATGCGCCAGGTCCAGCGGGTCGGCAGTCATTGAGTGCCTCACTTCCCTGATTGAGCTTGACGAAGATCGAGCGGAAGAGCATTGCGCTTGCCGACGGATCGGAAATTGTTCCGGCCCCGGCACGACTCAGGACATGCATTTGATCAGCCGGTCAAGTGGTTGCAAGGCCATGTACTTCCCGTCCCTCCCGCCACCGCATTTGAAGACGACACGTATGCGGCGGGGCAGGGCACCGAAAGCCGGGTGGAATCTAGCCGCAAGTATCAACCGCGGCGGGTGGGTGGGTGAACGGCGGACGGAAACGCGCGAGATCGGCATCGTTATCGCACGCCGGAACTTAGGGTCATCCGCTTTCGTACGAGCGAACCCTTCAGCTCGTTTCACTGGGTGATCCGAGCCCGGACTGCTTTCACGGCATCTTTACACACTTAAATTTTGCGACACAAGACCCTGGCGAACACTTCTCCACCTACGGCGTTGTCGAGTCGTGAAGAGCACCATGGCGGTCCGCCTTGCCAGCCATCCGCCTGCGCTCTGCGAACGGTATGACCAACAAGCCTTGAACCCGGCCTGGAGTCTATTTCGTCCCGACATCCTCCAAGCTGTCAAAGCTCATCACGTCCAATGGCAAGGTCACAGCAGCCCAGGAACGCAGGAGAATCTCATTTCAGGCCATTCCATCCACCTGACGCCTGCCTGTTCGCCGAGAAGGCGAATAGTGCCAGACAGCCCAGCCCACAGGCGCCGCAGACGAAGGCCGAGGTCGGCCCGTTCACCTCAATGAGTATGCCGAAGATGGCTAGCGACAACGGTGTCAGACCGGAGACACCAAGGGTGGCGACGCTCATCAGACGGCCGATGTAGGCGCGGTCACAACTTGTCTGCAACAGCGGCACAAGCAGACTGTTCACTACGCCCGACAGTATACCGATGAGCGCCATACTGGCGATTGCCATAGGTAGTGCAAAGGTCAGGCCCATTACGGCTAGGCAACTGCCGGCCGGCAGGAGGATGATCGAGACGGCGACGCCTACCTTGGTCAGGCGCTTACCAACACTCGCGATGGCGAACGATCCCATTATTGACCCCACGCTATAGCATGACAAGAGCGCGCCGATCGCCCTCGTGCCCCACCCCCGGTCCATGCAGAGGACAGGCATGCCGACCATAATGGGGCCTTGAAGCGAGAACTCCATGCCAAGAGCCAGCAGAGTCAATGATCGTAGGAGTCGATTGCTCCAAACGAGCTGCAGACCCGCCCGGGCCTCTTTCCACAGCCCGGCCCGGTCCGCCCCTTTTCCCTTCTTCGATGCGGCTACGTGGCGGAGGCCGAGCACGGCGCCCCCTGATACAGCAAAGGTGAGCGCGTCGACGAAGAACCCCACCGCCACCCCTCCTGCCGCGATTACTACGCCGCCTGCTGCGGCGCCCACGACGGTAGCGGACCTCTGAACCCCGAGTAAGAGTCCTTGATATCGCGGCAAATCCTCATTGGCCAGCACATAAGGCGCTATAGCCCCTTCCGCGGGATCGGCGACCGCGCGGATCACTCCGAAACAGCAGCTCGCCAACAGCAGCAGAGACAGTTTTGGCACTGTGATCAGTGACAGAAGGCCGAGCGACAGGCTTATGGCCGCGCTCAGGAATTCCGCAGCGGCAACAAGCCGGACCGGACCGAAGCGGTCCACGACCACTCCGCCGAATATCAGCAAGGCGATCCTGGGGATCGCTCGGGTGATGAGAATCAAGGAGAACCCGACGGGGCCGACGTTCTGCACGGCAATCACTGCAATGGCGATGACGAAGAACTGGGAGCCCAGGACCGAGATCCCGGAGGCGCAGATCCTGACTAATATCCGCTTGTCGTGGATTCGGATTTCTTCATGCATGGCCGATCCTGCGGGCCTCTCCGGACAGCGATTGAGCATATTTTCACAGAACCGTCATATCATGGCCGGCGCCGGTGCGGTGCTCACGGCGCACCGCAGGCGGCGGGTGTCATTTCCACTGTCCACTTGAGTGCCACCGCTCTCCGGCGCCTATTTATCTCCGCATTCACGTGATCAGGCCGCGCACCTCCTCGTCGACACTCTTCGCCACCCGCCTCCAAAGTTGGTCCTCATTCAGGAAGCGGTCTTCTTGTATCCGTAGGACGAATTCGGATCTCGTCAGGTCCGCCCAGCCCATGAAACCCTCTATGCCGCACGGACTGTGTCGATCGGCGATCACCGTCAGCGGCGCGGAAATCGTTTCGACCGACCGACCCCGAAGACTCTCGGTGAGCGCCAAGTCGCCCCGAAGCGGCTGGGTGATGACGTCGACCCAGTCGGGGTCATCGAGGAGTTTCGGGTCCGTTTTTCCGACATTTCGCAGATAGTCTGCCAACTCGTTCGCCGACGCCGCGGACTTCGGGAGGCCGGGTATGTTTGGCCCGGTCGGCGAGTACGGCAGCGATCGCATGATGACTTTCTCGATCGATCGGTTTCCACGACGTTCCAGCGTATTGGCCGTCATCCCAGCGATCAAAGCGCCCAGGCAGTCACCGAAGAAGACCATGGGCATGTCCAGAAGTGGTCCGATCGCTCTCTCCAGCGCGTCGAGCAGCGGGTCCACCTCGACGAAGGGAGGTGCATTGAATGCATGCTCCCGCCCTGGTAGGAGCGGAACACAGAGCTCGACCTCTGCGCTGAGTTGCCGCCGCCATGAGTTGAAGGAAGCGGGCCCTCCCGCTATATGGGGGAAGCACAACAGTCGTACTTTGGCGCCGGAGGCACTCAGGTGACGGACAATCGTGATCTTCGGAGGATGCATAAAGTGTCTCTTCGCTGCAGCCAGTACTTTCGGCGATGGCCTGGTGTTCAGCGCCTCAGCAGCCCAGCGACAAGGATCAGAGCCAGCCTGCCGTCTGTGAAATATTGGCGAGAATATGCCAGGTCGTACATCCGGGATCGCCTCAATGAGGGGGCTCGCGGCAGCACATATGTGCATGAGTTTCACCGTGGCGATGCCGACCAGGACAACGACCTCAATGCAATCATGTGACGGAAATCTCGTCAACGGCTGCCCGTCCCACCCGGCGATCGTTCTGGCCGGCTTTCTTGGATGTTCATGTCATTTTCCCCAACTCACGGAGGAAGCGACATCGGCCGGCGATGTGAAGAAAGGTGGCATTAGCGCGGCTCTAGTACGGATGGCGCTTGAGGCTGATCGGTTGCGGAGCGGGCTGAGCAGCCGATGCAGGTGCTGGCAAGAAGGACGTGACGCACTTGCCGTTATCGGCCAGGACGAAGAACTGAGTATGTCAAGTGGCCTTTTGATGCTCTACTGATCTCGTCACGTCCTGAGATGTCGGCCTCCATGCCTTGGCCGGCAGAATCGCCGGCATGCGGACCGGCGTCCGGCGGGACGCGAATTCCGCTCTGCTTGGGCCGGCGAAGATGGCTCTGCCACGCGGTTCCCGAGATTTCCTCACGCCTCGTCGATAAGTGGCCGAGGACACCTTTACGTCACGCGAATGTGATCAACCGCCTGATCCAGCGAGTACGCGATCCATTCCGGCAACGAGACGGACGAGGCCTGCGCTGCGGCCTTCCATCGCTGTTCCCGCTCAGATGAGACTTCGACGGTGATGGTCACCGTAACCCGCTCGTCCTGGGCATGCGAACTGCTGTGAATCTCCTTGCGCAGCCTTTTCTGTGACCAGCCTTCGACCTCCGCACGCGTGAGCCATCTCTCCTGCTCATCGACGGGAAGACCGGCCACCTCCGCATGGTGCTGCAGGCTCAAGGTGTCCCGTCGACGGGACATCGGGAACTTACGGGCTACCCAAGCGTAGTTGCGGAGTGTTTTGTACGACAGCGAGGTCTCGACGATGGCCGTCCGATACCGATTCGGGAAGGACTTCTCACCATAGACGAGCCAATCGCCCAGCCACCATGCCGAGGAGTTCGTGAGCACCCCCAACTGATCACCGATTCTTTGCCACAACTCGAATGACAAGTCCAGCGGGAGGAACAATCCGAGCCTTCTGGCGCGGACGGAGGCGTCAAGCCCCAACCTCTGGCGAGAGGATCTCGTATGGTTTTCTCGATCATCCGGAACAGAATCGAGGAGTGGTGCGGCCATTGAGTGTCATCCCCCGGGTCTGAAATCCAAGAAAGATAACCCATGTCTTTGACGAGCAACTGGGCTCCGGTCTATGCACCATGGGAACGGGTGTCAGGCTCGGCCGCCAGACCTCGCGATGCCAAAAGCGTCGCGTCCTCGGCACCTCAAGCGCCATCATGGAGCCGACCGGTACTGCCCTAGCAATGAATGCTCCTCGCAGACATGTGTGCGGCCGACTGTCTCCAGCGATCACCTACTGAGATCACCCGGCGTGGGGCGGGAAGCGGGAGTCGCACACACAGCAATCGATCAGGCCATCGCAGCCAAACATAAGTGACCCGCCTCCCCTTCGCGGCCGCCCTTGGGTCACGTCGATTCTGATAGGCCGCCTTTCCGCTGGCAATCCCAGATCCGCAATGTCGGTTTCGTTTGCTGGATATGTTCGGTCGGCGTGTGAAGTGACCGTGGCCGCCTTCGGCGCGTCGAGGTCGTCTCGCGAACCGGGTGGTGCGGAGGAGGCGCACCTCCGAACTCCCGCGGAGTGCACCTCGATTCGTCAGTGGGCCGTGCTCGACCGCTGCCCCACCAGTCGTCAGCCGGCCTCGATCGAGCTGCCGGACGTCTTCAACGCGATCCTGGACGTCAACAGCACTGGAGTCGCCTGAAGTGCACCTGCCGCACGACTTCCCGTCGCGCAGCACCGTCGATGCCTACTCAATGAGCCGAGCCCGGCGAACCCGCACCGGGCGAAGCCTTCGAAGACGATCTCGCGGTGCTCGGGGGCGATCCCCATGCCGTCGCCGACGACGGCCAGCACGGCGGTGCCGTCCTCGGGCCCGACGGCGACGGTGACGCGCGTGGCGGCGTGGCGCCGGGCGTTGCCAGGAGGTTCGGCAGCAGCCTGACCAGCAGGATCGGGTCGGCGGCGACATACACCTCCGGCTCCAGGCCCGCGATGGTCGGCAGATGGCCTGGCGCGACGAAGGAATCTTCGCGCAGCTCCACTACGAACTGACCGGCCTGGCTTGCGTCAAAGAAGCTCGTACGACCGAACCGACCGCGCGTGTGATTGACGCCGGTGAACGTCCGCCGCTTGGGGCGGGTCGGCTGCTCATCGGTCACCCGACCATCCTGCCCCGTCAAGGCGGCCTGGTCGGCGAGGGTCATCGTCACTGTCTCGATCGTCCTGTCTCGCCCTGCTTCGTATCAAAAGGACTCATACGTCCCATGTATCACAGCAGTCCGACAGAGAGGGATAAGATATGTGGCCAGGTTGGCGGACTCGCGGGAGGCGACCAGCCAGCCGACGGCGTACCGGCTGAACAGATCGATGATCGTGCAGAACCAGCACCAGACGCCCTTGTCCGGGCCGTGGAGTTTGGTGAAGTCCCACGCCCAGACGGGTTGGGGCGCCGGCGATCAACTCGGGCACGGTCCGTGGCGGATGCGTGGCCTGCCGGCGACGATCGGCACCGACCTCGCCGTGCTCGCGCAGGCTGCGATACATCGTTGAATCCGAGGCCAACTACACGCCGTCGTCGCGCAGGGTGAAGTAGGCCGTGGCCGGGGAGGCGTCGGCGAAGCGCTCGTGCAGCACCGCGCGGACACGCCTGCGTTCGGCTGGCAACAGTGCGGCCGGGTGCGGCTTGCGCGACCGGACCGGCCGGGCTCTGGCGGTGCTGCCGGTACCAAGTGGCCTGCGCCACTCCTGCCGCGGAGCAGGCACCGCGGCGGCCGAGCAGCGGGATTGGCGGGTCGGGCCGAGCCCGGCGCGCAGCCGCTCGACCTCCGCCCTGCAGAAGTTCGATCCGCTTGTCGCGCGGATCGGCGTCCGGCCGACCGGGCGGGCCGGCGCCTGCTCGAGGCCGTGTTCTCGTGCGGTGCGCGTCCTCCGCACCCGGTCCGCGAGACGACCTCGACGCGCCGAAGGCGGCCACGGTCACTTCACACGCCGACCGAACATGTCCAGCAAACGAAACCGACATTGCGGATCTGGGATTGCCAGCGGAAAGGCGGCCTATCAGAATCGACGTGACCCAAGGGCGGCCGCAAAGGGGAAGCGGGTCACTTGGGTTTGACTGCGATTACCTCGCTCATTGCTGCGTGGCGGTACAGGCGTCGCGTGATATCGACAGGGGTCAACTTCCATTCGATCCCCGGACGGGTGCGGACCAACTTTTGAGTTGACGCATGAGCAGGAGGCTCTGAATGGATCGAGACGATGCGGTTGCCCCTCAGGGGCAGACCTTGAACACAAGCCACGCCGTCGGGGCTCTCTTCGCCCGCATACTTGAGATCTCCGAGATAGGCGAGAAGGATAACTTCTTCGAAATGGGTGGAGACTCCCGCTCCGCAGCTCGCCTGATAAACGTGATCAAAACCGAGTTCGGCTCAGATATAACTGTGCGCGAATTCTACCGGGACCCCACAGTCGCAGGGCTGATGAAGATATTTGCCAAGTCCGACACGGAAGTCTAGCAGATCGCAGCATTGCGAAGGGTTGACTTTGACAACCTTTCGCATGGACGACCTGGCACCGAAGATCGCTGCCCTCGCACCCTTCACCACAAATGAACCGAGCCGCCAACCCGATCCGACAGAACGATCGGCGGACATGAACCCTCTACCGCGATCGCCCTGATGTCCACGTGAACACGAACTCGCAGTCACACATCATGATCCACATCATCTGAGTCAATCGAAAGCCGACTCGAACAAACGGAAAGAACGGATCCGGAAAAAGCGTGAAGAGATTGCAACTGATGTGCATCGGAGCGGCGGCCGTGTCCGCCATATGCTTCGGGTCCGCAGGCATCGTCGCGAAGGCACTAGGCGCAGCGGGATTCGCTCCCCTGCAACTCGTATGGATACGACTTGCGTGCGGGACTATTACGCTGACCCTGTGCGCGCTTGTGTTGCGGCCGCGCAACATCCGGATCCCCTTGACGAACTTGCCGCTGATAGTGCCGTACGGGATCATCGGGATAGCAGCCGCCCAGGGAATGTATTTTGCGGCGGTCACCAAGATACCTGTGCCAGTCGCCCTCCTGATCGTGTTCATGGCGCCGCTGTTCATTCTCCTATGGGCGCTGGTCATCCGCAGGGAACCTCCCGCAAGATCTGCGGTCGCAGGGTCGGTTGTCACGGTCTTCGGACTGGCGGTTGCGTTGCAGGTGTGGAACGGCATGGTGTTCGACCTCGTCGGCGTCCTCTTCGCCTGCGGGGCCTCTATTGGTATAGCCGTGTACTTTTTACTCGCTGAGCGTCTACGGGCCGAAGACGTCGATCCGCTCACTCTACTGATAGGTGGGCTCGCGTCGGGCACGCTCATACTTACACCTGTTGCGGCACCTTGGAATTTCCAGTGGGAGAAGTTGCTCGGGGCGAAGGTGACCATGGGAGAGTGGCAGATATATGCGCTGCCGACTCTCGGCTGGCTGACCTTGGTCTGCACTACTTGCGCGTATCTCCTTAGCCTTGCCGCGCTCAAGGGACTGTCCTCGACGCTGGCGAGCACCTTGGCGACCCTTGAGGTTCCGGCGGCACTGATACTTTCATGGCTCGCATTGGGAGAGGCGCTCTCGCCGCCGCAGTGGATTGGCACCGCCATCATGGTGGGCGGGTCCTATCTCGCACAACGCAGAGCGATCGCACGGCGAGGAACCATACAGGAGCAGGCGCCGCTCCGGGTCGCCGTTCAAATGAAGAGCTGAGCGGTGAACACCCGGGTAAGGCTGGCCAGGCCGTCGTTCTTGTGGAAGTTGGAAAACATCTCTGCGAACGCACATCCGTAAAGCAGTGCCGATGCCGCGAAATAGCAATGTCACCATTATCGGATATCAGGGAGGAAATCTATATGCTTACGATCGGTCTGATCGGCGGTCTGAGTTGGGAGTCGACGGCGATCTACTACCAGACGATCAACTCGCAGACCCGGAAGTTGCTGGGCAGGAGTCACTCTGCTCGTAGTTTGATCTGGTCCTTCGAGTTCCAGGAGTTCGAGGACATGATTTTCGCGGGCAAGTGGGAGGAAGTCAGTATCCGGTTGAGCGAGGCCGGCAGCGGTCTGGAGTCGTTGGGCGCGGACGTGGCCCTGATTTGCAGCAACACGTTTCACCGCATCGCAGACACGGTCGCCGATTCGCTGAACATCCCGCTGATCCACATCGCTGACGTGGTGGGGCGGGAAATCGTGTCCCACGGCATGCGGAAAGTCGGACTCCTCGGTACACGATTTACGATGGAGCAGGACTTCTATGTCGATCGCCTGGCCAGGCAGGGTGTCGAAGTGATAGTCCCGGATAAGAACGACCGGGAGCTGGTCGACAGAGTCATCTTCGATGAGCTGGTCAGGGGAGTCCTCAACGAGAGATCGCGGCAATCCTACCGTCGCATAATCGACGAACTTCGTCTGCGGGGAGCAGAGGGGGTCATCCTGGGGTGCACCGAGATCGAACTCCTGATTGGCGGCGGAGACGTCACACTCCCGGTTTTTCCAAGCGCGCGTATACACGCCGAAAGTGCGGTCAGCTTTGCCCTGGAGCGCAGGCTGGACGCACAACTTCTCGTTTGAGAGGGATCGGAACGACTGGGCGGCGGATGAGTAAGGCACCGGGTGGTTCCGAGCCCGGCCGTCATGCACCTCAGTGCTGGGCGCGGGACTGTGAGGAGATGATCGTGTACGAGGAAAGCGATAATGTACTCCTGGTTACCGGCGACAAGGAGCTGTCACGCAGCGCTTCCTCCTGGCGCCCTGGTGAGCCTTTTCCGCTCCCGGCGGGTCCCAGCGCCGATCGTTACCGCGCTCTGCTGGTGGCGCACCATCTGGACGGCTGGCCTCAGCCCGACACGACCGAGCGCCAGGGAACGGTAATCACAACGGGTGATAGGGGCGCGTATTGGCCTGGACTGCTGCTGGCGAAGGCCACGCACCGCACTCATAGGCACATCGAAAGTCCGCTGTTGGTGCCGGCGGTCATCAAGTCTCTCGGCGACGAGAGCGTGGCCGTGGTGGGACTGGCTGCCGAACTGTCGATAGTGGGCGACTGGGTTGGCGCGGCGGCACCCCGCGTGGGCATCGTCACCGCAAGAGATATCGCTTCACTGGCCTGTCTCGTGTACAGAACACTGACCGTCCGTGCCCTGGCGGACAGACAGGACTTCGTCGTCATGCACCCGACAGACGCCGAGGCGGAGCTAGCTGACGCAGTGGCATTCGATGAGTTTGGCCGGCTCAACAGTGAGGGCGCCCGAATTCTGGCGATACGCACACATGGGGTGGAGTGCAGTGTGAACCTCCCAGATGGTGTGCTCTGCGGTCGTTCGGACTATTTGGGCAGGCCATTGCCGCGGCCGACGGGCGAGGACCGGTTCGTCTCCTGCCTCCAGGGTGCTGGATGTTACCGACGAGACCTGCACGAGTCGCAACGCATCGCCGCCGCGGACGTGAACGCGAGCTTCGTGTTCCTCGAAAGTTGCGTCTCAATTGCGGTGGGCAGCAATGCCCTCCCCACAGATATCGGCCTGGGGCTTGGATTTCTGTCGGGGACCGCCGTGGCAGTTGTCGGCGCCCTCGGCCTGCATCTGCCTGACCCCACCTTCCTGCGCGTTTTCACGACCTCTGTGCGCCAGGGGCTGTCCCTCGGCGAAGCCGTCGAAACGCTTAATCAGCACGCTCAGGAAATAGGGGGCGAGATATCGAGGTTCGGCCTGCTCGGAGATCCCACGGTGGTCGTAGCACCACGGCCGAGAGCTCAGCAGGACCTCGCACCCTCCACTGGAGGATCCCGTGTCGATGCCGCCCTGGAATCCGATTCCCCACCTATCGAGGGCCTGTCCGAGGTCGTGCAACTGAACGAGGTCCTATCACGTCTGCAACAGCTCCAATGGCTCGACCTCGAGATACCCGAGGACGAACTGAGGGACCTGCGGCGCGAGATCCGCAGCGCGACCATGAGGACGGCCCCGCACGTCGACAAGAGGACGATCGCCGAGCTTCGGGAAAGAACGGTCGCCGTTCAGTCTCTCAGCATCGATCAGCAGATCGATCAGATGCATCGCACGTGGTGGCACTTCGCGGAAGGCTTTCTCCCTCGACTTCGGCAGGTAACAACCGTACCGGCCGAGTGCCCGTTGTGTGGTGGTGATGGAGCCTTCATCGGCACGTTCTCACATCGTGTGGAGACCGGCCTGACTGTAGAAACGCTTCACTGCAGACGCTGCGCGGACATCTGGTGGTCAGTCGGCGAGCCGACCCTTCGCTTGGTCAGCCCTCAGGCTCATTGGCTGGCGCGTGACCAAACAGGGAAACTCACGTCACAAATATCCAATCCCACCGGACAGCGTCTATCGGGCGCAATTGGATTCGGCGTCTCGGCCGGATGGCGTACCGGTATAGGAGTTGGATGGAGCAGAGAATTGTCCCTGGAGCCGGGGGCCACCAAGGAAATCGGCTGGACCATGGAGATCTCCTCGTCAGCTCAGCTGCACGAGCACAAGTCAGCATTCATTTCGCTGCTGGACGGATTCTACTCGGCCTGGATGTACCGGCTCTATGTGACCGGCCAGGAGCCACAGAAGCCGGGACCGCCTCCAGCCGAGGCGCGAGACACCGCCGATTTCAGTCGAGGGCTGCAGGGCGAGTGAGGATGATGACGATGGTGTTCCCCGCAATGTTCGAACGACAAGCGGAACAGAGCCCGGATGAGGTCGCCGTACGCCATGGAGATGAGGAGCTCTCCTACAGGGAGCTGAACACGCGAGCCGATCACCTGGCTCAGGCGCTCATCGAGAGAGGCATAGGGCCGCGAACTTTGGTCGCCCTGATGATGCCTCGCTCGATTGAGCTCTTCATAGCGATCGTCGCCACGATGAAGACCGGGGGCGCTTATTGTCCCATCGATCCGTCTTACCCCCGAGATCGAATCGACTACATACGGAAGGACGCGCAGCCGAGCCTGTTGGTGAGCGCACTCGGAGACCTCGAGCCTTGCACCCGTGAAACCCTCTCGCCCCGTTCCGCACGTCGTACTCCACCGGAACTGGGGGATGCCGCCTACGTCATCTACACATCGGGTTCGAGTGGTCATCCCAAAGGCGTGGTCGTGAGCCATGAGGGGCTGGCCAACCTGGTGGCCACGCAGAAGTCTCGGCTGCAGGTGAACGAGGGCGACAGAGTCGCCCAGTTGTCCTCGTCGAGCTTTGACGCGTCTGTATTCGAAATGGTTCTCGCGTTCGGCAGCGGCGCCACTTTGGTCATCCCGCCCGAGGGGGTCTACGCGGGGGATCCACTAGGGACGTTCCTGGAGCAGGAGCGGATCACACACGCCCTGATCCCTCCTTCGACACTCGCGACCGTCCCGCCCCGGGAGTTTGCGGACCTGAGGGTTTTGGTAGTCGGTGGCGAGGGCTGGGGCCAAGACGTCACAGCCCGCTGGGGTCCGGGGCGGACATTGATAAATGCTTATGGACCCACCGAGACCTCGGTGGTGGCCACCATGAGTGATGCGATACGCCACCTCGGCTCCCCCCCTCTTGGACACCCGGTGGCGAACAGCAGATGCTACGTTCTGGACGAATCGCTGCGACCCGTCCCGCACGACGAGGTGGGAGAGCTATATGTCGCCGGCCCATGCCTGGCCATGGGATACCTGAATCGCCCAGCACTGACGGCGGAACGATTCGTCGCCTGCCCGTTCGGCGGGCCGGGGGAACGGATGTACCGGACCGGGGATCTGGTGCGGGTCAATAGTGCAGGATCCCTGGAGTTCGCCGGACGCGCGGACGATCAGGTCAAGGTCCGCGGCTTTCGAATCGAGTTGGGCGAAATTGACGCCGTATTGCGAACGCACGCCGCGGTCGCACAAGCCATGACCCTGGTCAGAGAGGATCGACCAGGGGACAGACGACTCGTCGCCTACGTCACTCCGAGGGCAGACGCCGACGACGACGGTAACCGACTACGGGCATATCTTGCATCCCGCTTGCCGCAGTACATGCTTCCCACAGCCATCGTGATGATGAACGAGATGCCGTTGACCGCCAGTGGCAAGGTGGATCGCCTGGCGCTTCCCGCCCCGGTCGGGGCGCCCCGGGCAGACACCTCGACCGATGCTGGGAATGAGACCGAAACGCTGGTCTGTGAGCTCTTCGCACGAGTTCTTGGCGTGGACGTCGTCGGACGTATGGACAACTTCTTCGAGCTGGGGGGAGATTCCATCATGGCCATCGAGCTGGTGGCGCGCCTGCGAGAGCATGGCTTCGAACTGTCGCCGCGTCAGCTCTTGGAGACACAGACTCCACAGGCTCTGATACACGCACTAAAGTGGAAAGACGCCTCCTCCAAGGCTGAGAGCTCGCCTCAGGGGTCGTCGGTGCCGCCCACCCCCATCATGCACTGGCTGAGGGCGCTGGGCGGACCGATGCACGACTTCGCGCAGAGCATGGTCTTGGCGGTTCCCCCAGGTCTCACTCTCGCCGAGCTGCGCGCAATGTTAGGGGACCTCATAGCGAGGTATGACGCGTTCCGTCTTAGGCTTGATGCCCGTGCCTGGCGACTGAGGACGATGGAGGGACCGGTTGCACCGGCACCGCCGAAGGTTTCACAGGTGAACGTCACGGGCCTGGCGGAGAATGACGTACTCCAACTTGTCCGCGACGAGCGTCAGGCGGCGCCCAGTCGTCTGAGAATCGAAGCCGGGGAGGGTTGCGCATTTACGTGGTTCGACGCCGGACGGAAGAGACCAGGATGGCTGGTCATGGTCTTTCACCACCTCATCATTGACGGCGTCTCCTGGCGGTTCGTACAACGAGACCTCGCACGGAGCTGGGAGATAAGACATGCAGAGGCGAAGCCTGAAACACAGGTGCGCCCGTTGGCGTTCGCGGACTGGGGGCGGCATCTGGAAACCGCCGCCGAGGCATCCGAGCTGCTGAATGAGCTCGGGTTCTGGACGGATGTGTTACGGGGCAAGGACCCTCTGCTCAGCGATCGTGAAGCCGAGCCGTCAATTGACCGAATGTCGACCGCGCGGTATCTGACACGGTCACTCACACCGGCGGCGACGCAAGAGCTCCTCGATCACCTGGGCGGCAGGAGCGGGTGGGGAATGAACGTGGGTCTGATCACTGCATTGGCCCTGGCGGTCAGGAGATGGCGACATGACATGGGCAAGGGAAGTGACACGGACGTTTTCGTCAACCTCGAAGGACACGGTCGCGAAGAAATCGTGCCCGGTGTGGATCCCTCACACACCGTGGGCTGGCTTACTAGCATGTTCCCTGCCCGCATCGACCTGGCTCACTTGGACAAGAGGGCGGCGTACACAGGTGACGGCGATTGGGAAGCAGCGCTGGAGGGCATCAAGAGCCAGTTGCTCGCCATCCCCAACAAAGGCATGGGGTTCGGCATGCTGCGATACCTGACGGGTCAGGGAAAGGCTCGGCTAGAACATTTTGTACCTCCGCAGATCTCGTTCAACTATATGGGCAGGTTCTGCACGGCGCGCCTCGACGAGCTGTGGGCGCCGGCGCCCGGCTTTCAGGTGGTGAAAACGACGTGGAACGATGAAACCCCCATAGCGCACACCATTGAGGTGAACACCGTCATAACCGAATCGGCGGATGGTCCGGAGTTGTCCACAACCCTGCAGTGGGCAGGGAATCTCATTGCAGAAGAGAACGCCATCCGTCTGGCAGATCATTGGACAGGGGCGTTGGACAGCATGCGGCGCCAACTGGGAGGAGTGGGCGGGAAGGGAGTCGAAGAAGGATGAGCAGCCCCTTCGATAGGCCCACGGCAGAGTATCTTGTGCTGTGCAACGGCAGAGATCAGTACTCGCTGTGGCCTGCCTGGATCCCGATGCCAAATGGATGGTCGGTCGTCAAGGAAAGCGCATCCAGGGAGTCGTGTCTCCAATTCGTGGAACAACGCGGCACGCCTACGCTGACCGGTGGCAGGACTGTGATTGGGCAGCCACAAGCGTCCCCGCGGAGAGGTGGCGACACGCCACAGGTGAGAAGGGCTGGAGAGTCGAAGGCTCCGTGCGTCGATGGAACTGCTGGACACGACGCCCACCCAAACGGGGCTGCGGGCGAAGAGAGCGGGTTGAGTGATATGACGAAGGCCAGTACGAGTGACCGGCTGTTTCCTTCCCAGCTCTGGAAAGAGCGCCGAGGACACCACATGAAATTACTGCAGAACCCGTGGTACTCCGGCATCGCAGTGTTGCAGAACGCCATCTCCGAGCTGACGATGGAATTCTGGCGCGACCGGCACGCTCAAACGCTGCATCTTCCGGTGACCACCGGTTCCATCTCGAGTCCGATGGGTCTCGGAAGTGACTCGTACCCCGTCGAGGTCGAACTCGGCGGCACGAAGACCTACCTTGCGGATTCCATGCAGTTCATGCTCGAACTGGGCTGTAGGATCACGAATCGAGACTGTTACTACATCATGCCGTCCTTCCGTGGCGAAGCCTGCGACGAGACTCATCTCAGTCAGTTTTTTCACAGTGAGGCGGAGATCCAGGGCGGCCTGCCCGAAGTGATGTCGACCGTCGAAGAATATGTGGTGGCGTTGAGCGCGGGCCTGCTCGAACGCAACGCCGATCTCATCGTCTCGCTCGGTGGCCGACTGGATCACGTGGAAAAGCTCATAACGGAGCCGTCGTTCGTCACGTTGACATTCGACGAAGTAGCGCAGGCCGTCGATCCCGACGGGATAGTGGACCATGGCGGATGGCGTTCGCTCACCCGGAAAGGCGAGAGACAGCTGCTGCGATCCATGGGGGAATTCGTCTGGGTAACGCACTGGGATCACCTGTCCGTACCGTTCTACCAGGCGTTCGCGCACGGCGATGCCACCATCGCCTTGAACGGCGACCTTCTCTTCGGGCCGGGGGAGATCGTAGGCGCGGGGGAGCGACATTCGAGCGCCGACCAGGTTCGGAGGGCACTCGCACTTCACCATGTCGATGTGGAATCGTATCAATGGTATGTGGAGATGCGTGATGCGAAGGAGATACGCACAGCCGGTTTCGGAATGGGAATCGAGCGGTATCTCATGTGGCTCCTCTCGCACAACGAGATCCGCGATATGCAGCTCCTTCCACGCGTTCACGGCGAGGACATCTTCCCATGAGCCGGCAGACGGTACTGATGTGCAAGTGGCAACGGGACGTCGTCGACACGCTGCTGCAACTCGGTTACACCATCCATCTCGTTCTCGACGACTTCGACGTGCAGGTCGAGCGTCCAGACGAGCGACTGCTCGAGATGTGCGCCAAAGTGTACCGAGTCGACAGTTTCGACTCCCATGAGCAGTTGACCGGTATCGCCGCGGACCTCATCGTCAATGGGGTACGGCCAGATTTGATCTTCGCGCACACAGAGTTCAGCCAACTGGCCGCAGGCTACCTGGAGACCTTGTTGGGTCGGCCCAGAGACCGGCTGAGACATGCGGCGCTGAGAGACAAGCGGCTGATGAAAACGGTCGTGGCCCGCGAGGGTGTGCCTGTGGCCAGTTGGCGTTCGGTCGTCGATCCGACGGACACAGCACTGATAGCCGACGTGCGAGCGCGCCTGCGTTTTCCTGTCGTCGTGAAGCCGGCCTTCGGAGTGGGCACGACGAGCACCAGGCGTGTGGCATCACCCGAAGAGTTCGGCCGGGTGATGGAGCACTATACGTTCGACCCGGTGCTTCGCTCCCGCCAACTCATAGTCGAAGAATTCATCACAGGCCGTGAGCTCCACGTCGACGCCCTATGGCTGGGCGGACAGGCACAATTCTTTCTGATCAGCGCGTATCACCAGACTCGGCTGTCCTTACTGGACAGTGACGAGGCCGCGAACGATCGAGTGGCGCTCGACGGCAGCTACGTGATCTTGCCGGGAAAGGCCCGCGAACTTTACCGAAGAGTCGCGGATCTGCATGCGCGGGTCAATGGATCGCTGGATATCTCCAACGCGGTCACCCATCTGGAGGCGTTTGAGACTACGGACGGGGAGCTGATCTTTTCTGAGGTCGCGGCACGGATGGGAGGCGGCTGGATTCCTCATGTGCTGAGCGAATATCTGGGGGGGAATGCCTGGGCGGTCGTGGCGAGCGCCCTGGCGACGGGGCAGGCGCCTCGGTGGCCAGAGCCCACCGTACATCTCGGCGGTCTCAACCTGCGACCCGCGGTTTCAGGTCACATCACAGAACTGCCCGACAACGAGAGCGTCATGGCGACTCCTGGCTTGCGCGCCTATGTCCCGGTGCGGAGTGTGGGAGACCTGGTCACCTTGCGGCAAGGAGCCGATTGGTGTGCGCATGTCGTCCTCACCGCCGAGAGCGAACCCGAGTATCTGGCCCTCGCGAACGCCTTCGCGAGGAGGCATAGAGTGCTCACTGCCTGAATCTCAGCGGCCGGGCGGAGCCGCAGCGCCGAAAGAATCCATCGTCAGTCGGCTGTTTTCGCTGTGAGACGCAATCCCGCCACGTGCAGCGGCAATGTGATCATCCAGGTGGAAGTCATCGGTGCCCAGATGCCGGGAACCATTGCCGACTCCTTCCATTCCCTCGTGAGAACTGCAGAATAACGGCCACGCGAGCGGGCCGCAGGAAATCCCCGTTGACGGCGGCGGGCCCGCCACGGGGACACGTGTGAGAGTTCGGCCTTTCTCCACATGACTTCTACACGACTTCTACACGACGCGAGGGAGAGCATACGTATCGTGGACGAGCCTGGGAGTGCACCTCTTGAATCGGATCACGTCGAGAGACTGGACGGGATTCCGCTCCCTACGAACGCCGAGACCGATCGGTCGCTACTCGGTGCCGGGACGGGCGGCCCCGCACCGGAAACAAGTGGAGCGGGTTCCGCGACGCAGGACTTGTATGCCGACATCGTGGCCACGATCTTCGCGAGTGTCATGCACCTGGCCGACGTGCCGCGCGATGTTTCGCTCTTCGAGCTGGGCGGGAGTTCTCTCGACGCCGCGCGGGTGTGCACTCGGCTCAACGGCCGCTTCGGCGTGCCGGTTCCGATGTCTCAGATCATTGAGAACCCCACAGTAGCTGGTGTGACGCTGCATATTCGCAGAATCCTAAGCGAGACTCAGAGCGGCAGCGCGGAACACCTCCCGGGCCCCGCATATCCACGCGATCCGATCTCCGAAGGGGGTGACACGGTGGCACTCGACGGTACGCAGGCCTCCTTCTGCGTGGCTCACGCCTTCGACCCCAGCGATACGGCACCGGTCTGCGTCTCCCTCTGGGAACTTGATGGGCCTGTTGACTTCGATGCGCTGAAAGAGGCTCTGCATGATGTGGCTGAGCGGCATGAAGCCCTCCGGGCATCGTATGTGATGCAGAGAATGCCTGCTCGCCCGGTCGCCTTGGTAACACGAGGCTCCAGGCGTCCGGCATTGCCGATCACCGAGGTCGACGACGTCCATGAGCGTCTTGAGGAATGGGTCGGCAGACGGCTGGACCGGCCGCTCGACATCACTCAGGGAGAGGTCTGGCGATATGCTGTTCTAAGGTCCTCTCAAATCAGCATACTGGGCATCGCTATTCACCATGTGGCGTTCGATGGTTGGTCACAAGGCATGCTGGCGCACGACCTGTCCGAGGCGTATGCCGCGCGGAGCACTGGCCGGCCTGCCTGTTTCCCAACAGCGGCACCGTCTCTTCTGGCCGTCGCCCAGGAGAAGCAGCGTTATCAGGCTCACGTCTCCCTCGGGCGGCAGAAAGAGTACTGGATGGGCGCTCTCGCTGGAATCGTCGATCTTGAGTTGCCTGCGCCAAATAATCCTGGAGACGATGCCACCGCTGTTCATACGATCGGTTTTCATATCTCGGCCGACGATATGGTTGCGTTTGACAGAGTGGCGCGGGTCGAAGGTGCGACGCGTTTCATCGCCTTGCTCGCCGTTTACGGTAAGGCTCTGCGCGAGCTTACCGGGCAGAGCGATATCGCGGTCGGTGTCCCGGTGGCCCGGCGTGGCGGCACCGCTGTCGACGCCTCGCTGACGTGTCTGATCAACACGGTCTGCATACCTCTTCGTCAGCCAGAATCCCTCGATTGGAATCATGTCCTGAATGCCACGCGAAGAGCCACTACAGAGGCGATGGCGGCTCAGGACATCAACTTCCTCGATGTCGTGCGCCTTGTGAATCCAACACGCAACGGCAGGAACCCCATTTTTCAGACGATGTTCGCCTTTCACGACAACCCTCCCCCTCGATTGAGCTTCACTGGATGCACCAGCAGGTATCTTCGGATCCCGCCACGGCGGGCGATGTTCGAGCTGGTTCTGGAAATGTTTCCGCTGCATGACGGCTCCATTCAGGCAGAGTTCGGCTACCAGCCTGAAAAAGTCTCCGCCGCCTTCGTAGGGCAGCTCGCCGCTGCCTATTGCCGGATCTTTCACAATGTTCTGTCTGATCACTGATCTTGAAGGCGTGATGTCGCAACGCTGACGGATGTCGCCGTCATGAGGTATCCGCAGGGTGGTGGGTCGACCGTGGAGCGGCGGTTCTTCCGTGCACGATTACGCAAACAGGCGGCCGAGCGTTTCGCGTTCGGGGGACGAAACCGTGATCGTCGCGCACGAGGTACGACCGGTGCAGCGGTGGCGTGGAACATGGTCCCAGCCCGGTGGCGCCTGGCCGGCCTGATCAGACCTCGACGCCGACGCGGATCAAGACGGTGATCGGCTGCCGGTTCCACAAGAATGGGCAGGGGGGCCAGGCACTCGATCCGGTCGGAGTCGGTTCCGTGCTGGTGCCGCCTCACCCTTCTGCGGCTTGTGCCGACCGATCTCGGGGTTGGTGATGATTGCGCACCGCGATCCGTCGTTCAGGTCCCGCAGCCAGTGCGGTCGGTCTGGCCTGCACCCGCCACGGTGCAGTTGGTCCCGGGCATAGAAGACGTGGAAGCCTTGGTCGGCGCGCGGATACATGTTTCCTCCAGCCACTCATGCAGCCGATGGGCCAGGGTCCGTCGCTGGACCAGGTGTTCGGTGTCGTATGCCGGTGTCCAGGCGATGGCGGGCAGGTTGCGGCCGTCGTCGGTGATGGCGAAGCCGATGGAGTACGTCAGCCTACGGCTCGGGCGCGTCGGCCAGGCGAACAGGTCCAGGGCACCGGAGCCGGTACGGATGAGCGCGTACTCGCCGCGGTGAACCGGTCGATCAGGCGCGAGACGGTAGGGGCGGGAACGACGGGACCGAGCAACTCCGGCCGGGCCTCTCCCACCTATGCCCGGCCCCTGGGACAACCTCGATACACCGAAGGGGCCACGATCACTTCATCAACCGACAAATCATATCCAGCAAACGAAACACGCGTTACGGATACGGGATTGCCAGCGGAGGGCCAGCACATCAGGATCGACCTGAACCGAAGGATTGCCGCAAAGGGAGCCGTTCGTCCGAGCTTGGCGGCGATGGCATTGCTGATTGCCGCGTGCGCGACTCCCGCTCCCCCACCTCACGTCGGCGATGTCAACGAGCCATCGCTGGAGACCATCGGACGCGCACATGTCTGCCAGGACGGTGGAGGTCACCTATTGGTCAGCGGTAGGGAACGGAGGCTCTGTTATGCAGCAAGTCTTGCTGGACGACCATGGTCAGTCGGCGATCAAGTATACCGAGGGGACCATGTGGGGAGAGCGATGGGCTTACCGGACCCAAGCCGTGGGTCCCCGAGCCGTGGAAGCGGTAATGCAGCGCATGCATGGATGGTACCTATCGGGGCCTGAGGCCTTCTGTGATGAGCTGATCACGAGGGGTGCGAAACTAGTCAGACGCGCTCATATCCTGACCCACTTTTTGGATGGACTCGAGCACTCCGCCGCGGATCTTCCCGCGCATTTTCGCTACGTGCCATGCGACCGAGCACCGGAAGATTTGCTGTCCGCGTGGCTTGCCGCATTTGGGCCCGGGCACCCTGATCACGTACCGCAGAACGCGGACACCATTCTCCGCCATGAGATAGCACCGTTATTGAACGGTACGCTCATGGGGCCGGTACTACCCTGTTCCGTGCTTGCGGTGAATGAGCGTGACGAGGTCGTGGCAGGAGTCGTGGTGAACGACTGGGACGGTACGCCATGGATCTCCAACGGGTTTCGGGATCCTGCCCGGTCGCCGCGAGGGCTGGGAACCAAGCTACTTCTGCATACTCTGCACCTGGCAGCCTCAGATGGATTCTCTGCGCTTACCGGATCGGTCAGTGACGACAACCACGCCTCGCGCCACATGTGCGCAAGACTGGGCTTCCATACGGTTTCGACTTATATGACGGTGAGCCTTGGCTGTGACGACTCGGCCGTCGGCCGTATCGGCTGACCTGTGGGGGTGTGAGACGGTCTTAGGGCTCCGCATCGGTGAACCAAGGATCAGCAGCGGATCCGGCGTGGGTGGAAGTGGTCTCAGGTATGCCGGGCAATGAGCGCCCGGCGTCAAATGTCGTCCTAGGCGTGTTTGACATCAAGGATGATGGTTCAGATTCCAGTGAGGCTGGCAGGAGAGATTTTCTTTGAGCACCGAATCACCCATCCTGGTCATCGCGATGGAGCGAGCGACTGGGTCCCGGACGGCGAACGGGATCGAGGCCACTGCTCACGCGATAGAGCGCCACTTGTCGGGATATACCGAAAGGGTGGTCACTGTTTGTGGCGAGGTGGTCTACTCCGATTTACGGCTCGCAGACTCCTCCGACACGGAGGTTGCTGCGGCCGTCTTGCGTGTTTCGGAGTTCGTGCGCTCATGGCGTGAGCATGGCGTCTGGTGCGCTGGCATCGGCGGCCCCGTGGCCGGAGACCATTCCGTTCCGACCGCGCGAGTCGCGGCAGACCGCACGCTCCGCCTGCTGAAGACGGATCCTTCGGCGCCTCGCGCCGCACTTTTCTCCGACGTTTCCTTCCAGGTCGCCCTTTCTGAGCTGAAAGACCTGGTGACCGCGGAAGGGCAGGAGTCTACAGGCTCTGTCGCGCAATTGGCGGCTCACGACCGTGAGCACGGGACAAGACTCCTGGAAACGCTCCGGCAATGGCTGGCGGCGTTCGGGAACTCAGCCGCCGCTGCCCGCAAGATGAGCGTTCCGGTGAGTACCTTCCGGAGCCGGCTACGCCGCGTGGTCGCCATTTCGCATATCAATCTCGACGACACGTCAGCTCGTCTTGATGCGGAGCTTCAAATGCGCCTCTTCCATCCGCCACGGGCGGACGGAAGTTGAGTGAACGGGCCCGTGAGCTGATCCATTGATGCGCAACCGTGGCTCATCATCACCCTAGAGACCGTCATGCCGGAGGAAAAGTGCCGATATACAGTTCTGCGAGCGATGTTGTCCTTGACGATATTTTCCTGCAACTGCCTGACTTCATCACCGGCGTAGAGACCTTCCTCAAGCTCGAGGCGTTCAACCCGGCCGGCTCCCTGAAACTCAAGACCGCTGTCGGGCTCGTCGACAATGTGCTGTCCGCAGGTGTCTTGACCCGGCCGCACGGTCGATTGATCGAATCAAGCTCGGGAAATCTGGGCATCGCCTTGAGTGTGGTCGCGGCAGAACGTTGCTTCCCACTCACCATCGTCACGGACCTGAAGGCGAATCGTCAGGCGATTCAGGCGATGGAGGCTCTGGGCACCGAGGTTGTGGTGATCGACCAGTGTGACCAGAACGGTGGTCATCTGCAGTGCCGCATCAACTACATCCAGCAGGCGCTCGAACGGGATCCACAACTGATCTGGCTGAACCAGTACGCCAATCTGGCCAACCCGCACGCCCACCGGGACCGAACCGCCCGGAACATCCACGCGGAACTGGGCGACATCGATGTGCTCGTGGTGGGGATCGGTTCGACCGGCACCCTGATGGGCTGTTCGGAGTACTTCGCCCGGCATAGCAGACGCACCCGCATCATAGCCGTGGACGTCGAAGGATCGGTGATTTTCGGAGGCCCTCCGGCCTCTCGCCATATTCCCGGAATCGGCAGTAGCCGTAGTCCAGAAATCTTCACCGATTCGGACGCCTTCGACAAGGTGCTGGTCACCGAGTCGGACACCATCGCCATGTGCCGCCATATGGCCCGTAAGCATGGCCTGCTGATCGGCGGCTCGACCGGTTCCGCGCTCACTGCCTTGCAGCAGCTCGCTGACTCCATTGCGCCCGGAAGCCGAGTGGCGGTCATCTCCCCCGACCTCGGTGATCGGTACTTGGACTCGATCTATTCCGACAACTGGATCGAGTCACGTTACGGTGACATGTTCGCGGAAACGAGCGGGAGCAGCCTTGTTTGAGTTCGAAGTGGTTCCCGGGACGGTTGTCGCCGCGATTCTGAAGACGAACCGGGGCCAGGTCCTCGACCTCGTGCGGAACGCTTATCTATGGCACGAGCGAAAGCAGACCATCAATCCGGACAGCTATTTCTTGCGTTTCCCGGACAAGCCCGAGGCGCGCATCATTGCGCTCCCCGCGTACGTCGGCGGCACGGTTGACAAGGCCGGGATCAAGTGGATCAGCAGCTTCCCGAGGAACATCAACCAGGGTGTGCCGCGGGCTTCGGCCGTGCTGCTGCTGAACGACTATGCGACCGGGCATCCGGTCGCATGCTTGGAAGCGGCCGGTATCAGCGCCGCTCGGACAGCGGCCTCGGCGGTCGTTGCCACCGCTGCGTTGACAAACCATGTGTCGCGGATCTCATTGGTGGGAGCCGGCGTCATCGCCCGCACTGTCCTCGACTACCTGCTGGAGACGGGCTTCAGGCCGACCCATTTGGACGTGTACGACCTGGAGAGCAGGAGTGCCGAACACCTCGCCCGCCATGCCAGGATTCACGTCGACCACGTGTCAGTGGTGCCGACCATCGATGATGCGCTTCGCGGGGACGTGGTTGTCTTCGCCACCACGGCGGCGTCGCCGTACGTCGGCGCCGCCACCCCACTGCGCGCCGGCCAGATTCTCCTGAACATCTCGCTCCGCGATCTGGCACCCGAACTGTTGCTCGACGCCAACAACATCGTCGACGACGTCGAACACTGCTTGAAGGCACAGACCTCTCCGCACCTGGCTGAGCAGCTATCGGGAGGGCGGGACTTCATCACCGGCACCATCGGCGGCCTGTTGCTCGGACAGGTCACTCTCGACCAGGATCGGCCGCTGATCATCTCGCCGTTCGGGCTGGGCGTGCTCGACATCGCAGTTGGACATTACGTGCTGGAGCAGGCGCGCGGACAGGGCCAAGCGATCGTGATTCCCGACTTCTTCGGCGAAACGACGCGCTGGTAGCGGTGCGATGACGTGGCATAAGCACATTTCACCCTCGGCGGCGAGAATCTCGACGCAGCGCCCTGAGGGGGCCTGCTTGGCCCGTGCCGACTTTCCTGGGCTTCTCGGGGAGGTCGCGCAGCTGGGCGGCAGAACCCGAGCCCTCGTCCGAGCTTCGCAGTCCGATTGACCGGCTGAGCCGGCAATCGCCCAAGCCGCCGAAGCGTCTGCTCAACGTCACGTGAGCGTCTGAAGAACCGATGAACATGCCTGGTCACAGCGAAGGCGCGATTCTTGGCACGCACGGAGTCCTGAGATGACGACGGAGACGAGAGCGGGCCGGACATCCTCAGATGGCCCCCTCCGCAGGTGGCTTTCAAGTATTTTGAACTTTGTGTCCCTGCTGGAGAACGGTGAAACCGTATTGGCATGGGGACGCGGTTCGGTGTTCTGGGCGCCCTTGAGGTGGTGCGCGACGGGGTGCCGATAGCTGTGTCGGCGCGCAAGCAACGGATTGCGCTGGCCACGTTGCTCCTGCAGGCGAATCAGCATGTATCGCTCGATCAACTCGCTGAACGGATGTGGGATGGTCGCGAGGCTCCGGAGGATGCACGCGGGGCCGTTCAGACGCATATCGGCAGATTGCGGCGTACCTTGCTTGAGCACGGTGATGAGCGGCAGCTGATCCGCACTCGGGGGGAGGGGTATGTACTCGAGCTCGCGGCGGAGGAGCTTGACGTCGCTGTCTTCCTTGATCTCGTCGCCCGCGCCAAGAAGGCCGGCCAGGCCGATGACGAGGAGGGCGAGGCCGACCTTCTTCGGCGGGCACTGGCGTTGTGGCGAGGTCCTGCCCTGGTCGACGTGCCGTCGGAGTCGTTGTATCGCGATCACGTGCTCGTGCTGACCGAGCAGCGGGTGCAGGTGCTGGAGCGCTGGTTCGGCCTGGGGCTGCGGTCAGGCCGCCATGACGAGTTGGTCGTGGAGCTCAAGGCGGCCACCATGGCGCACCCGCTGCGTGAGCGGTTACAGGCTCAGCTCATGCTCGCGCTGTATCGATCCGGCCATCAGGCCGAAGCGCTCCAGGTTTACCACACCGTCGGCAACATGCTCCGTCAGGAGTTGGGCGTCGGTCCTGGCGATGAGTTGCGGAAGCTGCATCACGACATCCTCACCGGCGATCCCGCCCTGCTGATTCCTTCTGTCCCGGACAGCGTGGCCGGTGCTCAGGGGCGGCTGGATGTCGTGACCGCTCAATCATCACAAGCAGCTGCGTCTGTCTCCGCTCCTTCGGCCGCCCCTCCTCGGCAGCTACCCGCTGACATCGCTCACTTCACCGGCCGCCTCGCCGAACTGGCGGCCCTGGAACAAGTGCTGCCCGGGTCCGAGGGTCAGGCCCAGCGGCCGATCATCATCAGCGGCAGCGGCGGGGTGGGAAAGACTGCGCTGGCCGTCCATTGGGCACACATGGTCCAGGACCGCTTCCCTGACGGCCAGCTCTACCTCGATCTACGTGGTTTCGGGCCCGGCGCGCCGGTCGAGCCCGCGGCCGCTCTGGAGATGCTGCTGCGGGCGCTGGATGTCGCGCCCGAGCGGGTCTCGGTCGAGCTGGACGCGCGCTCGGCGCTGCTGCGCACCATGCTGGCCGCGCGCCGCATGCTGGTGCTCCTCGACAACGCCCGCGATGAGGCACAGGTACGCCCCCTTCTCCCCGGCGGGCCGTCGCCGGTGCTGATCACCAGTCGCAACCAGCTACGCGGACTGGCCGCCCGAGAAGGCGCGTTCCGCGTCACCCTCGACGTCTTCTCGCCGCATGAAAGTCATTCGCTCCTGCTCTCACTCGTGGACGAGGACCGCCTTCTTGCCGCTCCGCAGGCGGAGGCGGAACTCGGCGAACTGTGCGCTCGGCTCCCCTTGGCGCTGAGCATCGCGGCGGCCAACCTTGACGCCAACCCCCACCTGAGCCTGACCGACTACGTGAGCGAGCTACGCGAAGGCAACCGGCTGGCCGCCCTGGAAACCGGCAACGATCAAGCAGCCGCGGTGCATGCCACCTTCGACCTGTCCTACACCGCCCTGCCCGAGCCGCAGCGCAGGTTGTTTCGTCTGCTCGGATTGCTGCCTGGTGCGGACTTCACCGCAGCCGCCACGGCCGCGCTGGCCGGCTGCTCGACAGCCGAGGCGAAACAAGGACTTGACCGGCTCGCCGCCTACCATCTGATCCGCGCGCACGGCCCCGGCCGCTACACCTTCCATGACCTGCTACGCCTCTACGCGGCCGGGCATGCCCACTCCGAGGAGACCCCCGGTGAGTTGCTGGAGGTCAGTGGGCGCTTGCACGACTGGTACCTGCACAGCGTCCTTGCTGCCGCCCAACTGCTTCATCCCCATTGGGTACGGCTGCCGCAGCCACCGTTCACCAGCACCGTGTCGCCGGTGGCCTTCGACAGCCAAGAAGCGGCCGCCGCCTGGCTGGAGGCCGAACACACCAACCTCATCACAATGATCCACCACGCGCATCAGCACGGTCCCGGCGAACTGGTATGGCGGCTGACGGACGCGTTACGTGGCCATTTCTGGGTGAGCAGGCATCTGGACGACTGGTTCACCTGCGCCCAAGCCGCCCTCTCCGTCGCCGAGGCCGAAGGCAGCCGTGAGGCCCAGGCCGTGATCCAGCTGAGCCTGGCCGACGCCCACACGCATCAGGACCGGCCCGAGGAGGCGATGGCGTTGTACGCCCGCGCCTTGTCACTAACCGAGGAAGTCGGATGGCTGGACTGCCAGGCCTCCGCTCTTGGCGGGTTGTCCAATGCCTACCTGCGTCTGGGACATCTGCTGGAAGCCGTCGAACATCTCGACAAGGCACTGGAGCTGTCCCGGCAGACAGACCGCAAGCGCGGGCAAGAGGCCTACCTCAATAACCTGGCGAACGCCCACCACCAGCTCGGACGACTGGAGCTGGCCCTCGATCAGCTCGGTCAGGCCCTGGAACTTGCCACAGACCGTTCCGCCGCCTTGATCTGCACGATGGGAGCGGTCCGCCACAGCCTGGGGCGGCTCGACGAGGCGAGCCAGTATCTCAACGACGGCCTCTGCCTCAGCCGACAGCGCGGCGACCACGGCGTCGAGCTGGAGTGCCTGACCGCGCTGGCGGCGTTGTACCGCGACCTCGGACACCACTTGGAAGCACTCGAACTCAGCGGCATGGCCCTGGCGATGAGCCGGGATCTGGACGATCATTTTCTCCAGGCGGGCATCCTGAATGTCGTCGCCACGCTTCATCGCGATCTCGGCCAATACGGCGAGGCGCTGCGACTCCACCAGCAGGCGCTCGATGCGAGCGAACTGGGCAGAAACCGCCATCCCGAAGTCGTCAGCTTGATCGGCCTGGCCGACACCGCCAGAAGCCTTGGCCGTCTTTCCGAGGCCACCACACACGCCGAACGGGCACGCGCGATCGCCCGCGACCGTTCCTTCCGCGTCCTCGAAGGCCTCGCGCTGACCGCGCTCGCAGAGATCAGCATCGCCATGGACGCGCCGTCAGACGCCGTCGTTCAGGCCCGTCAAGCTCTCGAACTGCATCGCGAGACCGGTCACCGCCTCGGCGAAGCAAGAGCTCTGCGCGTGATCGGCGAGGCGTTGTACGAAGTGGAGGGAGCCGACACCGCTGTGGCGCACTGGCGGGAAGCGCTCTCACTGTTCTCCGCGATCGGCAGCCCGGAAGTCGCCGAGGTCAGCGCCCTCATCAGCGAGTGACTTCGATACCCGGCACATTGCGCGGAAAGGTCCCACCCATGCCCAGGCCGCCCGCGCCCCGAACGACGATGCGAGGCGACAGCGAAACGACGCCAGGATGACGACGGGGGGCGGAAATCTGAGTCCCGGAGACTTGTAGCGATTCTTGATCGAGGTATTCGTAGTGGAACTGCGTCGGCCACGCGCTCCCCGGTGTACCGGGCGCATCCCCGCACCAAGTACGTCGAAAACCGGCAAAACACCTCGCCACATTACGGGAAACGCTTGACAACACCGTCGAGGCGACGGTGTACGTAACCCCGACACGGCGGGACGACCCACGCCGGCGCATCGACCAAGTCGGCAACGCAACCCGACATCGACGCGCGGTGAGCGCGTATGGGGATTCAGCATGCATACGCCAGGAGCCGGCCTTGTCACTCGTGAACGCTGGAGCCGCGTCAGGAGAATTGATGTCATTGACGTCCGAAGGAAATTTCGCAGGGGATTTCCACAAGGTACGAGACTTCGTATCACGCATCTCATGGCTGCAGACCGTCGAGGTCATAAAGGAGCATCCGACAGGCGGCCGCTACAAGGAGCTCTATAAGGGCAACATCTGCATGCGTATCCTGTCGTACGGCGCCGAGGTCCGTGTCACCGTCCCGCAGTCCCCGGACTCCTACAAGATCTTCCTTCTGCGAAGAGGCACCGGGATGGCGAAGGTCGATGGCGAGTGTATCGACGCGCCTTCGATCATCGTCGGCCCTCAAGAGAGGTCCGACATGTGGTGGAGCGTGGACCACGAGGTGCTGGTCATCCATATTCCCTCGGCACTGGTCGAGCAGAAACTCGCCGACTATCTGGGCGACGCTCCAAAGCAGCCCCCGCGTTTCCGGCCGGACATCACCTGTGACAGCCCTATCAACGGGGTGCTCACCATGGTGTCGCTGGCGGGTGCCGACGGCAGGCCACCGTTCATGGCCTCACCCTTGGCCGGACATCATTTCGAGCAATTCCTGCTGCACACCCTGCTGGACTCGCAGCCGCACGATTACTCCACCACCCGCAGCGGGTCTGATGCCGGGTCCGGTCCGGCGGCATTGCGCCGAGCGCAGCGCTACTGCGAGGAGCATGCGGGTGAATATGTCACCCTGCAGGACATCGCCGCCGCGGCCAGAGTCAGCGTCCGCACCCTGCAATACGACTTTCGCCGCCACCTGCACACCACACCGCTCGCATACCTGCGCAAAGTACGGCTGGCACTCGCCCATGCCGACCTGGTGCGCATGGCCCGGACGGGCGCTCAGGCCACTGTCGCGGAAGTGGCCACGCGTTGGGGTTTCAAGCATCTGGGCCGCTTCTCCTGCCTCTACAGGGAGACTTACGGCCGACCGCCCTCCAGCACCCTGTCCGGGTCACGGTGAGCGCCGCGGGCTGAAGGGCCACGGAGATTCCGGACAGCCGCCTTATGGGCGTAGCCTATGCGGCTGTCTGGGTTGAAAGGGACTCGTTGAGTACTTCCAGGGGTGGCCGGTAACCAAGCGCCGAGTGCAGGCGCCGGTGGTTGTAGAACCCTTCGATGTAGCGGATGACCTGCCGTTTCGCCTTGGCTCGGGTGGTGAAGACGAAGCGGTGCAGCCACTCGTTCTTGATCGCGGAGAAGAACGACTCGGCCATTCTCACAGTCGTAGCAGACTCCGGTGCGTCCGACCGAGCGGCGGATGTCCAGGCGGGTCAGGAAGCGGCCGAACTCATCACCGGTGTAGTTCGAGCCGCGGTCGGTGTGGAACACGGCGCCGGGCTGGAGCAGACCGGTACCGGCCGCCATCCGGATCGCGTCCTTGACCAATTCGGTGCGGTAATGGTCGGCCATCGCCCAGCCCAGCACGCCTTGCTGTGACAGTCGATCACCGTGGCCAGGTAGAGGAAGCCCTCCCAGGTGCGGACATAGGTGATGTCACCGACCAGCTTGATGCCCGGCCGCTCGGCGGTGAAGTCACGGCCGACCAGGTCGGGGATGCCACGGTAGTCGCCCTGGACGGTGGTAGCCGGCCGGAACGCCCTCACCTGGGCCGGGATGAGGCCCTGCTCGCGCATCAGGGCTCGCACCAGTTCGGGTGAGCAGTGCTCGCCGCGACGGGCCAGGGCGGCGTGGACGCGCCGGTAACCGTAGGTCTCGTGCGAGCCGGCGAAGACCTCGACGACCAGAGCGGCCGGCAGCGCCCGGCGTTGCGCGGTGGCCGAGGCCGGCCGCTCGCGCCACTCGTAGTAGCCCGAGCGGGACACGCCCAGCCAGGCGCACATTTTCACGATGGAGTGGCAAGCCTTCTCCGCGTCGATGAGCTCGTACTTGGCGAGCGTCATCGAGTCTCGGACGCGAAGAAGACGGCTGCTTTTTCAAGAAGATCAACTTCTCGCGCAGCTCGGCGTTCTCCCGCTCCAGCTCCCGGATCCGCGCCCGCTCCGCCCCGGAGACCGGCTGCCGCCCCTCCTGCGCGCTCACGACCCGATGCCGGTTCACCCAACTGCCCAGAGTGCCGGCGTTGATGTCGAACTCCCGTGCACCGACGCGACCGTCCGCTCGCCCTCCAGCGCCATACGGACGGCTTCTTCCTTGAACTCCGGCGAGAACTGCCTGCGACGCCTCGTCACGTACCTACCTCTTCCAGACTTCTGTCAGCTTATGTAGCCGAGTGTCCGGAATTTGCTGGGCACCTCACAGTGCTCGGCACGTGCTCCAACCTGTGCGCTGTCGCCGGCGCGGCACCCGGCAAAGGACTGTACAAGCTGTTCTCACGAGATCAAGTGACCTCGATCGCCGGCTTCCCGTAGGACCCACACGGGCTGAGCAGTCTTGTCGAGATCCCCTCTTTCGACCGTGATTGCCGTGTGGGCGATGATCGGCAGACGTTACGATGCGCCCACGGAGCCACCACAGGCGAGGAGCAGGCTTTGGTCGCGGCGGCTTTCAACGTCCTGGGCCCGGTGCAGGTGTGCCTGCCCGATGGCCGACAGGTCCATCTGACCGGTAAACAGCGCGCCGTGCTCGCCACCCTGCTTCTCAACGTCAACTCACAGATTTCCAAGGAGCGATTGATAGCCGCGCTGTGGGAGGACCCTCCCACCTCGGCCATCCCGAATCTCGTGACGTACGTCGCTCAATTGCGCAGGGCGCTGCCCCTCGGCACGCGGCTGCTCACCAAGGAAACGGGATACCTCCTCGAGGCAGGCGTCGAGGAGGTGGATCTCCTGCAGTTCGAGCAGGCGATCCGGCTGGCACGAGGCGCGACCGAGGAAGGCGACCTCCGCGCCGCCGTCCACCAGTACGAAAGAGCGTTGTCCATGTGGCGGGGAAAACCCGCCGAAGGCACCCGGCTCGCCGGCCCCATGCTCGCCCGTCTGACCGAACTGGAAGAACAGCAGACCACAGCGCGACTGGACTGGGCCGAAGCGAAACTCACCCTCGGCCAACCCGCGGAAGTCATCGACGAGCTCCGCCTTCTCGTCGCCGAACAGCCGCTGCACGAACGGGTCTGGCACTCGCTCATGCTTGCGCACGCACAGGCGGGGCAGCGCGACAAAGCCCTCGAAACCTTCCAGCACGCCCGAGCGGCGCTCATCGACAAGCTGGGCATCGAACCTGGCGAGGAACTCCAGCAGCTCCAAGCCGCCATCCTGGCCGGCACCATACCAGTGAACGAGCCGGCACCGTGGACACCGACCTGCCAGCTCCCAGTAGACATCAAATACTTCACCGGCAGAGACGACGAGTTGACGGCGCTGGAAAGGTGTCTTTCCAGCGCGGACAAGGAGCCGCCGCGCCCTGCCACGACATGCGTGATCAGCGGCACAGGTGGAGTCGGAAAGACCGCACTCGCCGTGCACTGGGCCCACCGGGTGCGCGACCGCTTTCCCGACGGCCGGGTTTACGTGGACCTCCGGGGGTTCAGCCCCGCCGCGACGCCCATGCCCGCGACGGAAGCGGTGCGGATCCTGCTGGGGCTCCTCCAGCCATCCCACCACCCGATACCCTCCAGCTTCGATGAGCAGATCGGGCTCTATCGGACTTTGCTCACCGGCCGGCGAGTACTCGTCCTCCTGGACAACGCGCGAGAGCCGGATCAGGTGCTCCCGCTGCTGTCCCCGTCACCGGAGAGCCTGACCCTGGTGACCAGCAGAACCGCGCTGACTGGTCTGATCGCAGCTGGCGGTGCCCAGCTCGTGCGGCTGGCACCGCTGTCGGACGCTCAGGCCGGCGAGTTGCTGAACCGCCGCCTGGGTGAAGGCTGGCTGGCCGGTGAGCGTAAGGCGGTGGACGTCATCATCAGGACGTGCGCCGGGCTGCCGCTGGCCCTGGGCATCGTCGCCGCACGAGCCATCTTCAACGCCGACCTCCCCCTCGCCGCGCTGGCCGACGAACTCCAGGCGGACACCACCCGGTTGGACGCCCTGCAGACCGAAGAGCTCAGCACCGACCTACGCGAGGTCATCGGCTCCTCCTATCACGTGCTGGCCCCTCAGGCAGCCGAGACCTTCGCCTGCCTGGGCCTGGCGCCGGGCCCGGACATCAGCCTGCCCGCCGCCGCCAACCTCATCGGCCACCCGGTCGCCCACACCCGCACGCTGCTGCGCACCCTGGAAACCGCCCACCTGCTGCACCAGCACCTCCCCGGCCGCTACCGGATGCACGACCTCGTCCGCCTCTACGCCATCGAACGCGCAGGCATCGACCTGAGCATGGAAGGCCGTATCGCCGCCGTCCACCGTCTGGTGGACTTCTACCTGCACACGTCGTACGCCGCCGACCGCCTGCTCTCCCCCCAGCGCCGAGGCGCCATCGAACTGGACGCCCCGACTCCCGGCTGCCTTCCACACCCCTTGGCGGACGCGGCAGCCGCACAGGACTGGTTCGGCGCCGAGCACCCCTGCCTCCTCCCCGCCCAACGGCTGGCCGCCGAACACGGGTTGCACATCGCCGCCTGGCAACTGGCCTGGACACTCGACACCTTCCACATGAGTCACAACCTGCTTGAGAATTGCGTTTCGGTATGGCGCGTGGCGTCCAGCGCCGTTGAACACCTGAACGATTCAGCCGTTCGTGCTCTGGTCCACCGGTTACTCGGCCGCGCGTGCGCCCGGGCAGGGCACCATGCAGAATCCCTGCCTCATTTCACCGAGGCATTGGCTCTGTATGAAAAATCCGGAGACATCGCCGGTCAGGCTCATGTTCACCAACCGCTCGCTCTGGCCTGGGGAGAGCAGGGTGATTATGAGCAGGCGCTGGTCCATGCGGAACACGCGCTGCGACTGTACAAGGCCGTCGGCGACACCGTGGCGGAAGCCAACGCGCTCAATATTCTGGGCTGGGGCCACGCATTGCTCACCGACTTTACCAACGCCCAGCGGCATTGCGAGCAGGCGCTGGACCTGAACCGCCGTCACGGCGATCACCTCGCCGAGGCGGCGACGCTCGACAGCCTGGGCTACATCGCCCACCACACCGGCCATTACGCCCGAGCCCTCGACCATTACCACCACGCCCTGACGCTGTGGCGCGAATCCGGCATTGCCAGCCAGGAGGTCGAAACTCTTTCCCACCTCGGCGACACCTACCATGCCCTCAGCCGGCACGCCGAAGCAGGACGAGTCTGGAGGCAGGCACTCGCCATCTGCCAGGACCAGCGCCGCACCGCGAAAATCAAGCACATACAGGCCAGACTCGACGCCTTGAGAGAAGAGGCTGCTACTCCTCAAACCGAGGACTCGTCGCACTGGTGAACGGCGTCTCCGAGCCTTCAGGGCAGTTCGTCTCTTCCGGCGAGCCGGCAATACAGTGGCGAGGTCGTGACGAGGTCGCCGTGTCGTCCTCGGGCGAGGATCTTGCCATCGTCCAGGACGATGATCTGGTCTGCTCCCGCCACGGAGGTCAGCCGGTGCGTGATGACGACGAGGGTGCAGTGCGTCGCCAGGACGCCGGTGAACACCTGCTCTTCCGTGATGCGGTCGAGTGCGCTGGTCGCCTCGTCCAGGATCATGATGCGGGGACGGCGGATCAGTGCCCGTGCCAGGACGAGCCGCTGTTGCTGCCCACCCGACAATCCCGCGCCCGCGGGGCCGAGGAGCGTCTCGTAGCCCATGGGCATCATCGCTATGTCGTCGTGGATCTGGGCCGCGCGAGCGGCGGCCGTCACGGATTCGTCGGTGGCGTCGGAGACGCCCATCGCGATGTTGTCACGGATGGAGCCCGCGAAAACCTTGGCGTCCTGATTGATGAACGCGATCGTGCGCCGGAGGGAGGACCTGTCGACGTCGGCCAAGGGAGTGTCGTTGACGAGGATGTCGCCTCGCGTCGGGAGACGCAGCCCGGCGAGCACCGTCGCCAGCGTGGACTTGCCGCTGCCCGAACGCCCCAGGACGGCCAGGAAGCCGCCGCCGGGCACGTGCAGATCGATCGCCTGCAGGGTTTTCCCGGCGCCGGCGTGGTGGCGAAAGTCGACGCCGCGCAACTCGATGCTTCCGGCCGCCTCCGCGAAGTCGAGGTGCACGCTGCCCTGGGGCTCGGCTTCGGCGTCCAGGATGTCGTCCAGCCGGACCAGGACCGGCTTCAGCGTGGCCGCCTGCAGGGCCGATTGGACCAGGCCGGCCAGCGGGACGAAGACGCCGATCGACAGCGTGCCGAAGGCCACCGCCGCGCCGATCGACAGGTCGCCGTGTGCCACGCGTCCCGCCGCCAGGGCCAGCACCAGCAGCGGCGCGCAGAACTGCAGGGTGGCGCTGGTGACCGACCACAGGGAAAGATGCGTCCGGGCCCGTATGCGCGTGTTGACCTCGTCGGCGAACGTGCGGGACCACTTGCGGCCGAGCACCTCCTCCAATCCGGCCGCCTGAATGGTGGCGATACCGTCGAGCAGTTCGTGAAGCTGCGTGTCGGCGCGTGCCTTGCTCTCCAGCGCGTCCGCGTCCAGGTAGGTCTGTCCGCGCCAGGATCCGAGCAGCAGACCGATCTGCAGCACGGCCAGGGCCAGGACCAGGCAGGCCAGGACACCGTCGGCGATCAACAGCAACGCCAGATAGATGAAGACGAGAATGCCGTCGAAGACGGTGGACAGCATGGAGTTGGTCAGCACCTGCTGAACGAACGTGCTGGTCCTGACGCGCAATGCCAGATCTCCGGAGCTGCGTTTGGTGAAGAAGTCGTGCGGCAGCGTGAGCAGGTGCCGGAACACCATCATCGTCACGTGTCTGTCGGCGATGGATTGCAGGTCCAGCAGAGACAACCGGCGGATCCCCTGCAAGATGAAATAGCAGAGCGCCGGCACCAGGACCGACACGGCGCCCTGCCCGGCGCTCGGGGCGGCGTTCCCCTGAGCCAGGTGATCCACCAGATAGGCCGAGGCCAGCGGGGTGAGGAAGCCGAAGAGCAGGATCAGCAGGGAGGTGGCGACCACCGGCGCCCACAGGCGGCTACGGGGAAGGAAGTGGGCCAGGTGCCGCCACGCACTTCGTGGCCGTGCCACGCGCGACGCAGCCCGGCGGGCACGCCGGGCGCCGGCCGGCGCCTCGAATTCCAGCGCGACCCCGGTGAAGAGCCTGCCCGCCTCCTCGAGGGCGAGCCGGCGCCGGCCGTGCGCGGGATCCACCAGATACACGTGGCCCCCTGACACTCCTTCCAAAACGACGAAATGCTGAAAACCCCAGAAGAGGATGCTGCCCGGAGCCAGATGGCGAAGACCGGCCAAAGAGACACGGACACCCCTGCCACCAAGCCCGTGCTGCCGCGCCACCTCCAGGAGAACACGAGCCGCCACCCCGTCCCTGCCGCTGTTCGTCTCCTTCCGCAACTCCTCAACGCTCACGTCCCGCCCGTGCAAGGCCAAGACCATCGACAGGCACGCCGGACCGCAGTCACTGATCTCCGCCTGACCGCGCACGGGCACGGATCGCCGCCGATACACCCGCACCCGCGACAACCCGCGCGGTCTCCACGAACGAAGCCACGCAAAGCTCGACACATCGGCCACCGGTCCCGGCTCAGACGCCAAGGATCGCTCACTCAACGCCTGCCGGCGGAATCTATCCCCCGACGTGGCGAACTCCGCATACGGCCGATCGCCCGTGCGAACGGGGCGGCCCCCCGACCCGCTAGATGTCATCACCCTCGTCCATCCGTCTCAGCCCGCCTGCGAGGCCAGGCACCGTTGCGTCCCGTGTTCTGAGAAACGGAGATCCGGTGTGGTGCGAGTACGAACTGATGAGCCGTCGCGGCATCGAGCAGGTATTCGCGGCCCAACGGACAATTACCCTTGGCAATCATGAGCGCCTCGAACATTTACCCAAGAGCTCCAGACAAATGTTCAGAACTTAGTGTATCTATAGCCGCCTTTCCCAACACATCAAGCGAGATCAGCGTCCCGAGACAGCAATATCCTATGAGGGGCAAGCAGGAGTCGCTGTGGCTCTGCAGTTTTCAGAAGTTGTTCTTTGAATGTCGTCTCGGTGAATTGGAACTCTTCCGATACGGCAACGACCGCCTCGAGCAGCGTCTCTCCGGCGGATCCGGCGACTCTGCGGACGGTGCTCGATATGACTCCAGGATATTCCCCGATATGCTTTGCGAGGCACGTCATGTCAGCCCAAGCGACGGTATTACCTTGGCCATCGGCAAGAGTAGCGATGTGATCCGGAGCCGACCTCGCCGGAGCCGCCAACTCTCTGTTGTCGGCTGCCCCATATTCCGCCATGATCGCAAGTGTTTTCTGGAGATTTGCGACGAACTCCTCGGCCGCCTCCATCGAGAATATGGCCTCATTGAAGGCTATCCGAAGTCGCAGGTGCTCAGGGGTACTGATCACGTCACTACTGATGCCACGCACCGTATATCGAACGCTGGGAGAATACGCATCGCGCTCGACATTGGCAGGTTCGGAGGTTCGGCCGGATTGATCCGAAGCAATATTGCGGTAGTTGAACCACAAGCACTTTTCCTGCCGCGATCCCCATTTCGATGTTTCATCTCTGTCGCGGAGGTCCGGGCCGCGCACCTCGGTGCGTTGGCAATCCACCATGGCGCGGATCGTCCTTTGCTTGACATGAGACAAGAAATCTTTCACCGTGGTCGATGCCCTAGGCCGGTCCACGATCACCGTGGCCGACGTTGCGAACATGCCGACGAGATCACGCTCAGCCGCATTCCTGAGATCGACTGTGATCGGGAACTGAATCCGATCCTGCGGGCAGATTCCGAATACAGAATGTGCCAGAGCAGCGAATATACATTGGGCTTCGGAGAACTCTGATTCATGGATCATCGACCGGAGGTCAGCCAGAAGAATGGCATTCAGACCGAATTCCAGGATAAATCCGTATTGACTTGTTGGAGCGGACCGAATCGTTAGGAACTGTGTCACGGAAAAGACCTGTGACACATCAAGCTGGATAAATCGTCGCCCTCTTTTCCCCTCATCTTCTTCACCCTGGACCTTGTGACAGCGAATGGCATCAGAGTAGCTCTTCATCCTTTGCCCGCCGTCTTTGAAGATGCAACCTCCCGTTGCACTGTAGGCGCGCCAGAGATCACGCAAAACCAGTTCCTTGGCCCTGGCGTCCATGGCTAAATGAGAAAGGCCGACGATAAGTGCATGGAGCTCGCTGGAGTACTTTAGCAGCAAAAACTTGAACGGATAGCCGTCGGAGAGGCTCCAGTTCTCCTCCTGATTGCGGGCCATAACGTGGCGGACATATTTCTCGAATTGCTGCCTGGAGACAGCTCGCACTTCTTGCCGACTGATCAGCAGGCGATCTGGCGGTGGAGCGCGAATCCACTGAACCGGTGGGCAGCCGGGCAGTTCGCGTATTCCTATCCGCATACCTTCATGGTGTCCAACCACCGACTTTATGGCATCTGCAAGTGCCGCGACATTCAATTCCCGGGAGATGCGATAGGAGGTCCAGAACGGTGTACGGAATTCCGGAAAACGAGCCAACATTTCATAGTGCTCGAGCTGCCCCTTGGTCAGCGGGAGATACTCCAGAGAAGTATGGTGTGACGCCGTCACTGCGAAGCCTCCTGCCGATTCAGGTGATCAGCCGATTGTTGATCGATTCCAGGTCTGACGCGTGGAGGCCCGTTGGGTGCGACGATTCGCCTTCGCACCCAACGGACAAGGGACCCAGATCACTACGCGCGGACGTTAATGGCCCTCGGTGGCGATCGTGACCACAATAGAACCGGAGCCGCCGACGACGTCGTTCAACTCCTCGTCGGGGAGGTCGCGAACATCGATCGCCTCGAATTCTTCCTTCTTCACAAGAACACCTCCCTTCTAAATATTTCCGCTTTGTGGCAGTTGACAAAGCCGGCGCCTGAGAATATTTCGCTTGAATGGAGGGGCACGGGATGGCGTTCAGTCGACCTGACCCAGATCATATTTTCCTGCCGGGCCGGTTCGAGCAGCGGCGAGATCGGCGAATTCAGGCGCCCCCTGCGCTTATAGGAGCCGAGACGGTTGCCATGAGAGCGCGTCTATCCGTCTTGCCTCGTTCGTTGATGGGGAATTGTTCCACCAATCGATACTCATGTGGGACCATGTATGCTGGAAGGTGCTCATGGAGCTTGGCCTTCATCCGGCCGGAGTCCATCCCGACGCCCGTGTAGAAGGCCATCAAACGCTGCTCGGTTCCTTCTCCGACCAGCAGGACGGCTGCGGCGTCGACGCCTGGAATCATGCGAAGCCAGTACTCGATCTCTGGCAACTCGACTCGGTATCCACGTATCTTGATCTGTTGGTCCATCCGACCGATAAAGAGCAGGCGGTCATCGCCGGCGCTGCGTACGAGGTCGCCCGTACGGTACCAACGTCGGCCATCCAATCGGACGAATCTTCCCTCATCGTCGGCACTGTTGACGTACCCCGAGAACATCTGTGGGCCGGTGACACAGAGTTCGCCCTCCTGCGGGTGGGGGCGTCCTTCCTCGTCCAGAAGCATGCCTTCCAGACCTGGGAAGAGCGTGCCGATGGGAACGATTCCGTTCGCGGCGATGGCCTCGTCTTCGGGGGACAAGCGATGTGTTGCGCACACGATGGTCAGCTCTGTCGGACCGTAGATATTCTCTACCGAAGAATTAGCCGCCGCCTGCTGCCAAGCGACGGCGTCGTTCAGGGTGAGGGCTTCTCCCCCGAAAAGGCTCAATCGGAGTGAGGGGAAGGACCCTGGCCTGAGACCGCCCATTCTATGAATAGCGGAGATAGCGCTCGGTACGGAGAACCAAACAGTCAGTCCTTCTTTGGCGACGAACTCCGGCATGTGAGCGAAGACTGCCGGAGGAGTGCAGACCACCGTCCCGCCGCAGGACCAGGGGATGAATAGATCGAAGAAGGAAAGATCGAAGGTGAGGTCATACAATTGGGAGAAGACATCCTTCTCGGTGAAATCATACCGAGCGTGAACCGCTGTCAGGAACGCGTGCATGTTCGCGTGTGTGATCGGCACTCCTTTGGGACGCCCGGTGGATCCCGAAGTGTGCAACACGTAGGCGATGTCAGCGGTCGACGACGGTCGTCCCCGGCGATCATCTTCGACGGACAGCAGTGAAATACCTGTTCCATTCAACGCTTCTGGCGCAACCATGGGCGCGAAGACGGGCGGAAGCGCGCAATGCTCGGCAAGTGCAGCCAGTGCTGCGGCCCCAGCCTGGTCGACGATGAGGACGTCCGGTTTGGTGTCCTGCAGCATCGCCGAGAGGCGGTTGGGGGGCGCCTCGGGGGCCATGGGAGTCACTGTCGCTCCGGCGCAGAGCGTGGCAAGGATTCCGACATAGCCAGTAAACGTGCGGCCGGCAAGGAGGCAGACGGTCGCCGGACCGTCCTGGTTGCGCGCCGAACCCAGCACTGCTGCCCAGGCTTCCGCCACTTCGAGCAATTCGGCATAGGTGACCCGGCGAGGGCCGACCCGGAGGGCCTCACGAGTGGGGAAGCGTGCCGCAGTCTGGCGGACGCGGTCTTCCAGACGCGGGACCCCCTTGTGCGGAGCCGGGGGCACATTGACGCCGGCGGTCATGTGGCTGTCCCCTGGCCTCCGATGAGTCCGATGGACGCGAAGAACTTGCGGGTGCGCGTGGTCAACTGCTGGTCGATCTGGATACGGGTAGAGGAGTTCTTCACACTTTGGCGTACCTTGGCCGGATGGGCGATACCCGCGTCGCGATAGACCAACGGGTTGTAGAGAGTGCCGATGCAGAAGTCCATGTAGCGGAGGAGGTGACGGCCCGCCTGTTGCCGCTCCTCCTCACCCGCCTCCTCGGCCAGCGCGGCGAACAGGTTTCGGCTGAAGGCGATGTGCCGCGACTCGTCCTTGTGATGCACCCGATTGATCGCCCGAACGATCTCTGGCAACCGGTCGTCGGCGGCCAGCCGACGGTTATACCACTCGAAGACTTCCTCGACGACGAGAACACGACCGAAGAGCAGCAGGTCGACTACGTTGGGTGGTGTCCTGTCTGGCGGCACCGCAGTATGCAGTGCCGTTTCCAATAGACCACCGTTATAGCGCATGCAGAATTCAGCGAACATCCACATGTGATCATTTTCTTCGGCGATAAAATCGCGGAGGAAGTCGGACACGTTCGCGAACCTGGCTTTGTAGATGCGGGCGGCTACTTCCGCAACCAGCTCGCGTTCCAGGTCGACGCTCTCACTGAAGAAATTGATAAGCTCAAGTCTGGTGAGCTTCCGCTGGATGGCTGAATCCAGGGTTTCCCAGATCTCGCTGCCATAGCATGTTGAGAGTTCAGGACTGAACCAATGCCTGTCCTCAGGAAGTGCTCCAGGCCAATCGAAGATTTCGTGAACGTCGTACCGGTCTTCGCGGGACGTCTTGCTCAGCCGTGCGGCCAACGGACCCAAGCGACTCAGCGGATCTGATTCAGCGCGTGTCGTTGTATTCGTCATCCGATGCTCCTTCCATGACGAGTGGACGAGGGCAAGCCTCCGCACCGGGGAAACCCGCACTTCCGGCGGAAACCTAGGTCATACGCTCGCATAAATGTCGCGCTGGTGCGATGCGAGAAGCCTGCTCAGAGATTTCTTGGTAGGAACTCCTGCAGTCCTTCCCACAGAGACCTAGGCGTGACGAACACTTCGGGAAGAAGCGCCTCGTAAGGAAGGAGAATATCGTACTCATCTTCAATCAGGACTACCATCTTGGCCATTCCAAGCGAGTCCATCCCCAGTTCCCTGAGCGGCTTCTCGAAAGGTATTTCGCCGATTGAAGCAGGTTGCTCGATGCACTGTTTGAGCAGCTCACCGAACCTACGCTGCTGTGTGTCCGCCAGCGTCAGGCTCGCATCCTCGTACGAGGTCATTTGCTGAGCTCTCCTTTCACCTCCGCACCTGGTAGGCCGTGGATGTCGACAGCCTCGAACTTCGTCGATCCCATCAGATGCACCTCGTCACCTGTTGATTCTGTGACAGTGAAATAGTTACTCAGATAGCCTGCCTCCCAAAAGGCTTCCTGAGCACCTGGCTCAAATGCGCCATCATTGCGCTTAGTCATTGACAGGAACCTGATCTGGTACCAAGCCCTGCCCGAGCGTGCCAGACGCGACATCTCGCTGCCCGGTACCAGCTCCGGCATGGTCATGCCGATCTCGGCGACCAGCCGCTGAAAACCCGTCCGGTCCGCCGCCCAGCCCAGCGCGATGGCCCGGTCCACAACAGCACTCCGGGACCGGACTCCGGGACGGCCCGCGAAACCGGCGCGGACCCCCTCACGGACCGAGGCGGCAATGGCGTGGATACCCAGAGAATTGGCCGCATCGCCCATTCCCAGCGTCCGTTCCGCAGGAATGACCGGCAGTGTGAGCGCCAGCTGCGCCCCCATCCGCCGGGCCCCCACTTCTACGAGAGAGGCAATGTCCCACAACGGGCTCAGGTAGACGTCCTGGGGATCGGCGAGCGGGGCCGCGAGGTTCCCCCACAGATCCTCCAGCCTCGGCCAGACCACCAGGACATCAGGCTTGAAAGCGGCGGTGCTACTCCCGGGGTCACCGCATTCCTGTGCTATCCGATTGAACTACTCTTTGTGAGACTGGGTGCGGCTCATCAGGTCACTCGCACAACTCTTCTCTCAGGGCGTCGAGTCTGGCTTGCACGCGTCTCCTGCTCACGGAGCTGTGCTGGTCCTGATAGATGGCCAGCGCCTGACTCCACGCTCGGGCGGCTTCGGCGTACCGGCCGAGCGCATGGTAGGAGTCGCCGAGATGGGTGAGCGTTTCGGCTTCCAGGCTGGCATGGCCGGCTTCGCGCCGCAGCGTCAGCGCGTGGTGGTAGTGCTCGAGGGCTTGGGCGTGATGGCCGGTGTGGTGGGCGATGTAGCCGAGGCTGTCGAGCGTCGCCGCCTCGCCGAGGCGATCGCCATGACGGCGGAGCAGGGTCAGCGCCTGCTCGCAATGCTTCCGGGCCCTTGTCGAGGTCTGCCGTCAGCGCGTGGCTCCAGCCCAGGGAATTGAGGACGCTGGCCTCTCCCAAGGTGTCGTTGGCGTCTTCGTACTGTCGGCGATCACGTTATTGAGCCAGGAGAGCATGATCGACTTCACTGATCTGAGTCGGGCAGGGGAGCCTCAATCGCGTAATTGAGCCAGGTCAGGACGTGTGCGTGTCGTCTGGACTTGGTCAGTCCTGTCCATGATCCTTTTGGTAGTCCATCAAGGGCTCGCCGAAGGGGGGCGATCATGGCGCGGAAGGCGTTCCACGTGGTCGACATCGCAGAGATCCTGATGCACTGGCATGCCGGCCGTTCCGTCAGAGAGATCGCCAACAGCCTGGGCGTGGCACGTAACACCGTGGCCAGGTACCTGGCTCCGGCGATCGCCGAGGGCATCACGCCAAGCGACGAACCCCTAACCGCAGCGGAATGGGCCGAGTGGATCCACCTGTGGTTTCCCGCCCTGCGTGACACCAAGCTGCGTCGAACGACGTGGCCGCTGATCGAACAACACCGCGACTACATCACCGAGCAGATCGAACGCGGCGTCACGGTCACCACCATCCACCAGCGGCTGCGCGACGAACGCGGCCTGACCTGCTCGATCTCCGCGATGAGACGGTGGGTTCACGCCAATGTGCCAGAAGAGGTCTCCCGCTCGCGGGTGGTGGTGCTGCGGCTGGAACCGGCCCAGCCCGGCCAGGAAGCCCAGGTGGATTACGGGCGGTTGGGGGCGTGGGTCGATCCGGCCACCGGCCGCAAACACCAGGTGTGGGCGTTCGCCCTGGTGCTGTGTGCCAGCCGTCACCTGTTCGTCAAGCCGGTCATCACGATGGACCAGCACGCATGGTGCCAAGCTCACGTGGAAGCGTTCGAGTTCTTCAAGGGTGTGCCCGCGCGGATCGTTCCGGACAACTTGAAGACCGGGGTCGATCGCCCCGATCTCTACGACCCGAAGATCAACAAGTCGTATGGTGAGCTCGGCGCGCACTACCAGCTCCTCATCGACCCGGCCCGCAGCGGCAAACCCCGCGACAAGGCGCGGATCGAACGGCCCATGCCCTACATCCGGGACAGCTTCTGGCGCGGACGAGAAGACAGCTTCGCCTCCGTGGCGGACATGGAGGCCGCGGCGCTGCGCTGGTGCGAACAGGTCGCCGGGCAGCGCCAGTGCCGGCCGCTGGAGGGCGCCGCCCCGTTGACCGTCTTTCACGCGGTCGAACAGCCCGCCCTGCGGCCCCTGCCCCGTCATCCCTTCGAGCTGTGTCGATGGTTTCGGGCGAAAGTCGGTCCCGACATCCACTGCAGTGTGGACAAGGTGCTGTATTCGGTGCCGTGGAAGTACGTCGGCAAGCACCTGTCGGTGCGGATGACGGTGAACCTGGTGCAGTTCTTCTACGACGGCGACCTGGTCAAAACCCACGTGCGCAAGCCCCGCGGCAAGCAGACCGATCTGGCCGACTATCCGCCGGAGAAGATCGCCTTCCACATGCGCACCCCCGCTTGGTGCCGCCAACAGGCCGAGCAGATCGGCCCGGCCTGCCTAGCGGTGATCGACGAACTCCTGGCCGACAACGCGCTCTACCACCTGCGCTCAGCCCAAGGGGTGCTGGCGATGGCCGACAGACATAACCCCGAACGGCTGGAAGCCGCCTGCGCCAAGGCGCTGGCCGTGGGCGACCCCTCCCACCGCACTATCAAGGGAATCTTGGCCGCCGAGACCGATCAGGGCAACCAGGCCGCCCGCCACGCCGGTGACGGCGGCGCGGGCGCGTTCCTGCGCGGCCCGCAAGAGCTGTTCAACCACGACGCGGTCACCCTGGACGCCTTCGACATCCCGGTCTCCTGACCCGCCGCGAGCGGACACGGCGCCCTCAAATCCAGCCTGACCTTCATCGTGGCGGACCCAAGGGCGCCGAAATTCACCATCGAAAGGATACGGATCATGGCCACTCACATCGAGCTTGGCGCGCTGGACAAGGCTCTTCGCACGCTGCGTCTGGGCGGGATGCTCGATACCCTCGATACCCGGCTCAGCCAGGCCCGCGCCGGCGACCTGGGACATATCGAGTTCCTGCAGGTGTTGTGTGAAGACGAGATCTCCCGCCGGGAATCGGCCGCGATGGAGCGCCGCGAGCGTCGCGCCCGCTTTGACGAGCCGGTCACCTTGGAAGGCTTCGACTTCGCCGCCTCACCCAAGCTGCCCGCCGCTCAGCTACGCGACCTGGGGGCGCTGCGCTGGTTGCACGCCGGAGAGTCCGTGATCTTGTATGGCCCGGTCGGGGTCGGAAAGTCGCACATCGCCCAGTCTCTGGGCCAGCTCGTCATCCGCCAGGGCATGGACGTTCGCTTCATCAAAACCTCCCGCGCGCTGGCTCACCTGGCAGGCGGGCACGCCGACCAGACCTGGCGCAAACGCCTGGCCGAACTGACCAAACCCGCCCTGCTCATCCTGGACGACTGGGGCATGCGCGAACTCACCGCCGCCCAAGCCGACGACCTTTATGAACTGGTCTCCGAACGCTCCGGCAAGTCGATGATCCTCACCTCCAACCGGGCCCCGGAGGAGTGGTGCAAGCTTTTTCCCAACCCGGTGGTCGGCGAGTCCCTCTTGGACCGGCTGATCAACACCAGCTACCGCATCTTCATGGATGGCCCGAGCTATCGCCCCAACAAACGCCCTGGCCAGACGCCTACGGCAAACCGGGCTAAGACGGGGTCCCGGTAGTAATCGCACCCCGACCGGGCTTCCTACGGCTCCTACGCCACCTTCCGTGACTTGGACGGCAACGGCTGGGGACTCCAAGAGGTCAAGCAGCGGCCCCCGGCCGCTGACAGCACGTTGATCACACCTCCACTCAGATACAGAGCTACTCAGAAGGAGAGCGACCGATGGTTGCCAATAATCTTGTCCTCATCGCCGGCGCCGGTGGCACGGGCCGCACGGTCCTCGACCAACTGCGCGCGCAGGACGTGCCGGTACGCGCGATGGTCCGCCGCGACGACGAGCGCGCGGCCCAGTTGCGTGCGCGCGGCGCGGAAGTGGTCATCGGCGATCTGACCCGACCCGAGAGCGTCGCGGCCGCGCTGGAGGGGGTCGGGCGGATGTACTTCGCGATGCCCGTGTCGCCGGAGCATCTGCTGGCGGCGACCGTGGTGGCCACCGTGGCGCGGGAACGCGGAGAGCTGGACGCCCTGGTGGGCATGTCACAGATGACGGTGGCGGAGATGACCGCCACCAGCACTGGCAAGGCGGCGGAGTCGCACCAGCACCGGCTGCACTGGCTGGCGGAGCAGGTACTGAACTGGTCGGGCCTGCCGGTGGTACACATCCGACCGACGGTCTTCCTCGAAAATCCGCTGTTCACCACGCTGGCAGCCCGATCGATCCGGGAGAACGGCACCATCGCGCTGCCGTTCGGTACCGGGCGCACGGCGCCGGTCGCCGTGGACGACGTCGCCCGGGTGGTGGCCACCGTGCTTCGCGACCCGGCTCCGCACATCGGGCACGCCTACGAGCTGACCGGGCCCCGCATGGCCGACATGACCGAGATGGCCGAGGAGTTCTCGCGGGCGCTGGGGCGTCCGGTGGCCTATGTGGACGTGCCGCTGGAGCGGTGGCGGGCCGAGGTGCTCGCCAAGGCGGACCTGCCGCCGCACATCGAACAGCATCTCGCCACCATCTTGATCCGACTGCGCCAGGAGAACCGCTACGACGGCGCGTCCGACGACGTCGAACGCGTGACGGGCGTGCCCGCCCAGACGGTCGAGGCGTTCGTGGCCGCTCGCAGGGACTTCTACCTGGGCTGAGCCGCGGGTGTAAGGAATAACCCCGGAGTTCGCGCGGGCCTCCGTAGTCCGTCCGACCCCTGGACCAGGGCGCTTTCCACGTAGAGCGTGATGGTCTGGCAGCTGGGGGCGATCGAGGCCACACGACAACGATTTACCTCTCATCTCTCCTGGTCAAGTCGAGGCAACCGAAGCCCCAAGCGTAGTGCCGAACCAAAGGAATACCGTCACAACGGTAGATACTGGGCATTCGCTACTAGCGGGTCAGCATCTTCAGGTGGCTCAATTCCGTGATCGTTGCCCGGCCCAATTAGACGATCGCTGACATTCGTACAGGCGCAGCGCGTGTTCGAGGTGGAACCGCTCCTGCTCGTACTCACCCCGGTTTTCCCAGGTTACCGCGAGCGTATGGTGCACCAGTGCCTGTCCGGCGATGTCTCCTGAGCGCTCGTACAGAGCCAAGGCCTCGGCGAAATGGCACAGGGACTCCTCGTGGTTGCCCGCCAGGGCGCAGGTGCGACCGAGCATTCGGCGGACCCGGGCATGAACCGCTTGATCCTTCACGTGTTCGAGGGCACTGGAGGCCAGGCGCCAGGCCGTGACGCAGTTTTGGAGCAGGTTGTGGGCTGAGTGCAAGGTGTTGAGGGTCCAGGCCAGTTGCCAGACAGCAGCGTGCAGATCATGCTGGGCAGCCAGCCGCTGGGCGGCGAGCAGACAGGCGTGCTCGGCTCTGAACCAGTCTTGGGCTGCCGCCACGTCCGCCAGGCTCCGCGGAAGGCAACCGGCGGCCGGCGCGTCCAGTTCGATGGCGTCTCTACGCTGAGGGGAGAGCCGGCGGTCGGCGGTGTGCGCGGTGTGCAGGTAGAAGTCCACCAGGCGGCGCACGGCGGCGATGCGATCATCCGTACTCAGGTCGAGGCCGGCGCGTTCGATGGCGTACAGGCGGACGAGGTCGTGCATCCGGTAGCGGCCGGGGAGGTGTTGCTGCAGCAGATGGGCGGTTTCCAGGGTGCGCAGCAACGTGCGGGTGTGCGGCACTGTTTGGCCGATGAGGCTGGCGACGGCCGGCAGGCTGATGTCCTGGCCTGGTGCCAGGCCGAGATGGGCGAAGGTGCCGGCGGCCTGCGGGGTCAGCACGCGATGGGAGGAGCCGAAGACCTCGCGCAGATCGGTGCTGAGTTCTCCGGTCTGCAGGGCGTCCAGTCGGGTGGTCTCCGTCTGGAGTTCTTCGGCCAGCGACGCGAGGGAAAGGCTGTCGTTGACGATGGCTCGAGCGGCGACGATACCCAGGGCGAGCGGTAGTCCGGCGCAGGTCTTGATGATGGCGTCGACCATGTCACGTTCGGCTGCTATCCGGTCTTCGCCAAGGCGGCGTGTCAGTAGGTCGTCGGCTTGGGAGTCGGACAGCGGCGACAGCCGCACCAAACGGGCACCGTTGGCGGCGATCAGTCCGGTGAGTACGTTGCGGCTGGTCACCAGGGTCAGGCTTTCTGCTGATGGGGGTAGCAGCGGACGCACTTGATCCGGTTCACGGGCGTTGTCCAGCAGGATGAGCACCCGCCGACCGGTCAGCAGGGTCCGGTAGAGCCTCATCTGCTCGTTGAAGGTAGCGGGAATCCGGTGATGGGGCGGCTGCAGGAACCCCAGCAATACGCGCAACGCCTCCGTCGCCGGCATAGGTGTGGAAGCTGGGCTGAAGCCCCGCAGGTCGACGTACAGTTGACCATCGGGAAAGAGATCACGAACCCGGAGGGCCCAGTGTACGGCGAGTGAGGTTTTTCCGATCCCGCCAGTGCCGCTGATCACGCAGGTAGTGACGGTGTTAGGCGGCTCCTCATCCGCGGAGGGAAGAAGCCGGTCCAACGTGGCCAGCTCGGCGTCCCGGCCACTGAAGTACTTGACGTCTGACGGTAGCTGCCAGATCGGCGTTTCGGCTGTGGGCCCGCTCGATCGGGTGGGGCCGCCCAGGATGACTGCCTGGAGTTGCTGGAGTTCCTCGCCAGGTTCGATGCCCAGCTCGTCGACGAGTACGGCACGGGCGTGTTGGAAGACTTCGAGTGCTCTGTACCGCTTGAGTTCAAGGGGTCGTCGCAACACTGCTGCTCAGCAGCGAGTTTAGATGATCGCTGAAGGCTTCTGCCGGCGTCTTCCACCCGAGGGTCTTTCGGGGCCTGGTGTTGAGCGCGAGCGCGACGGCCGCCAACTCCTCGGCACCCCATCGTGACAGGTCAGTGCCCTTGGGAAAGTACTGGCGCAGCAGGCCGTTGGTGTTTTCGTTGGTGCCACGCTGCCAAGGGCTATGAGGATCGGCGAAATAGACCCGCAAGCCGGTGTCGATGCGCAGTTGCGCATGCTGGGCCAGCTCCGT
>NZ_JBFAIM010000070.1:0-78698 GCF_040654715.1 Nonomuraea sp. NPDC050643 | reverse complement strand
CGCGCCGCGCCGGTGTCGCCGAGCTGCTCGGCGACACCGGCGCACTCGGCGGCCCAGACCATGCCGGCGGTGGCGTCGCCCTGCACGGTCAGGGTCAGGCTGCAGACCCACAGGGCGCGATTGCGCACGACGCTGGGCTCGGTGTCGAGGTGGAGGGCGCGTTCGAGGTAGTGCTGGCCCTCCCGCAGGTAGCCGCAGGGGTACCAGAAGAACCAGAGCGCCGCCGCCAGCTCCAGCGCCGCGTGGTCGCCGGTCCGCGACAGGCTGAAGTCCAGCGCGGTACGGAGGTTGTCGTGCTCGGCGTTCGTCCGGTCGTTCCAGGCGATCTGGTCGGGCCCCAGCCAGGCCGCGTCGCCCCGCAGGGCCAGCGCCAGGTAGAAGTCGCGGTGCCGCAGGCGCAGCGCCTCCTGCTCGCCCAGGGCGCGCAGCCAGGTGGCGCCGTATTCGCGGATGGTGTCGAGCATGCGGAAGCGCTCGCCGCCGCCGGTCGGCGACCAGATGAGGATGGACTTGTCGGCCAGCTCGGCCAGCAGCCGGGGGATGGCGGCGGCCGGCAGCAGCGCGTCGGCGCACACCTCGGCGACCGCCCCGTCCTCGAAGCTGCCCGCGAACACCGACGTCCGCGCCCACAGCAGCCGCTCCTCGGGGGTGCACAGCTCGTGGCTCCACCCGATCGCGGTCCGCAACGCCCGGTGCCAGGGCGGGGCGGCGTCGAGCACCTCGTCCCCGCTGCCACCCGGCTCGGCACGGTTTCGCACGTCGCCGCGCTCGGCGCGGTCTCCGATGTCGCCCAGTTCGGCGCGGTTTCCGATGTCGCCCAGTTCGGCGCGGTTTCCGATGTCGCCCAGTTCGGCGAACCGGTCCTCCAGCCGCTCGCACAGGTCGGCGACCGGCAGCTCGCGCAGGCGGGCCGCGGCCAGCTCGATCGCCAGCGGCAGCCCTTCCAGGCGGCGGCACAGGCGTACCAGCTCGGACCGGTTGTGGTCGGTGACGGTGAAGCCGGGCACGGCGGCGGCCGTGCGGTCGGCGAGCAGCACGAGCGCGTCCTGTGGCCCCGTGCCGCGCGGGTCGGGCACCGGCAGCGGGTCGAGGACCAGCACCTGCTCGCCGGGGACGCCGAGCGGGCGGCGGCTGGTGGCCAGGATCGACAGCCGGGGCGCGGCGGTCAGCAGCTCGCGGGCGGCGTGGGCGCAGTCGTCGACGAGGTGCTCGCACGTGTCGAGCACCAGCAGCAGGTGCCGCTCGGCCAGATATTCGGTGAGCACCTCCACCATGGGGCGGGTCGTGCGGTCGGCCAGCGGCAGCGCCTCCGCGATGGTGTGCGGGACCAGAGCGCCCTGGTTCAGCGGCGACAGCTCCACGAGCCAGGCCCCATCGGCGAAGCCGTCCCTCATGAGGGCGGCGGCCCGCAGCGCGAGCCGGGTCTTGCCGACCCCGCCCGCGCCGGTGAGCGTCACCATCCGGAACTCCCGGCACAGCCTGCGGACCCGTGCGAGGTCGTCGCGGCGGCCCACCAGGCTGGTCATCTCCGGCGGCAGATTCCCGGCGTGCCGCCCACCCATTGTCATGATCGTCACCTGTCCGGCTCGGTCCGCCGCTCTCGGTGAACAGCAGCTTGCCGGACGCGGCCGGGATCCGCCACGAAAAGTGAGAAAGTGACTACGCAGAGAACTCCCACGGTGACCGGTACGACGGCCGGTTGGCGTGCAGGCGCAGCCGCAGCGTCAGCGTGATCGTGGTGCCGGCCGGCAGCTCCACCGTGAGATGGGGACCGCCCACCGCGACCTCGTGCCGCGACAGCACGGGTTCGTGGTGGATGTACTCGGTGTCGTGGCCGGTCCAGCCCTCCTCGGCGCGGTCGGCGGCGGCCGTGACGATCTCGTGCTCGCCGAACGCCCCCACCTGGACGATGATCGTACGGTCGGCGGTGGCCGACAGGTTGACCAGCGTGACCACGGTCGCCTCCGGCTCGATGGCGCTGACGAGCGCGGCGACCTGGCCGGGCACGCCGGGCCGGCGCCGCTCGGCGTCGAAGTAGCGCACCCTGGCCTGCTGCAGGCCGCCGTTGTAGACGACCTGCGGGCCGCCCCACATGGTCTGGGTGAGGGCCTCGGTGACCACCGGGTTGACGTTCTGCCACAGGTGGATGGCCTCTTCCGGCAGGTCCCGGCCGGCGTTGGCGTGCAGCAGTGCGATGCGGCGGCGGGCCTGGGCGTGCGCGGCGGCGAGGATGCGCTCGGGGTAGTCCGGGTTGCCGCCGCACAGGTACGCGTACCACGGCTCCTCGTGCCCTGCCTCCTCCTTGTCCCGGAACGGCCGCACCGTCGCCCAGTCGTAGCCGGCCGCGGCGCGCAGCGCGTCGAGGCGGGCCCGGTCCTCGGGGGCGCCGGTGTGGTGCCAGAGCGCCAGCGGGACCGAGGTCTGGATCGGGTTGTAGTCGAACCAGCCCTTGTCGCTGTGCCGGTAGGGGACGAGCAGCGTGGGGGTGTCCACGTCGGGGCCCAGGTGGGCGCGCCAGCGGCCCTGGTTGGCCGAGTCGCTCCGGCCGAAGGGCAGTGTGACGCCGCGGGCGATGACCTCGTCGAGCGTCGTCCTGACCAGGTCCAGGTAGCGGTCGTCGCCGGTGGCCAGGGCCGCGCTCAGGGCGCCGACGGCACTGGCCTGGCCGATGCTGTAGAGGCCGTGGGGCCAGGTCCAGCCGTAGTGGCCGCCGTACCAGCGGCCGTCGAGGTGACCACCGACCACGCCGTCGAGGCCGACGTTGTCGGGCACCACGCCGCCGTTCTCCTCGGCGCGGCGCTGCCAGGCGCCGACGTACTCGCGCAGCCAGTCGGCGTACCTCTGCTCGCCGGTGGCCAGGTAGGCGTTGCAGACCAGGCCGGCCACGCTGAGGTTGCCGACGGCGTCGCCGCGGCCGAGGCGGCGCTGCATCTCCGCGCCCAGGCGCGGGTCGTCGGCCAGGGGCGGGACGGGGGCGCCGTCGGGGACGAGCCAGTCGAGCGGGTAGCCGTACTGGGCGGCCTCGGCCTCGGTCCAGGGGTAGGCCGGCGTGCCGGAGACGCCGTCCCGGGCGCCGCCGCTGCCGTTGTGCGGCGCCTTGATGATGCGGTGCTCGGGGTCGTAGTTGCCCTTGGCGGGGTCGAGGTAGAGGTCGGCGAAGCGGACCGCCCGCTCCGTCCAGGCGGCGGGGTCGGCGGCGGTCAGGAAGTACGTGAACAGCAGGCTCTCGCCCTGGTGGAACCAGTCGTAGCCGATCTCGAACTCGTCGGCGAACATGCCCAGCCCGGTCATCTGCCCGGCCACGCCGTGCCAGTGGCGCGCGCAGGCGGGCAGCAGGTCGTCGGCGCCGCCCAGCAGATAGAGCTGCGGCCAGTTGAAGAACGGCTCGAAGAAGTCGTCGGCGCCGTCGCGGGTGGACAGCCGGCCGGTGTAGCGCAACGAGCCGTCGGGCCTGGCGTACCGGTCGGAGAACAGCCGCCACCCGCTGTCGAGCAGGTCGAGCAGGGCGCGCTGGGACAGGGCCCAGGCGGGGGGCTCGATGACGGGGACGTTCGCCGTGAGCGTGGTCATGCGGTGGGGACTCCTCGGAGGAAGGTCAGCCCTTGGTCGCGCCGGCGGTCATGCCGGCGACCAGGAAGCGCTGGGAGAACAGGAACACGAGCAGCACGGGCGCGATGGACAGCAGCGTGGCCAGCACGAGCTCGGGCGGCTGCACCTCGGCGTTCGCGCCGACGACGGGGTTGAAGGTGGGGGTGGCGGCCAGCATCTGGGTCAGCCCGACCTGCATGGGGTAGTGGTCGCTGTCCGGCAGCATCACGTACGGCAGGAAGAAGTTGTTCCAGTTCTGGACGAAGCTGAAGAACGCGACCAGCGCCACCACCGGCTTGGCCAGCGGCAGCGCCACCCGGGCGAAGGTGGCCGACTCGCTGCAGCCGTCGAGCCGGGCCGCGTCGAGCAGCTCGCCGGGGACGCTGGTCGAGAAGTAGATGTAGGTCAGGTAGACGCCGAAGGGGAAGAACGACATCGGCAGCACGACCGAGGCCGCCTGGTTGACCAGGCCGACATAGCTGAGCTCGAGGAAGATCGGCAGCACCAGGGCCGTGGCCGGCATCAGCATCACGACCAGCGTGACGACGAGCAGCAGGCGGCGGCCCTTGAAGCTCATCAGCGCCATCGCGTACCCGGCGGGGATGCTGACCAGGAGGGTCAGGGTCACCGCGAGGCCGGCGTAGACGACCGAGTTCGTCATCCAGGTCAGCACCGCGCCGTCCTGGAAGGACATGAGGTGCCGCCAGTTGGTGAGCAGCGCGTCGATCGAGCCGGGCGACAGGGGGTTGTCCCTGATCAGCCCGGCCGGGCTCTTGGTGGAGGCGAGTACCAGCCACACCATCGGCAGGACGAAGAACAGGGCGACGGCCAGGAGGAGCACCTGGATCGCGGCCCGCGTGAGGTGCTCAATCCGCATCGAACAGGCCCCCCTTGGCCACGAACAGGCCGGCGCTGCACAGCGCGACGATGAGCAGGTCGATGGCGATGGCGGCGGAGCCGTTGAAGTCGTTCTGGTCGAAGGCGTAGAGGTAGGCGAGCTGGTTGAGCGAGTAGTCGGTGCCGACCACGCCGAAGCTGGCCTGCGAGATGAGCTGCGGCTCGACGAAGAGCTGGGTGCCGGCGGCGAGCGAGAGGATCAGCATGTAGACGATCCACTTGCGCAGCATCGGGAGCTGTACGCGCAGCGCCGTGCGCACCGGTCCGGCGCCGTCCACCCGGGCTGCCTCGATGACGGAGTGCGGGATGCTGTTGAGCGCGCCGTACATGACCACGATCCAGCCGCCCGCGCCGGTCCAGAAGGCGATGATCGTGAAGATCCACGGCAGGTGGGCGGGCGCGACCACGCCCACGAACGTCTCGCCCCACAGGGCGCGTACGAGGTCGTCGGCCGGGCTCACCGACGGATCCAGCATGAACAGCCACAGCAGCACGCTCGACGCCCCGGCCAGCGCGCCGGGCACGTAGTAGACGAAGCGCAGCGTGGCCCGGTACCAGCGCGAGGTGAGCCGGTGCACCAGGAGCGCGAGCACCAGGACCAGTACGGTCAGCGTGACCAGCCACAGCACCAGGTACGTCGCCACGTGCCCGACGGCCGAGAGGAACCGGTGGTCCTGGACGGTGCGGACGAAGTTGGCCAGGCCGGCGAAGCGCCCGTCGGCGTCGGTGAAGGCGAGGTTGAGCGCGTACAGGGTGGGGGCCACGCCGAAGACGACCAGGAGGACCACGTAGCCGGAGACGAAGACGTGCCCGGCGGCCGGCCGCCAGGAGCGGGTGCGGCTCCTGGCGTGCGCGGCGCTGATGGCGGAGGCGGTCATTTGGTGACCTGGTAGCCGGACACCTGGGCCTGCTGCTCGATGGCGGTCTGCCACTCCGGCAGCAGCGACTCCACGGTCTTGCCGGCGGTCTGGGCGGGGATGACCGTCTTGGCCCACACCGCCTCCTGGCTGAACTCCGGCGAGCCCCAGCCGGACCAGACCTGGCCGGCGGCGGCGGTGATCGGGGCGGCGATGTCGCCGGCGTAGTAGCCGCTGTCCTGCTGCTTCTTGATCCACTTCGCCGCGGCGGCGGCGTGGGCGGGGTAGCCGGGCGAGAGCTCGACCTGGTACGCGTCCGCGGTGGCGACCCAGGTGAGGAAGTCCTTGGCCGCCTTCAGGTTGGTGCTGTGCCGCGACAGCCACCAGGCGCCGCCGCCGACGTTGCCGGTCACCGGCGGGTCCTGGCCGGCCCAGTGCAGCGCGTCGGCGACGGCCAGTTCGCCCTTCGGGGTCTTGAGGGTGCCCTGGAAGACCGCGCCGCCGTACCAGGCGGGGCCGGGCAGCATGAGGACCTTGTCACCCTGGTTCTTGGCGAAGTCGGGGCCGAACAGGGGGAGCATGGACATCGTCTTGTTGGCGACGAGCCGGTCCATCAGCTTGGCGGCGCGGGCGCAGGTGGCGTCGGTGGCCTTGACCGTGATGGCCTTGGCGCCGGTGATCTGGCCCGCCGGGCACTCGCTGCCCCACATGTAGATCTCCGGCGCCCACGCGTCGCCGGCCGTGCCGACGATATGGCCGGGGTGCTCGGCGGCCACCTTCTCCCCCAGGGCCTGGTATTCCTCCCAGGTCTTGGGCACCGCGTAGCCGAACTCGTCGAGCAGCTTCTTGTTGTACCAGAGCACGACCTGGGCCAGGTCGTTGCGCAGGCAGTAGACGGTGCCGCCGACGGTGCACACGTCGAGCGCGCCCTTGGCGAAGCCGCCGAGCGTGGCGTCGTCGAGCAGGCCCTTGTCGAGCGGGGCCACGAACGCGTCGTCGCCCTGCGAGGCCCAGGAGGCGGTGTTGTTGTCGGTGGTGAAGACGACGTCGGGCCAGCCCTCCCCGGCCCGGTTGAAGAGCTGCACCTTGGTCTTGAGCGTGTTGGAGCCGTTGGCGTTGCCGTCGTAGGTGACGACGTCGAGCTGTACGCCGGGGTGCGCGGCCTGGTACGCCTTCGCGGCGTCGAGGCGGGTGGAGTCCACCCAGACGACGAGCTTGCCGTCCTTCTGCTCGGCGGCGTCGAACCCGTACGGGGAGGAGGAGCCCTTCGCCTTCGCGGGCCCGGCGGGGTTGGGCGGTCCGCAGGCCGCGACGGCGAGAAGGGCCGCTGCGGCGGTGATCGCCAGGCGGAGGGCGTGACTGCGTCGTCTCATGGAGCCTCACTAAGGGCGCGGCGTGGTTCGTGGATGCGTTAACGCCATGTTTCGGGTATGACATCATACGTGTGACGTATTCACAATGCCCTATCCTCGGAGGAGTGTGATCATCGATGCCCGGGAGGACGCTTTGTCTCAGCCCACGACTCAGCACACGGCGGGTCCCGTGACCGGCGACGCGGCGGGCCGGCGGCCGCGGCGCGTCCGGGCCGCCAAGCTGGGCACGACCGTGGTGGAGCAGCTCGTCGACGACATCGTCAAGGGCGCGCTACGGCCGGGCTCGACGCTCCCGCCCGAGCCCGAGCTGTGCGAGGAGTTCGGCGTCAGCCGGACGGTGATCCGCGAGTCCGTCAAGGTGATCCAGGAGAAGGGCCTGGTGCGGATCGAGCACGGCCGCGGCACCCAGGTCACCGATCCGCGGCAGTGGAACCTGCTCGACGACGTCGTGCTCACGGCGGTGATCACGCACGACGAGAACGCGACGTTCCTGGACGAGCTGGTCGAGGTGCGCACGGCGCTGGAGGCCGACATGGCCGCCGCCGCGGCCGGCGCCCGCACGCGGGAGGACGAGGAGCGCATCGGCGCCGAGCTGGCCGTTATGCGCGCCAACCTGGCCTCGCCGCCCGACTTCGCCGCCGCCGACGTGCGCTTCCACGACATGATCATGGCCGCTTCCCGCAACCGGCTGAGCCGGGCCATCGTCAACAGCATCCACGACAAGGCCCGCACCAGCATGCGCTACCACGGGGAGTACAACGAGGCGGTGATGCGCCAGACGCTGGACGAGCACCAGGCGATCAGCGACGCGATCGCGTCGGGCGACCAGGAGGCGGCCGCCGCCGCGATGCGCACCCACATCATCGACTCCTGGACCCGCCGCCGCCCGTCCCGCTGACACCCCGTCCCTGCCCGCGCCCCCTCACTCTCCGGCACCCCCGCCCACCAGATCCCCGCCCACCACGCGCCGCCCCCGGCCTGCCGGTACCCGGTCTCACAACCGGGCCGGACGCGTGGTGGGATTTCGTCGTGCGAGGTCGGGACGGGCCTATGCAACAAACCAAGCGCTTGCTACGCTCCGCCCATGGTGTCCACGATCGTCTGGGGTACCGGCAACATCGGCCGCGCGGCCATCCGCGCCGTCGACGCCCATCCGGCACTGGAACTCACGGCCGTGGTCGTACACGACCCGGCCAAGATCGGCCACGACGCGGGCGAGCTGGCAGGGCTCGGCCGCGAGCTGGGGATCACGGCGACAGGCGACGCCGCCGCGGCGCTGGCCACCGGCCCCCGCGCCGTGGTCTACGCCGCCTCCGGCGACCTGCGCCCCACCGAGGCCCTCGACGACATCCTCACCGCCCTCAAGGCGGGCGCCGTCGTCGTCACCCCCTCCCTGTACGCCCTCTACGACCAGCGCAACGCCCCTCCCGAGCTGAGAAACCCGATCCTGGCCGCCATCGCCGAGGGCGGCGGCTCCCTGTTCGTCTCCGGCATCGACCCCGGCTGGGGCAACGACGTGCTGCCGCTGCTGGTCAGCGGGCTCGGCACCACGGTGGACGCCATCCGCTGCCAGGAGATCTTCGACTACTCCACCTACGACCAGCCCGACTCGGTCCGCTATCTGGTCGGCATGGGCCAGCCCATGGACTACGAGCCGCCGATGCTCGCCCCGACGGTCCCGACCATGGTGTGGGGCGGCCAGGTACGGCTCATGGCCAGGGCCCTCGGCGCCGAGCTCGACGAGATCCGCGAGACCCTCGACCGCCGCCCCCTCGACACGACCGTGACCACCCTGTCGATGGGCGACTTCGCGGCCGGCACCCAGGGCGCCGTCCGCTTCGAGGTGCAGGGCATCGTCGACGGCGAGCCCCGCATCGTGATCGAGCACGTCACCCGCATCCACCCGTCCTGCGCCCCGGACTGGCCGCTCCCGCCCGACGGCGCCGGCGCGCACCGAGTGATCATCGAAGGCCGTCCGCGCATCGAGGTCACGGTCGAGGCCACCGACGAGGACGGCAACCGCTCCGCGGGCGGCAACGCCACCGCCGTGGGCCGCCTGGTGAGCGCCATCGACTGGCTCACCGACGCCGAACCCGGCCTGTACGACGCGCTCGACGTCCCGCTGCGCCCGGCCGCGGGCAGGCTCGGAAGGAGACGCGCATGAAGATCGACATTCCCGAGGGCAAGGACGCGATCGAGTACGTCTGGGGCGACCTCGTCCCCGGCATCGGCCCCGCCGCCGCGCGCTTCTCCATGGCCGTGTACGCCCACACGACCCTGGGACTGCGCGAGTTCGAGGCCGCCCGGCTGCGGATCGCCCAGATCAACGGCTGCGCCTTCTGCCTCGACTGGCGCACGGAACGGGACGGGGAGCGGGTCGAGGACGACTTCGCCGAGTCGGTGACGCACTGGCGCACCACCGACGCCTTCGACGAGCGCACCCGCCTGGCCGCCGAGTACGCCGAACGCTACGCCCTGGACCACCACAACCTCGACGACGACTTCTGGGCCAGGATGACCGCGCACTACAGCCAGCTCGAGATCGTGGAGCTGAGCATGAGTCTCGGCTCCTGGCTCGCCTTCGGCCGGCTCAACCACGTGCTGGGCCTGGACACCGTCTGCCGTCTCCAGAACGGCCCTTCCCCCGTGCCCTCCCGCTCGACGAGCCGGAAGTGAGGTCTGTCCGATGAGCGAAACCAGCACCGGCCTGTCCCGCCGCGGATTCATCGCCGGCTCCGGCTCCCTGCTGGGCGCCGCCGCCCTCGGCGTGCCCGCCGCACCCGCCCGCGCCGGCTCCGCCCTCGCCGCCCCGATCGCCTCGGGCGCCCACGTCGCGGCCCTGGTGATCGGCACCGGCTACGGCGGCTCGGTCGCCGCGCTCCGCCTGGCGCAGGCGGGCGTGGACGTCCACATGATCGAGATGGGCCTGGCCTGGGACACCCCGGGCTCGGACGGCAAGATCTTCTGCAACACCCGCGAGCCGGACTACCGCTCCTACTGGTTACGCACGCGTACCAAGGCCCCGCTCAACTACTTCCTCGGCTTCCCCATCGACCGGGACATCCCCCGCTACACCGGCATCCTGGACGCCGAGGAGTTCGGCGGCATCACGGTCTACCAGGGCCGCGGCGTGGGCGGCGGCTCGCTGGTCAACGGCGGCATGGCGGTCACCCCCCGGCGCGAGAACTTCGCCGCCGTCCTGCCCTCGGTCAACGCCGACGAGATGTACGCCACCTACTACCCCCGCGCCAACGCCGCCCTCGGGGTCGCCACCGTGGACCCGGCCTGGTTCGACTCGACGGCCTGCTACCAGTACGCCCGCGTGGGCCGCAAGCACGCCCAGCGCTCCGGGTTCCCGTTCGTGTTCGTCCCGGACGTCTACGACTGGGACTACATGAAGCAGGAGGCGGCCGGCACCGCCACCCGGTCGGCGCTGGCCGGCGAGATCCTCTACGGCAACAACCACGGCAAGAAGTCGCTCCAGAAGACGTACCTCTCCCGGGCCAGGGCGACCGGCCGGGTCGCGATCTCGCCGCTGCACCAGGTGACCTCCGTCAGGCCGGGGAGCGGGGGCGCGTACACGGTCGTCATCGACCAGCTCGACACCACCGGCGCCGTCACGGCCACCAAGACCGTCACCGCCGACCGGGTGTTCTTCGCGGCGGGCAGCGTCGGCACCAGCAAGCTGCTGGTCAAGCTGAAGGCGACCGGCGCGCTGCCGGCGCTGAACGGCGAGGTCGGCAAGGGGTGGGGCGACAACGGCAACGTCATGTGCGGCCGCGCGAACCACCTGTGGGACCCGACCGGCTCGCTCCAGTCGGCCATCCCCTGCTGCGGCATCGACAACTGGACCGCCGGGGGCGCGTTCGCCGAGGTCGCGCCGCTGCCCACGGGCATCGAGACGTTCGCCTCGTTCTACCTGTCGATCACCAGGAACCCGAACCGGGCGCAGTTCTCCTGGAACGCCGCGACCGGCAAGGTCGATCTCAACTGGCAGACCGCGTGGAAACAGCCGTCGATCGACATGGCCAAGACCATCTTCGACAAGATCAACGCGAAGGAGGGCACGATCTACCGGACCGACCTGTTCGGGGTGTACAAGATCTGGGGCGACCACCTCACGTACCACCCGCTGGGCGGCGCCGTGCTCAACAAGGCCACCGACAACTACGGCCGCCTCAGCGGCTATCCCGGCCTGTACGTCATCGACGGCGCGCTGATCCCCGGCAACACCACCGTCAACCCGTTCGTCACCATCACGGCCCTCGCCGAGCGCAACATCGAGCGCATCATCGCCACCGATCTCTGACGAGACGATCGGACGGCCCCAGACGAGTGAGGCCGGACATTTGACGCCAACCATGTGAACCACCGGACATGTAAGGCGCCGGCGTCACGTGATGTCGACGCCGGCGCCACCCCCGTGCTCCCCCGTTATTCTCCGGAGGCCCGATCGCAACCTCCTAAAGCCATCCTCAGCCTGGCCGGTGAGTCGAAATGTTGTCAGGATGTTGTCGCCTACGCGAGGGGCCCTCCGCGCACGGACGATCGGGGTGACAGGTGGTCGGATTCCGGCTCTTCGGCCCGGTGGACATGGAATCGGACGCGGGTCCGGTCGATGTGGGGCCGCCCCAGCGGCAGAGCGTGCTGGCGGCCCTGGCGGTGGACGCCGGGCGGCAGGTGTCGGCGGAGACGCTGATCGACCGGGTCTGGGGCGAGAGCTCCCCCGACGGGGCGCGCCGGGCGCTGCAGGCGCACATCACGCGAATCCGGCGGCTGCTGGACCACGCCGCAGCCGGCGAGGCGGTCACCGTGTCGCGCCGGGCCAACGGCTACGTGCTGGAGGTCGAGCCCGAGCGCGTGGACCTGCACCGGTTCACCCGCCTGGCCGAGCAGGCCCGCGAGCCGGGGCTGTCCGGGCCGCGACGGCTGGAGCTGCTGCGCGACGCCCTGGCGCTGTGGCGGGGCGTGCCGCTGGCCGGGCTGCCCGGGGACTGGGCGGCCCGCGTACGGGAGGGCTGGGGCCGGCGGCGCCTCGACGTGGCCATCGCCTGGGCCGCCCTGGAGCTGGAGCACGGCCGCCGGGAGATCGTCGCGCACCGTTTACGCGACCTGCGCTCCGAGCATCCGCTGTCCGAACCGCTGGTCGCCGCCCTGATGCGGGCCCTGCACGCGACGGGGAACGGGGCCGAGGCGCTGGCCTGCTACGCCTCCTTCCGCGAGGAGCTGATCGAGCGGCTCGGCACCGAGCCGGGCGCCGAACTGCAGGGCGTGCACCAGGCGCTCCTGCGTGACGAGCTCCCGTCCGCCCCCGCGCCGCGGGGCGTTCCCGAGCAGCTTCCGCTCGACGTGCGGGGGTTCACCGCCCGTGCCGCCGAGCTGGCCCGGCTGGACGCGATGCTGACCGAGGCCGCCCGGCATCCGACCGCCGTGATCATCGCCGCGATCTCCGGCACCGCCGGGGTGGGCAAGACCACGCTCGCCGTGCACTGGGCGCACCGGGTCAGGGCCGCGTTCCCGGACGGCCGCCTCTACCTGGACCTGCGCGGCTACGACGCCGGGCCGCCGGTCGCCCCGGCCGACGCGCTCGCCGGGCTGCTCCTCTCGCTGGGCGTGCCCGGCCAGGACATCCCGCTGGACAGCGGGCAGCGGGCCGCCCGCTGGCGTACCGAGGTCAGCGGCAGGCGGCTGCTGGTCGTGCTGGACAACGCCTCCTCCGCCGAGCAGGTACGCCCCCTGCTGCCCGGCTCCCCCTCCACCATGGTCCTGGTGACCAGCCGCGACTCCCTGCCCGGCCTGGTCAGCCTGTACGGCGCCCACCGGATCGAGCTCGGCCTGCTCCCCCTCCCCGACGCCGTCGCCCTGCTGGGCACGCTCATCGGGGACCGGGTCGCGGCCGACCCCGGCGAGGCCGCCGTGCTGGCGGAGCAGTGCGCCCAGTTGCCGCTGGCGCTGCGCGTGGCCGCCGAACTGGCCGCCACCCGGCCGGCCGCCCCGCTGACCGAGCTGACCCGCGAGCTGGCCGACCAGCGGGGGCGGCTGGACCTGCTGGAGGCCGGCGGGGACCAGCGGGCGGCGGTGCGGGCGGTGTTCTCCTGGTCGTACCAGCGGCTGTCGCCGACCGCGCGGACGGCGTTCCGCCTGCTGGGGCTGTCGCCGGGCGCCGACCTGGACGCCCACGCCGCCGCCGCGCTCACCGGCCAGGCGCCGGACCAGGCCGGGCGCGCCCTGGCCGCGCTCGCCCGCGTGCACCTGCTCCAGACCGTCACCCCCGGCCGGTACGGCATGCACGACCTGCTCCGGGCGTACGCCGCCTGGCTGAGCGCCCACCACGACGAGGAGGACGACCGGCAGGCCGCGCTGACCCGGCTGCTCGACCACTACCTGACGACCGCCGCCGCGGCGATGGACATCCTCTATCCCGCCGAGCGCCACCGCCGCCCCAAGACGGACGAGCCCACGCCCTACTCCCCCAGGCTCGCCGACGCCGCCGCCGCGCGGTCCTGGCTGGACCGGCACCGGCCCGCCCTGCTCGCCGCGGGCGCCCATGCCGCCGGGCACGGCCTGCCCGACCACACCGTCCGCCTGGCCGCCACGCTCTACGTGTACCTGGACAACGGCGGCCATTTCACCGACGCCCTGACCATGCACACCCACGCGCTGCGGGCCGCCCGGCTGACCGGCGACCTGGCCGGGGAGGGCGGCGCCCTGGGCCATCTCGGCGTCGTGCACTGGCAGCTCGGGCACTACGAGCGGGCGGCGGAGCACATGCGGCAGGCGCTGGTCCTGTTCGGGCGCATCGGCGACCGTTCGGGGCAGGCCCGCACGCTGGGCAACCTGGGCGTCCTGTACCGCCGCATGGGCCGGCTCGACCCGGCCGTCGACCACCACCAGCGGGCGCTGGCCCTGTTCAGGGACCTCGGGGACCGGGTCGGGGAGGCCAACACGCTGACCAACCTGGGCGACATCGACGTCCAGGCGGGCCGCCTGATGCCGGCGGCGGACCGGCTCGTGCGCGCCCTGGAGATCTTCGGCGAGCTCGGCCACATCGGCGGCGAGGCGACCGCGCTGAACAACCTCGCCGACGTCGAGGTGCTGTCGAACCGGCCGGAGCGGGCCATCGAGCTCTACCGGCAGTCGCTGGCCCGGTTCCGGCAGGCCGGGGAGCGTTACGGGGAGGTCTGCGCGCTCAACGGCCTGGGCGAGGCCGGGCGGCTCGGCGCCGCCTACGCGGACGCGATCGAGTGGCACCTGGCCGCGCTGGACCTGGCCGAGGAGATCGGCGAGCGGGACGAGCAGGCCAGGGCCCAGCGCGGGCTCGGGCACGCCCGCCACGCCGCCGGCGACCCGGCCGGCGCCCGCCGTCACTGGGAGCGCGCCCTGGCCATCTACACCGAGCTCGGCACCCCCGACGCCGACGAGATGCGCGCCCGCCTGGAGCGACTCGACGCCGAAGACGACGGCCCCGGCTGATCGGCACGTCGTCCACCGGGCCCGGCCGGTGACCGGCCACGTTCGGAAAAGGGACGTTTTTCGCGTCCATCACTGTGCGCCCACCCGTAACTCGCGGTCCACCTCGGCGGTCTACGGTGCGCGCATGACGATGCGCAGGTTACTCGCGAGCGTGCTGTCCGGTGTCCTCGCCGGCGGTACGGTCGCCGTCGTGCTGACCCAGACCCCTCCCGCCACGGCCGAGCGCCGTGCCCACGCTCCCCTCGTGATCGGCCACCGGGGCGCCAGCGCCCACCGGCCCGAGCACACCCTCCTGTCGTACGAGGCCGCCATCGCGATGGGCGCCGACTACATCGAGCCCGACCTCGTCTCCACCAAGGACCACGTGCTGGTGGCCCGGCACGAGAACGAGATCTCCGGGACGACCGACGTGGCCGCCCGCACCGAGTTCGCCGACCGGCGCACCACCAAGACCGTGGACGGCCGACCGGTCACCGGCTGGTTCACCGAGGACTTCACGCTGGCCGAGCTGAAGACGCTGCGGGCCAAGGAACGCGTGCCCGACCTGCGGCCCGACAACACCGCGTTCGACGGGCTGGCGGAGATCCCGACGTTCGAGGAGGTCGTGCGGCTCGCGCTCGAGCACGGTGTCGGCGTCTATCCGGAGACCAAGCACCCCACCTACTTCGACTCCATCGGCCTGTCGCTGGAGGAGCCGCTGCTCGAGGTGCTGAACCGGTATCGGGTGCGCAAGGCGTACATCCAGTCGTTCGAGACCGCGAACCTGCGCGAGCTGCGCGGCCGGACCCGGTTGCCGCTCATCCAGCTCATCACGTCCGGCGGCGCGCCCTACGACTGGATCGCCTCGGGCAGCACCCGCACCTACGACGACATGGTGGCGCCGGACGGGCTGCGCGAGGTGGCCCGGTACGCGAACGGGATCGGGGTGGACACCCGGCGCGTCGTCCCGGTGGACGCCTCGGGCCGGACGCTGGAGCCGACCACGCTGGTCGCCGACGCCCACCGCAGGCGACTCGACGTGCACGTCTGGACCGTGCGCAACGAGAACTCCCAGCTCCCCGCCGACTACCGGCGGGGAAACCAGGCCAGCCCCGTCTACCCGCGGGCCACGGGCGACGTGATGGGCTGGCTGGCCAGGCTGGTCGAACTGGGCATCGACGGGGCGTTCTGCGACGACCCGGCGATGGGCCGCGCCGTGGTGGCCAAGAGCTCCACCTGAGACCCGGTCATGTACGGCGCCAGCGGGACTCGCCGAAGCAGTACCCGGCGAAGAGCAGCACCCCGAGCGCCACCACCACGAGCAACCAGGGCCCGGCGGGGGTGTCGGCGAGCTGCCTGAGCGTCGCGTCGATGCCGCCCGCCTTGTCCGGATCGTGAGTGATCGCCGCGTGCACGACGAACACCCCCGCGCCCGCGGCGATCACTCCCCTGGCGATGTGCCCGCCGATGCCGAGCCGGTCCATCACGGAGCGGGCCTGCGGCGACATGCGCCCCTGGTCGAGCTCCTCCCTGAATCCCTTCGTGGCGCCCCGGTGCACCCAGTAGACGCCGAGCGCGACGAGGCCGAGCCCGATCGCGCCCACGATCAGCGCCCCGCCCGGCAGGTCGAGCAGCTTGCCGGTCAGGTCCTGTGACTTCTCGTCGTCCGACTGGGCCTTGCCGGAGGTCATCACGCTCAGCAGCGTGAAGAAGACCAGCACGTAGACCCCTACCCGGGCGACCGCCTCCAGTCTGTCGAAGGCCTTGCCACCGCCGAACAACGCCTCCGAAGCCTGCCACAGGGCCAGCGCGGCGAATCCGGCCAGCATCACCCACAGCAGGACGGATCCGAATGGCAGATCCGCCAATGTACCGATGGCGCCGGCCTTGTCGGCCTCGCCGGATTTATCGCCGAACCCGATCTGCAGCGCCACCACGCCGATCAGTGTGTACAGCACCCCGCGGCAGGCAAGGCCCACCCGGGTCAGCACGGCCATCGGCCGGCTGCGCGTCGCCCGCTGGGTAGCGGCCTTCGCCTCGTGTCCCGCCCGTTCCGCAGTGTTCACGGTCTCCTCCAAGGGTTCCTTGGGGAACCACGAGTGCCCGGGAAACGGCGTTCTACGCCTGTCGGCGGTCGCTTGCCTGGTTACAGTGGTGCGGTGACGCACGACCAGCACGGCCTGGCCATGACGGGGGCGGGAGCGGCCGCGGTCCGGCACTACGACCAGGCGATCGACGAGCTGCTGCACTTCCGGGTGGAGGTCGACGCCGAGGCGAACGCGGCGCTGGCCGAGTCGCCCGACTTCCCGATGGGCAACGTCCTGGCGGCCTACCTGGGGCTGCTGACCACCGAGGCCGAGGACGCCCGCACGGCGCGGGCGCGGTTCGGGGCGTTCCGGCGCCGGATCGACGAGACGTCGCTGCTCCCCCGCGAGCGGGCGCACGTCACCGCCGTGCAGGCGCTGCTCGACGGCGACTTCCTGACCTGCGGCGCGCTGCTCGGCGAGATCACGGTGGCGCACCCGCGCGACGCCCTGGCGCTGGCCGCAGGCCATCAGGTCGACTTCTTCACCGGCGACGCGCGCATGCTGCGCGACAGGATCGGCGGGGCGCTGACCGCCTGGCGCGACGACGACCCCCATTTCGGGCACGTGCTCGGCATGTACGCGTTCGGCCTGGAGGAGGCCGGGCACTACGACCGGTCCGAGGAGGTCGGGCTGCGGGCGGTCGAGCTCAACCCGCGCGACGTGTGGGGCATCCACGCGGTGGTGCACACCTACGAGATGCAGGGGCGCTTCGGCGACGGGCTGCGCTACCTGGACGCGCGGGTGCCCGACTGGTCGGCGGGGACGTTCTTCAACATCCACAACTGGTGGCACTACTGCCTCTACGCGCTGGAGGCCGGGAACGAGGCGCGGGCGCTGGCGATCTACGACGCGGTCCTGGCGGACGGGCAGTCCTGCATGGAGCTGCTCGACGCCGCCGCCCTGCTCTGGCGGCTCCACCTGGAGGGTTCCGACCAGCACGAACGCTGGCGGGCCCTGGCCGAGGCGTGGCCGCCGCGGATGGCCGAGCCGTTCTACGCCTTCAACGACATGCACGCGGTGATGTCGTACGTGGGGGCGGGGCGGATCGCGGACGCGGACAAGCTGATCGCGGGGCGGGCGGCGTACGTGCGGAAACCTCGCCCCGAGATCGGGGTCACCAACCACGACATGACGCTCAGGGTCGGGCTGCCGGTGTGCCGGGCGATGGTGGCCTTTGGACGCGGCGACTACGCCGAGGTGGTGGACCTGCTCTATCCGATCCGGCACCGGGTCAACGAGTTCGGCGGCAGCCACGCGCAGCGCGACGCGGTGCAGCGGACGTTGCTGGAGGCGGCGATCAGGGGCGGGCGGCGGGAGGTGGCGCGGGTCCTGGTGAGCGAGCGGATCAGCGTGCGGCCGTGCAGCCCGTACAACTGGCTCAAGCGGGCGGCCCTGGCCGACACCCTGGGCGACCGGGCCGCCGCGACCGCCGCCCGGCTGCGCGCGGACGAACTGGCCGGCGCCCGATCACCGGCGCCGCCGGACGAACCGGTCGAGGCGCCCTGACCGCGAGCCCCGCCGGACGGACCGGCCCCCGAATGTGCAGGGACGCCTGGGCGCGAGGTTGTCGGTGCCGGCGAGTAGGGTCCCCCGTATGGATCGGCAACTCACCTTGATGGTCGTGCACGCCCACCCCGACGACGAATGCCTGAGCACGGGCGGCATCTTGGCCCACTACACCGCGGAGGGCGTCCGCACTGTTCTGGTCACCTGCACCAACGGCGAGCAGGGAGACGACCAGGACGGCCGCAAACCGGGCGACCCCGGCCACGACGACGCGGCGGTGGCCGAGCGGCGGCTGGCCGAGCTGCGTGAGTCGGTGGCCATTTTGGGCATCGACCACCTGGAGTTGCTGGGCTACCGTGACTCCGGCATGGAGGGCTGGGAGGGCAACGGCCATGCCGACGCCTTCGCCAACGTGCCCGTCGAGACGGCCGCCGCCAAGCTGGCCGCGCTCATGGAGCACTACCGGCCGCAGGTCGTGGTGACCTACGACGAGACGGGCGGCGGCGGTTACGGCCACCCCGACCACGTCCAGACCCACCGCGTCACGGTGGCGGCGACCGAGTCGAGCGGCGTCCCCGACAAGCTCTACTACACGGCCATGCCCCGCACGGCCATGAAGCGCATGTTCGAGATGATGGTCGAGCACGGCGTCGACCTCGGCGGCTTCGAGCCCTCCGACGACTTCGGCACCCCCGACGAGCGGGTGACGACCGTCGTCGACGTGGCGCCCTACGTCGAGCACAAGCTGAAGGCGCTCAAGGCGCACGAGAGCCAGGGGGAGAACATCTTCCTGCTGCGCATGCCGGACGACGTGCAGCAGACGGCGTTCTCCCATGAGGCGTTCGAACGGGTGCTGAGCAAGGTCGACGCCCCAGCCCACGAGGAAGATCTCTTCGCGGGGCTCCGCGACGACTGACCACCCGCCCGAGGCCGGGCCAGGGCAGGCAGGGCAGAGTGCTCCGGGGTCCGCCCCGGAGCACCATCGTTGAAAGTTTCATCGTTACGCCGCCGTCCTCGCAGATCGCCGCACTGTGCCCCTCGTGGTGATTGAGGTCCGGCCGTATCGTTGCCTACGGTGCTGACATCCGCCTCCGGCGATCCAGTCAAGGAGTCCGTCATGCGCGCCCGTGCCGTACCGGCCCTGATCCTGGCCCTGATCGCACTGGTCATCAGTGCTCCCGAAGCACGTGCCCAGGTGGTGGGCGGGTTCGACTTCGCCCGGGCGGAGGTGTCCGTCACGGGCCTGCAGGTGCCGTGGGCCCTGGCGTTCCTGCCGGACGGCAGCGGGCTGGCGTCCGAGCGGAACACCGGGCGCATCATGCAGGTGCGCCCCGGCCAGACGCCCGTCCAGGTCGCCACGATCAGCGGGGTGAGCGCCTCGGGTGAGAGCGGCCTGCTCGGCATCGCGGTCTCGCCCACCTACGCCCAGGACGGCTGGGTGTACGCCTACTTCACCAGCACCAGCGGCGACAACCGTCTGGTCAGGTTGCAGCTCAGCGCCCCGCAGACGCAGACGGTGATCTTCTCCGGCGTCCCGAGCGCCACCATCCACGACGGCGGCCGCATCGCCTTCGGCCCCGACGGCATGCTGTACGTCGCCACCGGCGACGCCGGTGCCACGAGCAACGCCCAAAACCTCAACAGCCCCGCCGGCAAGATCCTGCGCATGACGCCCACCGGCGGGATCCCCTCGGGCAACCCCTTCTCCGGCTCCCGCGTCTGGAGCTACGGCCACCGCAACGTCCAGGGCCTGGCCTGGGACACGCAGGGCCGGATGTACGCCACCGAGTTCGGCCAGAACACCTGGGACGAGGTCAACCAGATCGTCGCGGGCGCCAACTACGGCTGGCCCACCTGCGAGGGCACCTGCGGAAACTCCTCCTTCCGCGACCCGATCGTCACGTGGACGACGGCCCAGGCCTCGCCGAGCGGGCTGGCCTACGCCAACAACACGCTCTTCGTGGCGGCGCTGCGCGGGCAGCGGATCTGGGCGGTGCCGCTCAACTCGGGCGGCACGCCGGGCACGCCGGTGCCCGAGCTCCAGTCGGCGTACGGGCGGCTGCGCGGGGCCGCGGTCGGGCCCGACGGCTGGCTCTGGGTGACGACCAGCAACCGCGACGGCCGCGGCACTCCGGTGGCGCAGGACGACCGCGTCATCCGTATACCTCCGGCCACGAGCGGCACCGACACCAGCCCGCCGACCGCGCCGGGCAACCTGGCCGCCTCCGCAACGACGGCCACCGCCACCACCCTGTCGTGGGCGGCCTCGACCGACAACGTGGGCGTGAGCGGCTACGACGTCCTGCGCGCCCCGGGCGCCTCCGGCGGCTCGTTCACCCAGGTGGGCACGTCGGCGACCACGTCGTTCACCAGCACGGGCCTGACCGCGAGCACCACCTACCGCTTCCAGGTACGCGCCCGCGACGCCGCCGGCAACCTCTCCCCGGTCTCCGGCACGGTCACGGTCACCACCTCCTCCGGCGGCACCACGGGCGGCTGCACGGCCACCGCGACCACGCAGACCCAGTGGAGCGGCGGCTACGTGATCCAGCCCGTCACGGTCGCCAACAGTGGCACCTCCGCGGCCACCGGCTGGGCGGTGACGTTCACGCTGCCCACCGGTCACACGGTCACCGGCTCCTGGAACGCCGCCCTGACCGTCAGCGGCCAGACCGTCACGGCGCGCAACGCCGGGCACAACGGCACGCTCTCCCCCGGCCAGAGCACCACGTTCGGCTTCCAGGCCGGCCGCCCCAGCGGCAACACCCAGGTGCCGACCGGCTATCAGTGCACGAGCCCCTGACCTGAGCCCCGCGGGAACGAGGGCGACGGCTCAAGGCAGCCCAAGGACGGCGGCTCACGGCGTCCCGAAGACAGCGGCTCACGGCGTCTCGCGCACGCCGGCTCAAGGCGTTCCGCGGACGCCGGCGATCAGATCCAGCCGCGCCGGGTCGCCTCCATGGCGACCTGGAAGCGGGTCTGCGCCCCGAGGCGGCGCATCAGCCGGGTGATGTGGCGCTGCACCGTGCGCTCGCTCCAGCCCAGTGCCCGGCTGGCCGACTTGTCGGTCGCGCCCGAGGCCAGCAGCGTGAGCAGCCGCTCCTCGTCCTGCGACAGCTCCCCGCCGGGAGCCGTCAGCCGTACCGGGACACTTCGCTCCCACAGCGCCTCGAACAGCGCCACGAGCGCGTCCAGCAGCGGTGACGGGTGGATCAGGTACGAGGCCGTCACCACGCTGTCGCCCGCCCGCAGCAGCGGGATGATGGCCAGCCGGTCGTCCGAGATCGCCAGCTTCATCGGCAGGTCGGCGGCGATCCTGGCCTGCTCCCCGTGCTGCATCCCGGCCGTCACGTCCTCCAGCCACCCGGGCAGTTCGAGCACGGTGGTGTCGTAGATGACGCGGTACTTCACGCCGCGCCGCAGCAGGTTGAGCTCGATCGGGTTCGACTCGGTGTGCTCCTGCGGCGCGGCGTAGGGCGGCCGGTCGAAGCCGCGCATCTGGACCCGCGTGTCCTGCTGCATCTGCACCCACCGGTGGTTGACCTCGTCGCGGCCGGAGACGACCTCGATCAGCTCGCCGGGGTGGGCGAAGCGGGTGCTCGCCCGGTAGACGTCCATGAGCGCGCGGATGTGCGTGCGGACGCCGTCGAGCTCCCGTTCGCGCTCGCGCAGGATGGCCTCGAGGCTGCTGTCGGGCGAGACGGCGACGTAGCGGGTGGGGCGGCCGGTGGAGCGGGTGGCCAGGCCGAGGCCGACGAGCGACTGCAGGATGCGCCGGGCGGCCGTGGCCGGCAGGTGGCAGTCGGCGACGATCTCGGTGACCGTCGCCTGGGTCCTCCGGACGAGGGCGTCGTACACCTCCTCGTCCTGATGACCGAGTCCGATCGCCTCGAGCACGCCCGCCTCCCGGTGTCGGGTTCACGTCACATGACAGAAACTCGTCACTAACCGATCTTGTCAGGAAATGTCGCAGGATGTCAGCGTTCAGGAGCCCCATCGGCCTCTGTGGCCACATCAGTGAAGGAGCACCATGCCGCTGTCCCCCCGACGGTTCCCTGGGCGACGCCTGCTGGCCGCCCTCTTACCCGCCGTACTGCTGACGACAGGGACGGCCGGCACGTCCGCGAGCCCGGCGATGGCCGTGACGGCCGAACCCGCGCCCGCGCCCGCGCCCGGGAAGATCGCGCCCGAGCTGGCCGCGAAGATGCGCGGGACCGGCGCCCGCCTGGAGGCGGCCGTCGTGCTGCGCACGCCGCAGGACCCGCCCGCGATGACCTCTCCCGCCGAGGCGCGCGCCGCGCTGACCGCGAGCGCCGCGCCCGTGCAGGACCCCGTGGCCCGGCTGGTCGAGTCGCGCGGCGACCAGGTGGTCAACACCTTCTGGCTGAAGAACATGCTCCTGGTACGCGCCTCGCCCGCCACCCTGCGCGCCCTGGCGGGCAACGACCTGGTCGACCGGATCATCCCCAACTTCACGCTGACCGCCCCCGAGCCGGGCAAGCACGCCCTGCCGGCGACGGCGCAGGCCACGACCTGGGGCGTCGCCAAGATCGGCGCGGACCGGGTGAGCGCCGAGCACGGGCTGACCGGCAAGGGCGTGCGCGTGGCCGTGCTGGACACCGGCATCGACGCCGCCCACCCCGACCTGGCCGGCCGCCTCGTCACCGACGACGCCGCGGACCCCAGGCACCCGGGCGGCTGGATCGAGTTCGGCCCCGACGGCACGCCCGTCGCGAGCGAGCCGCACGACAGCAGCTACCACGGCACCCACGTGGCCGGCACGATCGCGGGCGGCGACGCCTCCGGCACGCGGATCGGGGTCGCGCCGGGCGCCGAGCTGATGGCCGGGCTGGTCATCCCCGGAGGGCGGGGCACGCTGGCGCAGGTGGTCGCGGGCATGCAGTGGGCGCTGGCGCCGTACGCGGCGGACGGGACCCCTGCGGGGCGCCCGGCCGACGTGGTGAGCATGTCGCTGGGCGTCGAGGGGTACGCCGACGAGCTCGTCGAACCGGCCAGGAACATCCACCGGGCCGGGGCGTTCCCCGCCTTCGCCATCGGCAACGACTGCGTGCCGGGCCGCTCGGCCACGCCGGGCAACGTGTACGAGTCGGTGTCCGTGGGCGCCACCGACGTCGACGACGACGTGGCCGACTTCTCCTGCGGCGGCGTGGTCGAGCGGGGCGACTGGTTCGACGCGCCGCCGGAGTGGCCGGACTCGTACGTCGTACCGGACGTGTCGGCGCCCGGCGTGGACGTGGTGTCGGCCGTCCCCGGTGGCGAGTACGCGGCCCTGAACGGCACCTCGATGGCCACCCCGCACGTGTCCGGCACGGTCGCCCTCATGCTCGAGGCCCGTCCCGGCCTGACCGTGGACGCGGCCACGGAGATCCTCACCGGCACGTCCGTGTCGGACGACCGCTACGGCCCGCGCCCGAACCCCCGCGTCGGCCAGGGCCGCATCGACGCCTACGCCGCCGTCGCGGAGGCGGCGCTCACGAGCGGCGTACGCGGCGTCGTCACCGACGAGCGCACCCGCCGGCCGCTGGCCGGGGTGCGGGTCGCCAGGCCGGACGGGCGCGGCGTCGAGACGGACGCGGAGGGCCGCTTCGAGCTGCGGCTGCCGGCCGGGGACCACGGGATCACGCTGTCCCGGTTCGGCTACGAGAGCGAGCGGGTCCCCGTCCGCGTGCGGGCCGACCGGCTCACGGAGGCGAGCCCGGCGCTGACGCCGACGCGCAGGGGCACCATCTCGGGCCGGGTGACCTACGGCCCGACGGACTCGGCGGTGCCCGGCGCCACGGTCACGGTCCTCGACGTGCCCGACCGGCTGACCGCGGCCACCGGCCCCGACGGCCGGTACACCCTCAAGGACGTCCCCGTCGGCGACTACCGGATCGCCGCGCACGCACCGGGGGTGTCGCGCTCCGAGCCCGTGCCGGTCGGGGTGAGCCGGGGCCCGGCCACCGCGGACGTGACGCTGCCGCGCGTGCCCGCCACCGAGCGGGTGTCGCTGGGCTCCGACGGGCGGCAGGGCAACCACGAGGCGTGGTGGCCCGAGCTGAGCGGCGACGGCTCCGTGGTGGTCTTCGCCAGCCCGGCGTCGAACCTGGGCGAGGACGAGGACACCAACGGCGAGCTGGACATCTTCGCCACCGACCTGCGTACGCGGGTGACGAAGCGGATCTCGGTGCCGTCCGGCGGCGGGCAGGGCGACGCGTTCTCGCTGTCGCCGACGATCAGCCAGGACGGGCGGTTCGCCGGGTTCAACAGCGGCGCCACGAACCTGGTGCCCGGCGACACGAACGGCCAGACCGACGCGTTCGTGCACGACCGGCAGAGCGGGACGACGGAGATGGTGTCGGTGTCGCCGGCCGGTGTACCCGGCGACGGCCTGTCGGGCTCGCCGCGGCTGAGCGCCGACGGCCGGTACGCGGTCTTCGTCAGCGACGCCGCCGACCTGGTGCCCGGTGACACGAACGAGCGTACCGACGTGTTCCTCCGCGACCGGCGGACCGGCACGACCGAGCGCGTCTCCATCGGGCAGGACGGCTCCCAGGCGGACGGGCATTCGCGCGAGGCGACGATCAGCGCCGACGGCCGGTACGTGGCGTTCCAGAGCGACGCCGCCGGCCTGGTGCCGGGCGACGGCAACGGCGTGATCGACGTGTTCGTGCGCGACCGGGAGACCGGGACGGTCAAGCGGGTCACGGGGCCGTACCCGGAGACCGAGAGCAGCGCGCCGGTGATCAGCGCCGACGGCACGGCCGTGGCCTTCGGCAACGGGGTGGGCCTCGGTGAGCTGTACGTGCACGACCTGGCCACCGGAAGGTCGGATCTGGTGTCGGTGACCACGGACGGCAGGCCGGCGAACGCCATGTCGTTCGCGCCCTCGCTCAGCGGCGACGGGGACAAGGTCGCCTTCTACAGCGACTCGGGCCTGCTCGTCGCCGGCGACGCCAACGGCCGGAACGACGTGTTCGTGCGCGACGTGGCGGCCGGCACCACCACCCGCGTCTCGGCCGGGCTCCAGGGCGAGGAGGGCGACGGCTACTCCGACCTGCCGTCGATCAGCGACGACGGGCGGTACCTGGTCTTCGAGAGCACCTCCGCCAACCTCGTCGAAGGCGACACCAACCGGCGCTCGGACGTGTTCGCGCACGACCTGGTGGCCGGGCCCGAGGCGCTGTTCGCGGTGGCCGGGCTGGAGGTGGCGAAGGTCCCCAGGACCGGGGACGTGCGCGTCTCGGCGCTGGTGAAGAACGTGGGCGAGCGGGCGGGCTCGTACGAGGCGGTGCTGCGGGTGAACGGGGTGGTGGAGCGGCGGCGTACGGTGGCGCTGGACCCGGGCCGGAGCACCACGATCGCCTTCGACGTGCACCGGAACGCCCTGGGCACCTACACGGTGGAGCTCGGCCCGCTGACCGGCCGATTCACGATCCCGTGACGGCTCGCTCCGGGCGGTTCACGATCGAGGACCGGCCGGAGGGGGGAGTTCGCCTGAGCCCCGCACGATGAGGCGGGTCGGCACCGTCGCCCGGCGGGCGCGGGACCGGTCGCCGTCGAGCCGCGCCAGCACCAGCTCGGCCGCCGCGGCCCCGACGGCGGCCGGGTCCTGGGCCACGACGGTCAGCGGCGGGTCGAGCACCTCGGCCAGCGGCAGGTCGTCGAAGCCCACGAGCGCCACGTCCTTGCGCCCCGCCCGCGACAGCGCCACCACCGCGCCCATCGACGCGAAGTTGTTGCCCGTGAAGACGGCCGTGGGCGGGTCGGCGAGTGCTAAGAGCCGCAGGGTGGCGGCCGCCGCGGCCTCCATGTCGTGACCGGTCTCCACCAGCGACCGGTCGAACGGCAGACCCGCCTCCTCCAGCGCGTCGCGGTAGCCCTGGAAGCGTTCGCGGCGGGTGTAGAGGGTGGCGGGCACGTCGGCCACGAAACCGATCCGGCGGTGGCCGTGGGAGATCAGGTGCGCCACCCCGGCCCTCGAGCCCTCCCGGTTGGCGCTGACCACGCAGTCGGCCGTCAGCCCGACGGCCGGGCGGTCGAGGAAGACGATCGGCAGGCCGGCCACGCGCTCGGAGCGCAGGTGGCGGTGGTCGCCGGCGGCGGCGGGCACGACCATGAGGCCGCTGACCCTGCGGGCCAGGAACGTCGCGATCAGCGACTGCTCCAGCCCGGCCGTCTCGTCGGAGGAGCCGACGATGAGCGTGAGCCCGCGGGCGCGGACGGCGCTCTCGACGCCGCCCGCCACCGTGCCGAAGAACGGGTTGCCCATCTCGGGGATGACCAGGCCGATCGCGGCGTCCCGCGCGCCGACGCGCATGTTGCGGGCCATCAGGTTGGGCTGGTAGCCCAGCTTCCTGACCGCCTCCATGACGCGCTCGCGGGTCTCGACCGCGACCGGGCCGTCGTCGTTGAGCACCCGCGAGACCGTTTTCGCCGTGACGCCGACCTCACGCGCCACATCTGTCATCGTCGGACGCCGCATTTCGCCCATGCTAGTGGCCCACGTCAGGACAGCCCGATCGCCTTGGCCGCGCTCGCGTCGCGCACCACGGACTTGCCGTCCGTCACCTGGAGCGCGCCCGTCATGATGGCCACCACCTCGGCCATGCTGTGGTCGCCGGGGTTGATCTCGGCGACCCGGCGGCCCAGCCGCTGGACGTGGATGCGGTCGGCGATCTCGAACACGTGCGGCATGTTGTGGCTGATCAGCACGACCGGCGTGCCACGGTCGCGGACCTGCTTGATCAGGTCGAGCACCTGGCCGGACTCCTTGACGCCGAGCGCGGCCGTCGGCTCGTCCATGACGACGACGTGCCGGGCCCAGGCGACCGCCCTGGCCACGGCCACACCCTGCCGCTGCCCGCCGGACAGCGACTCGACCGGCTGCGTGAGCGAGCGCAGCCCGATCTTGAGCTCGGCCATGTACTGGGCCGACTCCCTGCGCATGCGTTTCTTGTCGAGCATGCGGAAGACCGTGCCGAGCACGCCCGGCTTGCGGACCTCCCGGCCCAGGAACATGTTCGTCGCGATGTCGAGCGAGGCCGCGATCGCCAGGTCCTGGTAGACGGTCTCGATGCCGTGCCGGCGGGCGTCGAGGGGGTCGCGGAAGCGCACGGGCTCGCCGTCGAGGCGGATCTCGCCGGAGTCGGGCTGCACCGCGCCGGTCAGCGCCTTGATCAGGCTGGTCTTGCCGGCGCCGTTGTCGCCGATGACCGCGAGCACCTCGCCGGGCATCAGGTCGAAGTCGGCGCCGTCGAGCGCGGTCACGTGCCCGTACCGCTTGACCAGGCCGCGAGCCTGGAGCACCGGGGTGGTCATCGGGTCCTCCTGCGGGAGAGCTGGTCGACGGCGACCGCGAGGATCACCAGGATGCCGGTGATGAGCGTCTGGTAGATCGACGGTACGCCCATGAGCTGCAGGCCGTTGCGGAACACCCCGACGATGAGCGCTCCGACGAGCGTCCCCAGGACCAGGCCCCGGCCGCCGAACAGGCTGGTGCCGCCGAGCACGACCGCCGTGATGCTGTCCAGGTTGTCGGTCTGGCCGGCCTGGGGGTCGCCGACTCCGGTACGGGAGACGAGGAGCAGGGCGGCGATGCCGTACACGAGGCCGGCCAGGGTGTAGACGCCGATGGTCAGGCGGCTCGTCCTGATGCCGGTCAGGCGGGCGACCTCGGGGTTGTTGCCGAGGGCGTACACGTGCCGGCCCCACGCGGTGGAGCCCAGCAGGTACGCGAACAGCAGGAACAGCAGGATCGTCAGCAGCGACCCGTAGGTGACGTTCGTCTGCCCGACCTGGAACGTCTGCCCCAGGAACGTCAGCAGCGCGGGCAGGTCCGTGACCGTCTGCTCGTTGGAGTAGATGTGGGTCAGGGCGAAGACCACGTTCAGCATGCCCAGCGTCACGATGAACGGCGGCAGCGAGATCCGTGTCACCAGCAACCCGTTGACCAGCCCGAACCCGGCGCAGACGGCCAGCCCGGCGGCGACGGCGAGCAGCGGCGGCAGGCCGCTCTCCACCGCCAGCTTGGTCATCACGATCCCGCCGAACGCCATGATCGCGCCGCACGCCAGGTCGATGCCCGCGGTCAGGATGATCAGGGTCTGGCCGATGGCGAGCGTGCCGACCACCATGACCTGCTGGATGATCAGCGAGAAGTTGGAGCCGGTGAAGAACTGGTCGGTGTTGAGCCCGAAGAACAGGCAGGCGAGCAGCAGCGCGGCCAGCGGCCCGGCGACGGGCGTGCTGATCAGGCGGCGCGGCAGCGTGGCTTCCATCACGGCCATGCTCAGCCCCAGCAGTTGGCCAGGCCGAAGGCGGTGTCCTTGCCCTCGACCCCGGAGACGGCCTTGTCGGTGATCAGGGTGACGCCGGTGTCGGTGTACCCGGCGGCCTTCTGACCGCCCTTGGCGAACGTGGCCACGGCCTTGACGCCGTCCTCGGCCATCTTGAGCGGGTACTGCTGGCTCGTGGCGGCGATCTGTCCCGACTGCACGGCCTTGGTGCCGGTGCAGCCGCCGTCCACGGAGACGATCAGCACGTCCTTCTCACGCCCCTTGGCCTTCAGCGCCGTGTACGCGCCCAGCGCCGCGGGCTCGTTGATGGTGTAGACGAGGTTGATGTCAGGGGCCTTCTGCAGGCAGTTCTCCATGGCGGTCTGGCCCTTGGCCTGGTCGCCGCGGGTGTCCTGGGAGCAGACGATGGACGGGTCGCCCTCCGCGACGCCGAACCCCTTGAGGAAACCGTCGTGCCTGAGCTGGCCGACCGTGATGCCGGGGGCCAGGTCCAGCGTGGCGATCTTGGCGGGTTTGCCGGCCATGGCGCCCTTGGCGTACTGGCCGATCAGCTCGCCCGCCTTGAGGTTGTCGGTGGCGAACAGCGCGTCGGTGGCGTCCTGCGGCTCGGTCGGGGTGTCGAGCGCGATCACCATCACCCCCGCGTCCCGCGCCTTCTTGATCGCCGGGACGATGGCCTTGGTGTCGCTCGGCGTGATGAGGATGCCCTTCACGCCGGCGGCGACCATGTTCTCGATCGCGGTGATCTGGGCGGCGTTGTCGCCGTCGAACTTGCCCGCGGCGCTCATCAGCTCCATGCCGTTGGCCTGGGCGGCCTTCTGCGCGCCTTCCTTCATCTTGACGAAGAAGGGGTTCGTCTCGGTCTTGGTGATCAGGCCGACCTTGGCCGCGGAGGAGGAGGTGCTCTCCCCGCTCCCGCCGCTTCCGCCACAGGCGGTGACGAGGAGGGCCGTGGCCAGAAGTCCAGCCGAAAGCTTTGCAATCATGGGCGGTTCCTATCAGGGGGTACTCGATGTCATCGTTGACATATGTCAACGTTGACATCCGCTGTGCTGCGATGATGAACTCCGATTCGAGAAACGTCAATGCCCCCATGCCGTAACAAATCGGCAACGTGCCCCCGAAAGGCAGACCCGATGATCGCTGTCCTGGGCGAGTGCGTCGCCGACGCGTTCCTTACCCGGCCCTCGGCCTCCGACACACCCACGACAGACAGCGCCCTTGACACGAACGGCCTTTCCGCGGTCGGCGGCACCCTGACGAGCGGCACCTCCACCGTGGCGGTCGGCGGCTCCGGCGCGGCGGTCGGCGGCTCCGCCATGGCGGACGGCGGCTTCGCCGCGACCAGCGGCACCTCCGCCGCCACGGGCGGCCGTTCCGCCACGGTGGGCGGGTTTTCCGGGGTGGCGGGCGGGTTTTCCATGGCGGGTGGTGGGCTGACGTTGCGGGTGCTGCCCGGGGGTGGGCCGGCCAACACGGCAGTGGCGCTGGCCAGGCTGGGCGACCCCACACGCTTCCTCGGCCGCCTCTCCCGGGACGCGTTCGGCGAGCTGTTCCGCGCCCGCCTGACCTCCTCAGGCGTGGACCTGACGGCCGCCCCGGAGGCCGCGGAGCCGAGCACGCTGGCGGTGGCCGCCCTCGACGCGCACGGCCACGCCGAGTACACCTTCTACGCCGACGGCACCGCCGACTGGCAGTGGACCCCGTACGAGCTGGACCTGGCCCGGCTGAGGCCGCTCACCTGCCTGCACACCGGCTCCCTGGCCCTGGTCAGGCCGCCCGGCCGCGAGGCGGTGGAGGCCTTCGCCAGGGCGGCCGCCCGTGAGGCGACCGTTTCCATCGACCCCAACGTCCGCCCCAGCCTCGCCGCCAAGGACGACTACCAGGTGGAGCGCTGGTGCGCGTTCACCGACATCCTCAAGCTCAGCGAGGACGACCTGGACTTCCTGCTGCCGGGCGCCTCCCTGGAACGTGCCTGCGACACCTGGCACGCGGCGGGCGCCCGGCTGGTCGTCGTCACCCGCGGCGCGGCGGGCGCGCTGGTGTCTCTGGACGGCGAGCGGGCCGAGGTGCGTGCGCCGAAGGTGGAGGTCGTGGACACGGTCGGGGCCGGCGACTCGTTCACGGCCGGGCTCCTGCACGACCTCGGGGCGAAGGGGCTGCTGGGCGGCCGTCTCGACGGGCTCGGCCTGGAGGCGGCGGTGGAGGCGGCGACGTTCGCGGCACGCGTGTCGGCGCTGACGTGCTCGGTCGCGGGCGCCAACCCCCCATGGGCCCACCAGCTCACCGAAAGATGATCAAGCTCTGACGCAGCCCTCCAGGTCCTCCAGCAGGTGAGGCACCACCAGCTCCTCGGGCACCGCCACCCCGTGCGCGCGCATGGCCGGGGCGAGCCCCGGGTCCCAGGGCGCGTCGGTCACCCGGCCGGGTGCGAGGGCGGAGGGCGGGCAGCCGTCCAGGGCTCGCAGGTAGTCGGCGGTGGACATGCGCCACGGCACGGCGCCGGTCTTGGCCATCGTGTACGCGGCGATCCGCAGCCCCTCGCCGTCGAAGTCGCCGTGATAGTGCAGCCGAGCCCCCGGCAGCGAGCGCAGCAGGCGGACGGCGGCGCTGTTGGGCCAGCCCGAGGTGCAGACCATCGGCGGGCAGGAGGCGCCGAACCGCTGCTGGGCCAGGGCCAGGACGGTCGGGTTCTCGACGACCCGGATGTCCCGGTCCGGCAGGCGCAGCGGCTCTCCGAGCTGGGCGAGGGTGATCACGCTGGCCTCGCCGTCCCAGATGCGCAGCACCCGGGCCAGGGCGGTGTCGCCGGCCGGGCGTAAGCCGGCGACCAGCACCGTCGTGGACAGGGCGTCGCAGGCCACGCCCGCCCGCTCCCACAGCGCCCGCCTCGCCTCGGCGCCCTCCGGGGCGGGGACGTCGTACAGGATGGACAGGGATTTGAGGACCAGCGACGACAGGCGGGTGCCCTCGTCGAGGGCGTGCGGGTCGCCGGTCACGGCGGCGGCCACCGCCGCCAGCGGGCGGCCCGCGGCGGGCAGCGCCTGCAGCACGGCCAGGGCCCGTTCGAGCAGGTCGCGGCCCGCGCGTACGGCGGACAGCGCCAGCAGGGCGGGCTCGGCCACGACCGCCGGATGCGTGGCGAACCAGTCGAGCAGGGCCGCGCGCTCCTGCCGCCGCTCCGCCCGCCTGGCCCGGCGGTCGTCGACGGGGCCGATCACCGCCTCGGCGACGGTGCGTACGTCGAGCCCCAGCGCCCCTTCGAGCCGGCCCACGTCGATGGTGACGGCCGGGCCCGGGTAGCGGTCGAGGCCGAGCAGGTCGGCGACGGCGGCCTGCTGCTCGGCGTCGAGCCCGGACACCCTGACCCGGCTGACCCGGTGGCCGGAGGAGAGCCGCTCGTGCAGGGCCTGCCAGACGGGCCGCAGCTCCGCCGCCCGCAGCCGGTGGGGGACCTCGGTCATTCGCCCGGCACCGTCCGGTAGCCGTTCCACACGAACCGCGCCGTCGTCACCGCGTCGTCCCCGTCGCCCGTGATGAGCTGGTGGATCGCGATCCCGTCGAGCTCCCGGTATTCGCACCACTCGTGGTCGGAGGTGAGCACCAGGTCCAGCCCCAGATCCACCAGCAGGTCGAACACCTGCCCCCGGTTCGTCTTGTCCACGCCCACGAACACCTCGTCCAGCAGGATGAACCGCGGGCACCCCGGGTCGGTCTGGTAGTGCGCGGCCACGGCGGCGAACAGCGGCAGGTGCAGGGCGATCGCCTTCTCCCCGCCCGACAGCGCCCCGTGCAGCTTCCGTGTCAGGTCCTGCCAGCCCTGCCCGTCGCCCCGGTCGAGCCTGACCACGAAGCGGTGCCAGGCGGTGTAGTCGAGCACCTTCATGAGCTGGTCCTCCCAGCTCGCCGAGGAGTTGTCGGCCCGCGCCTCCTCCACGCGGTCCCTGAAGAAGAGGTAGAGGGCCTCCTTGTCGGCCTCGCTGAGCCCGGCCGGGTCGCGCAGCAGCAGGTCGCGGGCGGCCCGGGTGCCGGCCGACTGGGTGGGATCGACCTGCCACACCAGCCGCACGGCCACGCGGGAGGCGGTGCGGACGCGTTCGAGGCGCTGGTTCATGCCCTCGACCAGCGCGGTCGCCTGCCTGATGCGGTCGGCCAGGTGCCGCCGCGTGTCGCCGGCCAGCGTGCGGTCGAACAGGTCCCGCTCGGCCTCCGTGATGTCGGAACGCCGCTCGTCGCGCTCCTTGCGCAGCGCCTTGCTGAGCGCCGCCGCCCCCGCCCGGACGCCGCTGACGGTGGCGGTCAGCACCTGCACGTCCTCGTCCGGCGCCAGCTCCAGATCGGCCCGGTCGGCCAGGATCTCCCTGGCGTGGTGGAAGGCGTCCTGCAGCCGCGCCTCGGCCTCCCTGACGTTCTTGTGCTCGTACGGCACCGCCGCCAGCTCCTCGGCCACGGCCCTGGCCGCCTCCAGGACGGCGCGCACCCCGGCCTCGGGGGCCAGCTCGATCGTCACCCGCGCGTCGGCGGGCAGATGGCCGGCCGCCAGGCGCCGGAACCGGTCGGACACCTCGTCCCGCGTCAGCCCCGCCTCGGCGTGCCTGTCCTCGGCGATGCCGAGCTCGCCCTTGAGCCGGCCGAGCCGGGCGTTGAGCCGGGCCAGCTCGTCGTTGACCGACTTGATGCGGCGGCGGCACGCCTGGTAGGCGGTCTGGGTCTCCTGGAGCTGTTCGAGGACGCGCAGGTGCTCGACGCCGACCGTGGACTCGATCGCGGCCAGCCGCTCGGCCAGCACGACGGCGCCGGCCGCGGCCTCCTCGGCGCGTTCGACGGCCTCGACGGCGAGCCGCTCGTAAGCGCGGGCCGTCTCGGCGGCGAGGTCCGCGCGTTCCCTGGCGGCGCGGGCGTCGGCGCGCCGGTCGTGCCAGACGGTGCCGGTCGTCTCGGCCGTGCGCAGGGCCGCTTCGAGGTTGTCGAGCGCGGGCAGCCCGGTGGGCAGGGCGTGCCCGGCCGCCAGCTCGGTGAGCCGCCGCAGCGACCGGCCGACCTCCTGCTCGCGTTCGTGCAGGCGCCGCTCGTAGGCCCGCAACTGGTCCTCCAGCAGGGCCACCTTCTTCACCGCGCCGTCGAGGGCCTGGACCGCGTCGGCGTAGGACTTCCTGTCGGGCCTGCGGCGCACCTCGGCGGTCAGCGTGTCACGGTCGCCCTCGACCACGGCCATCAGGTGGTCGCACTCGGCGATGCGGCCGGCCAGCTCGCCGAGCCGGTCGTCGAGCTCGGCGACGCGGCGGCGCCTGGCGCGTTCGCGGGCGGTGGCACCGATGTAGGAGGGCTCGGGCTTGACCCAGCGGCCCGTGGCCGGGCCCAGCCGCCAGGTGCCGTCGGCGCCGATGACGGCCGGGTGGTCGACGCCGATCGCGGTGGGCGCGAAGGCGATCCCGGACAGCACCGTTTCGGCCTGGACCGGGGAGTCGACCTCGGTGAGGAGCACGTGGGCCAGGCTGTAGCCGGGGGCGGGCCTGGACAGCGCGGCCACGGCGAACGCGTCGTGCTCGCCCGGGTCGAACCCGCCGTCGGGCCGCAGCCACAGGTCGAGCAGGCCCGCGGCCTCGAGCCCGGCCTCCACCCCCGCCTGGGCGACCGGGTCGAGCCCGGACCGGAACGCGACGGCCCGCCACAGCGGGGTGCCGGGGCGTCCGGACCTGGAGGCCGTACGGGTGTGCGGGGCGGGCGGCTCCAGCACGGTCTGGTCGCCCAGCCGCTCGCGTTCCTGGGCCAGCTCGGCCCGCTCGGCCGCCAGCCCTTCGCGCAGCCCTCTCAGGTGCTGCTCGCGGGCGGCCAGCTCGACGGCGGCCATCGTCCGGGCCGTGCTCACCAGGTCGTCGGCGCGCTCGAAGTCCTCGGCCCAGCCGGCCAGCGTGCCGGGGTCGAGCTGGAGCTGGGTGCAGCCGCCCGCCCACTCGGCCAGCGCGCCGGACAGGTCGGCGGCGCGCTCGTCGCGCAGGCGTTCGGCCTTGTCGTGGGCGGCCTGGGCGCCGGCGAGGTCGTCGCGGGCCTGGTCGCGGTCGTGCTCGGCGACGGTGCGGCGGTTGATGGCCTCGTCGTGGTGGAGGGCCCCGGCCCTGACCTCCCTGATCTGGGCGCCCCGGCTGGTGACGGCGGCCCGCAGCAGCTCCCTGGCCCTGCGCACGGCCCCGTCACTGTCGACGACGTCGGCCTCGTCCTGCGCGGATCGGGCGCGCCCAGGCTCGTTCTCCGTGGATCGGGCGCGTTCGTGCTCGTCCTGGGCGGATCCCGCTCGTTCGGCCTCCTCGTGGACGGTGAGGAGGCCTGCGCGTTCGGCCGCGTGGCGGGCCTCCGCGCGGGCGCGGTCGGCGAGCCGCCCTGCCGTACGGGCCGTGCCGGCGGCCTCCGCGGACAGCTCCTGCTTGCCCGTGACCGACCGGGCCGCCTCCCCCGCCTGGTCGCGCAGCCGGGCCGCCGCCTCGTGCGCCGCCTGCGCCTGCGTACGGAGCCGGTGCAGGTCACCCCCGGCCCGGTAGGCCTCACTCTCCTTCAGCCCGTCGACCTGCGCGGCCAGCGCCAGTTCCTGGGCCTCCTCCTCCCCCAACCGCAGCGTGGCGGCGTGCAACTCGGCCTCGGCCTCCTTGAGCCCCTCCCGCCGGGCCTTGGCCTCCGCCGCCGCCGCGTCGATGGCGTATCCCGCCGAGGTCACCGCCGCCGCGGCGGCCCGCAGGACGCGCTGGGCGTAGCCGCGCTGCCGGGTGGCGAGCCGGTCGGCCTCCTCCACGTCGCGGTCGAGCAGGCGCAGCTCCTCGCGCTGCCGGTCGAGCCGCTCGAACCCCTCCGCGATCTCGTGGATCTCGCCCTCTCCCAGGGGCGGCAGGGCGCTGGACAGCAGGTCGGACAGCAGCCCGGGGTCGAGGCGCTCGGAGAGCTTGGGGGTGCGGAGCTGGCGCAGCGCGGTGAGGAGGGAGTCGTAGCGCTGCTCGTTGAGCGCCCGGTAGAGCGTCTGGCGCACGACCGTACGGTAGGACTCGGCGGACTCGTGGACCTTGCCCGACGCGCCCAGCTCGTCGGCGAGCTGGGCCTTGGTCAGCGGCTGGCCGCCCTCGCCGGTGAGCCGGATGCCGTCGGGGGTGTCGACGCGGGCCTCGGCGGTGAAGTAGGCGGCGGTGACGTTCTTGGTGTGGATGGTGGCCTGGAGCCGGGCGCCGCAGGTGAACCAGCGGCCGTCGGCGTGCCCGAACTCCAGCCACACGTAGCCGACCCGGGTGGCGCCGCCCGCGCCGTCGCCCATGAGGTTCCAGTGCATGGTGCGCTCGGTGCCGCCGAACGTGGACAGCCTGCTCGGCTTCAGGCTGGCGTCCAGCACGTACGGGAGCAGCAGCTCCAGCACCTTGGACTTGCCGCTGCCGTTGGGCCCGCGCAGCAGCAGCCGGCCCCGGTGGAACTCGAACACCTCGTCGTAGTAGCGCCACACGTTGAGGATCCCGGCCCGCACCGGAGTCCAGCGGGCGTCCACGCCGTGCCCGGCGCGCGACGGGGTGAGCTCGGTGACTGTCATGAGTCCTCCTGGATGGCCGCGCCACGGTCGACCCGGTAGCGGGCCGCGGCGGGCAGGGCGGTGACCTCGTCACCCGTACGGCGGGCGAGCCCGAACCACTCGAGCACCTCCAGCGCGTCGGCGGCCAGCCGCGGCCCGCCGCCGTCGGACTGGTAGGCCTTGGCCCACTGCGGGAACCGGCCCAGCAGCCCGGTGGCCTCGGTGTCGAGCCGGGCCGTGGTGACGGGGCCCGAGGTGACGAGCAGGTCGAGCATGAGCAGGGCGGCCACCTTGGCGTGGCTGCTGTCGTCGGGGAACTTCGTGTCGGTGGCCGTCGCGTCGGGATCGACGAGCAGGAAGCCCTCGGCGCGTTCCTCGAGCACGAACCCGGCCTCTTCGGCGGCGCGGCGGAGGATCTGGCGGCCGGTGAGGGAGGCGGCGTAGGCGAGCTGGGCGGGGGTCAGGTCGTCGCGGTAGACGACGGGCTCGTCGAGGAGGCCCCGGATGAGGGAGTGGCGGGCCCACAGGTTGCGCTGGGTCTCGGTCGGCTCGTCGCCTCCGTAGCGGGCCTCCACGGTGAGGGCGTCGAGCGGCTCCGCCGCGCGGGACGGCGGCATCGGGGCGGCCAGCAGCCTGATGACGCGGGTGGTGTCGACCCGGTAGAGGACCTTGGCGTCCTCGTCGTCGAGGTAGGAGTCGGTGGCGCCGTCCATGGCGGTGACGGCGCCGAAGTGCTCCAGCAGCTTGAGGGCGTCGACGAACGCGGCCCGCTCGTCGTTCCTGACCGGGTCGAACGCCGGCACGTCCGCCTCCACCGCGGCCGCCTGAACCACCCGCTGGGCCAGCATGCCGATGGTGGTGACGGGCGAGGTGAGCAGCTCGGCCGCGCACAGGCACAGCAGCGTGTAGCGGCGGCGGTCGAACGGCGCCCTCGTGCTGCGGCGGCGCCGGGCGGGCCGGGTGGCGCTCGCCTCGGAACGGACCTTGACCAGGCGCGCGTAGCCCTGGCGCGACTCGACGACGAGCCGCCAGCCGCAGAAGTAGTCGAACCACTGGATCAGCGGCTGCCGGCGTTTCCTGATCAGGTCGAAGGCGGCGGGATCGTCGTGCAGGGAGACGAGCGGCCGCCCGAGCAGGGTCCTGATCGCCCGCGCGATCTCCTCCTTCTCGGCCCTGACGAGCTGGTTGGCCAGACTGCTCACGCGCCCGCCACCCGCCCGTGCCGCTCCTCGGCCCCGGGGCCGCTCGCCCGCCGGTCACCGGCGTCGCCCAGCGAGCGCACGTCGATGAGATAGTCGGGCCCCCGGAACCAGCCCTCCGAGGTGCGCAGCACCGCCACCGCCCCGTCGTCGGGAGGCCGCAGCACGATCTCCACCCTTCCGTCGGAGGTGACCGCGCGCCGGAACCCGGTCGAGTCGGGCCGCTCGGCCAGCGCCCTGCCGAGCAGGTCGAGCAGCCGGCCGAACGTGTCGTGGCCGAGCTTGCCCAGCCGCGACAGCCGCATCGCGCCCGTCGTGGCCAGGGCCGACCAGGCGGCCTCCAGCTCGGCCCGCTCCTTCTCGGCCCGTGCCCTGCGCTCGGCCCGCAGCGCCGTCACGTCGCGCACCCTTCCCGTGCGCCCCATCCGCTCCGTGCGCCCCCGTGACCGCAGCAGCGCCGACACCTCGACCGGCTCCGCCTCCGCCCACGGCACCCCGGCCGGGATCAGCTCGGCGTCGGCGTGCCCGAGATGCGCGTGCCGGGCGGAGCCGAGCCCGAACGCCGCGTCCCACAGCCGGTGCGCGTCGTCCTCGCCGGCCGCGGTGGCGAACCAGCGGGCCAGCGTACGGAAGTCGGCGGCGGCGCTGGAGGAACGGCGGCGCGAGTCGGTGATCCGGTCGAGCACCTGCAACAGCGACACGATCGCCCGCCGCGCCACGTCGTGGAGCTGCCGCACCCGCGGCACGCCGCCGTCCTCGGGCGCGAACCACGACCGCAGCCCCTCCCATCGGGCCGCCCGCGCCGCCAGCCACGGCGTCACGGGATCGGCGCCCGGCACCTTCGGCAGATCGGCCCCGTCGAGCGCGCGGGCGTGCAGCACGCTCACGCCGTGGGCGGCCACCGCGCGCAGCGCCGCCGCGATGGTGTCGCCGCGCTGCTCCAGGTTGGTCACGAACTCCTGGAGGTAGGCCACCGTGGCGGCCTTGACCTCGTGAAAGGTCGCCAGGTCCGTGCCCTCGACCCGCAGCAGCCGCTGCAACTCGCCGTTGAACTGCTTGGTGTTGCCGCGCAGCCCGTCGAGGTGCCCCTCCAGCTCCTGAAGGCTGGTGAAGACGCGCCGGTTGCGGCCCGGGTCGGGGTCGCGCAGCAGGTCGTCGAGCTCCCCCAGCCGGTCGGCGACCGCGTCGAGCACGGCGGTCTGCAGCGCCCCCGCCGACGCCAGCATCGCCATGGCGTGCTGCACCCCGGCGAACGCGGCCTCTCCGCGCTTGGTCAGCGAATATTGCAGGTTCTTGCGTTCGTACTCCTCGGCGGTGGCGAAGCTGCCCGCGTGATTGAAGATCACGTCGAGCAGTTCCCAGCCGACGAGCTGCTTGAGCGTCCCGGCCAGGTCGGGCTCGGCGACCGGCGCGAACCACCCCACCGCGCGCAGCCGCTCGTGCACCTCCTCGACGGTCAGCGCCGTCTCGAGCCGTTCGTTGGCCTCCCCGAAGGCGTAAAGGACCGCGGTGTGCAGGTCGGCCCGCTCCGTGGTGGTGAACCGGAACATCTCCGGCGGCACCCGTGGCAGCTCCGCCATGGCCCCACTCCCCTCGCCCCATGACTCCCCACGCACGCAACCGTAGCGGGAGAGGCCGACGCGACGGCTGCGGTTTGCGAGCAGATCACAGGGGTACGGCGTCCGCATTAGAACCTGGGGGGCGATATGGCGGAGTTCGAGGCGACGCGTGGGATGCCCGCAGACAGCATGATCGTGTTCGGGATCGCGTCCGATTTGGAGGTCATGGACCGATGGATCCCGCAAGGCCTCTCGGTCCACGGCAGCGGCCCCGGCATCGTCGAGGCCGACGGCCCCCTGGTGCCCGGCTCCGGCAAGCATGAGGGCCTGCTCCGCACGTCCGAGGAGCAGCTCCGGGTGGAGTGGGGCGGGCGCGACCATCCCGGCTACGCGGGCTGGCTCCAGGTGGCCGACACGGCCGACGGCGCCAGCGAGGTGACCCTGCACATCAGCCTGCTCGACGAGCCCGACTCCGGGGAGCGGGCCGGGAAGGTGCGCACGCTGCTCGACCGCTCCCTCGACCAACTGGCCGAGGAGGTCCGCCTCCGGGTCGACGACGGCTCCCTCTGAAGAAAGGCCGTGTGACGGCCGTCACAGTCGACCGGCCTGACGCCCCCGCGGGCCGTCGAACCATGGTCTCCCGGCGCCCGGATGCGCCGGCGGATGCCCGCGCGCGCTCGTCCGGCCAGGCCGGGTTTCGCGGCGAAAAGGATCTCGTTTCCGATCAGAACCGCAGGTAAAAGAATGCGCGCCCGGCTTCCCGGGGTCGCTTGCATCCGATCCGTTCAGGTACCTTTAAAGGATTCCGCAAGCTTTAGAGCGCACTTTCATCCTATGCATCGACTGATCAAAACCCTTGCGCCTGTGATGGCAGGCTTGATCGCTTTGACCGGTTTCTCGGGCACGGCTCAAGCTGCGACGCCCGGGCGGCTCGACGGTTTCTACGCACAGCGTCTCACCTGGTCCGGGTGTGGCGGCGGCTATGAATGCGCCTCACTCCGGGTGCCACTCGACTATTCGACGCCCGGCGACCGGCAGATGAAGATCAATATGATTCGCCTGCCCGCCACCGGAAAAAAGATCGGCTCGCTACTGGTGAATCCAGGTGGGCCTGGAGCGTCGGGTGTGGACTTTGTGAAAGGAAACAAGTCCATTGTTTCGGCGAGCCTCCGGCAGCGGTTCGACATCGTCGGATTCGACCCGCGCGGGGTCGGCGGGTCCTCACCGGTGCGGTGCATGGCGCCGATCGAACTGGACGCGTTCTTCGCCGTCGACCAGACCCCGGACACGCCTGGCGAGGAGAAGCTGCTCAAGCGGTGGAACCGGACCTTCGCCCAATACTGCGCGAAGAACGCGAGCAAGAAGCTCCTGGCCAACGTCACGACCGTGAACGCGGCGCGCGACATGGACGTGATGCGGGCGGCGCTGGGTGAGCAGCGGCTGTCCTACCTGGGATTCTCGTACGGCACCTACCTCGGCTCGATCTACGCGGACATGTTCCCGAAGCGGATTCGCGCGATGGTGCTCGACGGCGCGGAGGATCCTTCCCAGACGATGGACGACTTCGCCGTCGACCAGGACAAGGGCTTCCAGGTGGCGACCGCGTCGTTCCTGCGCGACTGCTTCAAGACCAAGGGCTGCCCGTTCAAGAAGCACTCGGTCAAGGCCGCGCTCAAGCAGCTCGACCTGCTCTACCAGCGGGCCGACCTGGCCCCGCTGCGCAACGCGTACGACAGCAGGCAGGTCAACGAGGCCGTCGTACGCGCGGCGGTGGACTACTCGATGTACTCCACGCGGCTCTGGCCCCGGCTGCGGCAGGCGCTGACGGACGCCTACAAGGGCGAGGGCGCCCGGCTGCTGCTGCTGGCCGACGAGAGCAACGGGCGGCGCACCAACGGCAGCTACGACAACGGGTTCGAGGCCCTCATGGCCATCAACTGCGTCGACCACCCCGAGAGCCCCTGCCCCTACTGGCCGGTCAAGGGCACCCGCTACCCGAAGAAGGTGCGGGCCGCGGGTTCGCCGCCGATCGTGGTGGTGGGCACGACGCGTGACCCCGCGACCCCGTACAAGCTGGCCAAGGCGCTGGCGGCACAGTTGGGCAACGGCGTGCTGCTGACGAACGACGCCGACGGGCACACCGCGTACGCCGGGAGCTCGTCCTGCCTCGACCGGCAGATCGACCGCTACCTGCTCACGGCGCGGGCTCCGCGGCCCAACGCCTGCACGAAGGCCTGAGCGAAAGCCAGTCCCACACCACGGTGTGGGACTGGTCAACCTCTGTCGTGCCTGCGTGGCGGCGGCCCGGGGCGCGGGAGAGATTGGGCACGGACGGACGTAGCCGGAAATTCCGGCTGGAAGTCCGAAAGAGCCCGAGGAGCCCATGGAATCGCTGCTGATTCTGCATGCGGTCGCGGCGGTCTGCGCTCCCTGGCTCGCCGCGCGCATCGGGCGCGCCTCCCTGTTCGTCGTGGCCGTGGCCCCCGCGGCCGGTTTCGCCTGCACCGTCTGGCTGGCGGCGCGCGGCCTGCCCGCCTACGAGAGCACCCCGTGGGCTCCGGTCATGGGCCTGGAGCTGTCTTTCCGCGCCGATCCGCTCGCCGTGCTGATGATGTCGCTGGTCACCGGGGTCGGCGTGCTCGTCCTCGTCTACAGCGCCCGCTACCTCCCGCGGGGCGACGACGGGCTCGGCCGCTACGGCGGCGTGATGGTGGCCTTCGCCGGGTCGATGCTGGGGCTGGTGACGGCCGACGACCTGCTCCTGCTGTACGTGTTCTGGGAGCTGACCACGGTCTTCTCCTACCTCCTCATCGGCTACGACCCCCTCAGCAGGATGAGCAGGCAGGCCGCGATGAAGGCGCTGTCGGTCACCACGCTCGGCGGCCTGGCCATGCTCGCCGGGTTCGTCCTGCTCGGGCAGGCGGCGGGCACGTACCAGATCTCGGAGATCGTCGCCCGGCCCCCTGACGCCGGCCCGGTGGCCCTGGTGCTGGTGCTGGCCGGCGCGCTGTCGAAGTCGGCGATCTTCCCGTTCAGCACGTGGCTGCCGGCGGCGATGGCCGCGCCGACGCCGGTGTCGGCGTACCTGCACGCGGCGGCCATGGTCAAGGCCGGCGTGTACCTGCTGGCCAGGCTGGGCCCCGCGTTCGGCGACCTGGCGGTGTGGCGGGCGGTGGCGGTGCCGCTCGGCGTGCTGACGATGCTGCTGGGCGGCTGGCGGGCGCTGCGCGAGACCGATCTGAAGCGGCTGCTGGCCTTCGGCACGGTCGGCCAGCTCGGCTTCCTGACCGTGCTGTTCGGTTCCGGCACGCAGGCCGCGGCCCTGGCCGGGGCGGGCCTGCTGCTCGCGCACGCGCTGTTCAAGGCGGCGCTGTTCCTGGTGGTGGGCATCGTCGACCACGCGGCGGGCACCCGGACGCTGGGCGAGCTGAGCGGCGTGGGGCGGGCGATGCCGTGGGTGTGCGCGGCGGCGGTGCTCGCGGGGGCGTCGATGGCGGGGCTGCCGCCGCTGGCGGGGTTCGCGGCCAAGGAGGCGGCGCTGGAGGCGCTGCTGGACGCGCCGCTCGCGCTGGCGGGCGTGGTGGCGGGGTCGGCGCTGACGGCGGCGTACACGTTGCGGTTCCTGTGGGGGGCCTTCGCCGGCAAACCGGGCGTCGAGGCGCGGCCCGTGCACCGGGCGCCCGCGGCCATGACCGTCCCGGCCGCGCTGCTGTCGGTGCTGGGGCTGGTGCTCGCCCCCCTGGCCGGCTGGTACGCCGGCGCCGTGTCCGGCTTCACGGGGACCTACCGGGACCCTGGGCACGAGGCCCATCTCGCGGTCTGGAGCGGGTTCACCCTCCCGCTGCTGCTGTCGGCGGCGGCCCTGGCGGCCGGGGCGGCGTTGTTCCTGGCCAGGGAGCCGGTGGCCAAGGTGGGCACGGCGCTGCACGTGGTCGACTCCAGCCGGCTCTACTGGGCGGCCGTACGCCGTCTCGACCGCTTCGCCATCCAGCTCACCGGCCTCATCCAGCGCGGCTCGCTGCCCGACTACCTGATGCTCACCCTGCTGGCCACCGTCGGCGTCGGCCTGTTCTCCCTCCTCTATGGCGGCCCGCCCCGCCTGCCCCTCCCGCTCGTCGCCTGGCAGCGCCCCGAGCAGCCCGTCGTCACCGTGCTGCTGGTGGCGGCGGCCGTGCTGGTGCTGTTCTCCCGGGCCTACATCCTGCTCGCGGTCGTCGTCGGCCTCACCGGCTACGGCACGGCCCTGCTGTTCCTCGCCCACGGCTCCCCCGACCTGGCGCTCACCCAGTTCCTGGCCGAGACGCTCAGCCTGGTGGTGTTCGCGCTGGTGCTGCGCCGGCTGCCGATCGACCCGGTCAAGGGACGGCTGCCGGTCGCGCTGCGGCTGGTGATCGGGCTGGCCGTGGGCGTGGTGGCCGCGGGCGCGGGCATGCTGGCGATGAGCGCCCGGACCGTCGAGCCGGTGGGCGCGCTCATGGGCACGGCGGCGGAGGAGGCGGGCGCCCGCAACATCGTCAGCGCGCTGATCCTCGACATCCGCGCCTGGGACACGATGGGCGAGGGCACGGTGCTCGTCGTGCTGACGCTGGGCGTGACGAGCCTGGTGTTCCTGCGGCGCAGGTCGTACAGCATCGTGCGGGCCGCAGGCGGGCACCGGCCGGAGCGCACGCACTGGCTGGCGGCCACGCTGCCGCGCGGGCAGCGGGCGCTGGCGTTCGAGGTGGCGGCCCGGCTGACGTTCCACACGGTGCTGCTGTTGTCGGTGTTCCTGCTGTTCATCGGGCACAGCGGAGTGGGCGGTGGGTTCGCGGGCGGCATCGTGGCCGGGCTGGCGATCACCGTGCGCTACCTGGCGGGCGGGCGCGACGAGCTGGCCGCGGCCGTGCCGGTGCACGCCGGCGTGCTCATGGGGGCGGGCCTGACGCTGTCGGCGGGCACGGCGCTGGTCGGACTGCTGTTCGGCCGCGCGGCGCTGGACATGCTGGCCACGGACGTGGACGTGCCGCTGGTGGGCCACCTGCACCTGTCCACGGGCCTGCTGTTCGACCTCGGCGTGTACGTCTCCGTGATCGGCATGGTCCAGGACGTGCTGCGCGCCCTGGGCGCCGAGCTGGACGGCCAGATCGAGACCGAGCCGGCGGAGGAGAGCGCGTGACGATCGCCCTGCTGCCGTTCCTGGCCTGCTGCGTGCTCATCGCGACCGGCGCGACGCTGCTGCTCGAACGCAGCCTGGTACGCATCCTGGCCGGCGTCATCGTGCTCGGCAACGGCGTGAACCTGCTGATCGTCACCGCGGGCGGCGACGCCGGCGGCCCGCCCTTCGTCGGCACCCCCGGCATGGCCGACCCGGTGCCGCAGGCCATGGTGCTCACCGCCATCGTCATCACCCTGGGCGTGACGGCGTTCCTGCTGGCCCTCGTGCACCGCTCGTGGCAGCTCACCGGGAGCGACGAGGTCCAGGACGACACCGAGGACCGCCGCGTACGGCTGCGCGCCCGCCGCGGCGAGCTGGGCGACGCCGTACGCGCCCGGCGGGACGCCTACCGGCGGCTGGTCGTCGAGCAGCGGGCCGAGCTGGCGAACCTGGAGGCCGAGCAGGCCGAGCGGGAGCGGCTGGAGGAGGCCGACCTGGAGCGGCGCATCGCCCGCGTGCACGACGAGCTCGAGGAGTGGATGCGCCGGCTGGAACAGGAGGGGATCTCCCAGGAGGAGCTGGAGCAGCGCCTGGAGGAGGCCGGGCTGCGCGAGGACGCGGCCACCATGGACAACCTGCAGCGCATCGACGAGCTGCGTGAGGAGCACTCGCGCGGGCGGGAGGCGCAGGCGGCCAGGGAGCGGGCGCTGCGCAGGAAGCTGAAGGCGCGCCAGCGGGACGCGCGCAGGCAGATGCGGGCGGCCATCAGGGAGGAACGCGAGCGGCAGGCCCTCGCGCAGGACCCCGAGCTGGAGGGCGACGACTGACCATGGACGCCCCGATCCCGCTCGAGAGCCTCGTCTGCGTGCCCGTGCTGCTGCCGCTGCTGGCCGCCGGGGTGAAACTGGCGATCGGCGGCCGGCTGCGGCGGCTGCAGTCGCTCATCAGCCTCGGCACGCTCGGCCTCTCGCTGGCCGTGGCGATCGTGCTGATGATCGCGGCCGACGAGCGCGGCCCGCTGGTGACCGAGCTGGGCGGGTGGGCCGCCCCGATCGGCATCTGCCTGGTGGCCGACCGGCTCTCGACGCTAGTGCTGGTGGTGTCGTCGGCGGTGACGCTGTGCGTGATGGCGTACTCGGTGGTCAACGCCTATGACGAGCAGGAGCACGACGCTCCCATGGCGATCTTCCATCCGGCGTTCCTGGTGATGGTGGCGGGCGTGGCGGACGCGTTCCTGTCGGGTGACCTGTTCAACCTGTTCGTGGCGTTCGAGCTGCTGCTGAGCGGCTCGTACGTGCTGCTCACGTTCGGCGGCACCGAGTCCAGGATCCGGGCGGGCGCCACGTACACGCTCATGGCCCTGGCCTCGTCGATGCTGTTCCTGATCGCGCTGGCCATCTCCTACGGCGCCACCGGGACGCTCTCCCTGGCGCAGCTCGCCGAGCGGTTCGCCACGCTGCCGGAGCAGGTCAAGCTGCTGGTGGAGCTGACGCTGCTGCTGGCGTTCGGGATCAAGGCGGCGATCTTCCCGATGTCGGCGTGGCTGCCCGACTCTTACCCGACCGCGCCCGCCCCGGCCACGGCCGTGTTCGCCGGGCTGCTCACGAAGGTCGGCGTCTACTCGATCATCCGGCTGGAGGCGCTGCTGTTCCCCGGCGGGCCGGTGTCGACGCTGCTCATGTGGGTGGCGCTGGCCACGATGCTGGCGGGCGTGCTGGGCGCGGTCGCGCAGACCGACCTGAAGCGGATGCTGTCGTTCACGCTGGTCAGCCACATCGGCTACATGGTGTTCGGGGTGGGCCTGTCCACCGTGGCCGGGATGGCGGGCGCGATCTTCTACGTGGTGCACCACATCACCGTGCAGACGAGCCTGTTCCTGGTGACGGGGATGATCGAGCGGCGCACGGGCACCACGTCGGTGACCCGGCTGGGCGGCCTGATGCGGGCCACGCCGCTGATCGCCGTGCTGTTCTTCGTGCCGGCCATGAACCTGTCGGGCATCCCGCCGATGTCGGGCTTCCTCGGCAAGCTGATGCTGGTCCAGGCGGGCCTGGCCGACGGCCGCTGGCTGCCGGTCACGCTGGTGGTCGCGGGCCTGGTCACGAGCCTGCTCACCCTGTACGCCGTCGCCAAGGCGTGGGGCAAGGCGTTCTGGCGCGGCCCGCGCGGCGACCGGGTGGGCCAGGTCCTGGAGAGCGAGGAGAACACCGGCGAGGACCCGACCGTCACCACGGCCACGCTGCCCGTGGCGCTGCCGCTCTCGGTGGCGGCGCTGGTCGCGCTGGGGCTGTCGTTCACGGTGCTGGCCGGGCCGCTGTCGGCGCTGGCCGAGCGGGCGGCGACGGAGCTGATGGCCCGCGAGCCCTACGTCACGGCCGTCCTGGGGGGAACGCGATGAACCGGTACCGTCTGGCGCCCCGGCTGCTCGGCCGGCGCGTGCCGTTGCCGCTGGTGGCCTGGCTGACGCTGGTGTGGGTGACGCTGTGGGGCGAGCTGTCGCCGGGCAACGTGCTGGGCGGGCTGGCGGCCGGGCTGGTGGTGACGTGGCTGCTGCCGCTGCCGATCCTCGACCCGGGCGTCCGGGTCCATCCGGTGGCGCTGGCGCGGTTCCTGCTGCACTTCTCGTGGGACATGGTGACCTCGACCGCGCGGGTGGTGTTCTGGGTGGCGCATCCCGGGCAGCCGCCGGCGCAGATCGTCCGCGTGGGGCTGCGCACGTCGTCCGAGTCCATGACCGTGCTGGTCATGATCGCGCTGTCCACGGTGCCGGGCAGCCTCGTGCTGGAGGCCTACCCACGGGAGCTGGTGCTGCACGTGCTGGGACGGCCCGGCGACGTCACCGAGGCCGTGCGGGCCGACGTGGCGGGGCTGGAGTCGCGCATCGTGGCCGCGTTCGGCACCCGCCACGATCGGGAGGAGCTGCGATGACGGTGGTGTACCTGGTGACGCTGGGGCTGCTCGGGTGCGGGGCCGCGGCCTCGCTCTACCGGGTGGCGCGCGGGCCCTCGATGCTGGACCGGGCGGTGGCGCTCGACGTGGTGACGTCGCTGTCGATGTGCGGCGCCGGGGCGTTCGCCGTGGCCAGGGACGACTATTCGGACCTGCCGATCCTGCTGGTGCTGTCGCTGCTGGGGTTCGTGGGGTCGGTGTCGCTGGCCCGGTTCTTCTCCGGGAGGTCGCGGTGATGGACGTCCTGGCTGCGGTCTGCCTGCTCACCGGCGCGGTCCTGGCGCTGTCGGCCGGGGCCGGGCTGGTGCGCTTCCGTACGACGCTGGACCGCATGCACGCGGGCACGAAGCCGCAGGTGCTCGGCGTGCTGCTGGTGTTGCTGGCCATGTGGCTGCACCGGCCCACCTGGGCGAACGCCGGCCCGCTGGTGCTGGTCGGCATCTCCCAGGTGATCACCGTGTCGGTGGCGGCCTACATGGTGGCGCGGGCCGCGTACACGCGTCAGTCCTGTGACGACGACACCGAGCTGCCCCCGGAGCCTCCGGAGCGATCAGAGGGCTGACCGTCGGACGACCGGTCCATCGACGGCTGGCCGAACCAGGTCCACAGGGCCAGCGCGGCCAGGACGCCGGCGGTGACCCAGGCCAGCGTCGCGTCGAACAGGTAGTCGATCACGAACATCGTGGACGTGGTCATCGAGACCGCCAGCGACAGCGCCCCCAAAATGCCGTAGATGTTGGAGCGGCGTACCAGCGTCTCCTTGAGGCCCTGGCGGAACAGCACGCGGTGCTGCGCGGTCGGCGCGATGTAGAAGATCGACGCCAGCGCGGCGCTGCACAGCGCCGCGTAGTACAGCCACCGGTCGGCCTGGTCCAGCCGGGCGAACGACGAGGAGAAGGGCACGGTCAGCAGGAACGCGAACAGCACCTGCACGCCGGTGACCGCCACGCGGGCGCCCTGAAGGAGCTCCACGAAATTCCGGTCCGCGCGCTCCTCGTGCGACTCGTTCTTCAACGCCGCCTCCCGCTTGTCGACGAGAGAGTCCTTCTTCCGCGTCAAACGGAGCTAAAACCTCGCCATGAGGATCTTGGCGGGCGTGAGAGGGAGGTCGCGGATCCGGTGGCCGGTGGCGTGGTGCACGGCGTTGCCGATCGCGGCGGCGGTGCCCACGATGCCGATCTCGCCGATGCCCTTGGAGCCCATGGGATTGAGCTCGTCGTCGTGCTCCTCCAGCCAGTGCGCCTCCACGCCGGTCGCGTCGGCGCAGGCGGGCACGTGGTACTGCGCCAGGTCGCGGTGCAGGAAGCCGCCGAACTCCGCGTCGGTCAGCGTCTCCTCCATCAGCGCCATCCCGAGCCCCATGGTCATGCCGCCGAGGAACTGCGACCTGGCCAGCTTGGCGTCCACGATGTGGCCGCAGGCGAACACGCCGAGCAGGCGCGGCACCCGCACCTCGCCGGTCACCGCGCTGACGCGGACCTCGGCGAACTGGGCGCCGAAGGCCTGCCTGGCCAGCTTGGCGGCGTTCCTGACCTCCTCGGTGGTGTCGGCGCGGCCCTCCTTGCCGTCGCGCAGGAGCTCCTCGCAGGCCCGTACGACGGCCGTGCCCCACGAGGCCGTGCCCATGGAGCCGCCCGCGACGGGCGCGTCGGGCAGGGCGCTGTCGCCGAGCTCGAGGTGCACCCGCTGCGGGGCGACGCCCAGCGTGTCCGCCGCGATCCTGGTCAGGACCGTGCGCGCGCCGGTGCCGATGTCGGCGGCGGCCACCTGGACGAGGAAGTCGCCGTCGTCGCGCAGGGTGGCCACGGCCTTCGACGGGCTGCGGTACGCCGGGTAGGTGGAGGCGGCCACGCCGGTGCCGACCAGCCACTCCCCCATGCGCCTGATGCCGGGCCGCGGGTCGCGCGCGTCCCAGTCGAAGCGGCGGGCGCCCTCGCGCAGGCAGGCCACCAGGTGGCGGGAGCTGAACGGCAGGCCGCTGCCGGGCTCGGTGTCCGGCTCGTTGAGGACGCGCAGCTCCACCGGGTCGATGCCGGCCGCGCAGGCCAGCTCGTCGAGGGCGGACTCCAGGGCGTACATGCCGGGGCACTCTCCCGGGGCGCGCATCCACGACGGGGTGGCCACGTCCAGCCGGACGAGCCGGTGCGCGGTGCGCAGGGCCGGGGTGGCGTACATGACGCGGGCCGGGAGCGCGGTCTGCTCGGCGAACTCGACCAGCGTGGAGCTCTGCTCGTACGCCACGTGCTCCAGCGCCGTCAGCCTGCCCCCCGCGTCGGCGCCCAGCCGCAGCCGCTGGATGGTGGGCGTGCGGTAGCCGGTGACGTCGAACATCTGCTGCCGGGTCAGCGCGATCTTGACCGGGCGGCCCACGGCCCTGGCGGCCAGGGCGGCCAGCACGGCCTGGGGCCTGGTGCTGCCCTTCGAGCCGAAGCCGCCGCCCACGTGCCTGGCCACCACGCGCACGCCGTCCGGCGGCAGGCCGAGCGTCTTGGCGAGGGTGTCGCGGTCCGAGGTGGTGCCCTGGATGCTGTCGTACACCAGGAGCCGGCCGTCCTTCTCCCACAGGGCCACGCACGCGTGCGGCTCCATCGGGTTGTTGTGCAGGACCGGGGTCGTGTAGGTGACGTCCACGGTCGTCGCGGCCTCGGCGAGCCCGGCCTCCACGTCGCCGTGCCCGGTGTCGGCGGGGAAGTTCGGGTTGACGACCTCCGGCTTGTAGAGGCCGGGGTGGTCGGCGCGCAGGGTCACGTCGTGGTCGCCGGGGTCGTACTCGACGCGGACGGCCGCGGCGGCGGCGCGGGCGTTCTCGTAGCTGTCGGCGACCACGGCGGCGACGATCTGGCCGCGGTAGGCGACCTCCCGGCTCTGGAAGAGGGCCAGCTCGCCCTCGACGCCCTCGGCCAGGGGCGGCGGGTCCTCGCAGGACAGCACGGCCAGCACGCCGGGCAGTTCGAGCGCCGGGCCGCCGTCCACGCGCTTGACGCGGCCCTTGGCGATGCGCGACTGCACGGCGTAGGCGTGGGTGAGGCCCTCGGCCGGATATTCGGCGGCGTACGTGGCCAGTCCCGTGACCTTGACGCGGCCCTCGATGCGGTTCACGGTGCCAGCTCCTCCAGCGTCGAGACGATCAGGTTGCGGGCCAGCGGCACCTTGTACGCGTTGCGCGGCAGCGGCCGGGCCGGCTCCAGCTCGGCCTCGGCCGCCTCCAGGAACGCCTCGCCGGTCGCCGGCCCGCCGATCAGGGCCTGTTCGGCGCGTTCGGCCCGCCAGGGCACGTGGGCCAGGCCGCCGAGCGCGATCCGGCACGCGCCCACCGTGCCGTCGGGCCGCACGTCGAGCACGGCCGCGATCGAGACGAGCGCGAACGCGAACGACGCCCGCTCGCGCACCTTGCGGTAGAGGGAGGCGCCCGGGGGCGGCGGGGGCAGCTCCACGGCGGTGATCAGGTCGCCGGGTTCGAGCACGGTGTCCCGCTCCGGCTCGTCGCCGGGCAGGCGGTGCAGGCCGGGCATGGGGATGATCCGGTCGCCGGCCGGCCCCGTGACGTGCACCTCGGCCTCCAGGGCGGCCAGCGCGACCGCCATGTCCGACGGGTGGGTGGCCACGCACGCGCCGGACGTGCCGAGCACGGCCAGGCCCGCGTGGTCGCCCTCGATCGCCGGGCAGCCGGAGCCGGGGCGGCGCTTGTTGCACGGCCTGGTCACGTCCTGGAAATACGTGCACCGGGTGCGCTGCAGCAGGTTGCCGGCGACCGTGGCGACGTTGCGCACCTGGCCCGACGCGCCGCTGAGCACCGCGCGGGCCAGCATGGGGTAGCGGGCGCGGATCAGGGGGTCGAAGGCGAGGTCGGTGTTGCGCACGGTGGCGCCGACGCGGACGCGGTCGCCCACGGCCTCGATCCGGTCGAGCGGCAGCCGGCTGACGTCCACCAGCCGCTCGGGCTCGGCCACGCCCAGCCGCATGAGGTCCACCAGGTTGGTGCCGCCGCCCAGGTACATGGTGCCGGGGCCGAAGGCGCGCACCGCCTCCGTCGTGCTGGCGGCGCGGGCGTAGTCGAAGGGCTTCACGGTGCCACCTCGGCGATCGCGCTCACGATGTTGACGTAGGCGCCGCAGCGGCACAGGTTGCCGCTCATGCGCTCGCGGATCTCCTCGGGTGTGAGGCCGGGGTCGGCGGTGATGTCCTCGGTCACGACGCTCGGGCCCGGCTCGCCCAGCATGCCCAGGGCCGAGCAGAGCTGCCCCGGCGTGCAGTAGCCGCACTGGAAGGCGTCGTGCTCGATGAAGGCGGCCTGCAGGGGGTGCAGGTCCTCCCCGTCGGCCAGCCCCTCCACGGTGGTGACCTGCGAGCCGTCCACGGCCACCGCCAGCGCCAGGCAGGAGTTGGCCCGCCGCCCGTCGATGAGGACCGTGCAGGCCCCGCACTGCCCGTGGTCGCAGCCCTTCTTGGCGCCGATGAGGCCGAGTCTTTCGCGGAGCAGATCGAGCAGCGACATCCGCGGATCCACGTCCACCGCGCGCGGTACGCCGTTCACCTGCAGGGTGATCTCCATGGCGCACGACTACCCGACCTCCAGAAGAGACAACCTCTGAGCGCGGTAAAGCCGTTCATCCCGATGCGTCCGTTTTGCACTGAAGGTGGCGGGTAGCCCGGCGTTCATGGGCCGGGCCATGGACGAACAACTGACCGAGTCGGCGGCGGTGATGACCGTCAACGCCGGCTCGTCAAGCCTGCGCCTCGACCTCGTCCAGGGCGGGTGCGTGCTGGACAGCGCGCACGCCGAGCGGGCCGTCGACCCCGGCGCGGCCGCGGAGGAGGTGGCCGCGTTCCTCGGCGGGCACTTCGACCGCGACGTCCGGGCCGTGGCGCACCGGCTGGTGCACGGCGGCGACCTCGTCCGCGGGCCCACCGTGGCCGACGACGAGACGATCGACGGGCTGCGCGGCCTGACCAGCCTGGCGCCGCAGCACCTGCCGCCCGCGCTGGCCCTGCTGGAGGCGGCCCGCGAGCAGCTCCCCGCCGTGCCGCACGTGCTCTGCCCCGACACGGCCTTCCACGCCGGCCTGCCCGAGACGGCCGCCGTCTACCCCCTTCCGCAGGAGTGGCGCGACCGGTACGGCCTGCGCCGCTACGGCTTCCACGGCCTCTCGTACGCCTGGGCCGCCGACCGGGTGACCGACCTGCTCGGCCGGCCGCTGTCCGAGCTCCAGCTCCTGCTGACCCATCTCGGCGGCGGCTGCTCGGTGAGCGCGGTGTCGGGCGGGCGCAGTCTGGACACCTCGATGGGGTTCACACCGCTGGACGGCATGCCCATGAGCAAGCGCTCGGGCAGCGTCGATCCCGGGATGCTCATGTGGCTGCTGACCGAGGGCCACCTGAGCGCCGGTGAGCTGGCCGAGGGGCTCGAACGCCGCTCCGGGCTGCTGGGCCTGTCCGGCGGGCGCTCGGGCGACACGCGCGACCTGGTGGCCGCCGGGCGCGACGGCGACGAGCGGGCCACGCTGGCCCTGGAGGTCTTCGCCCACCGGGTGAGCAGGGAGATCGCCGCCGCCGCGACCTCGCTCGAGCGCATCGACGCGCTGGTGTTCACCGGCGAGATCGGCTGGGATCAGGCCGAGGTGCGCGAGGCCGTCTGCCGCCGCCTCGGGCTGCTCGGCGTCCGGCCCCCCGCACAGGGCAACCGCCACGACGACGGGCCGGTCAGCGCGTACGACGCGGCCGTCCCCGTCCTGGTGGTGCAGGTACGCGAGGAGCTCCAGCTCGCCCGCGAATGCCTGCGCATCCTCGCGGAGGAGGAGGAATGACCCACACCGACGAGGTACGGCGCTCCGCGCTGCCGCTGAACACCGCCGACGACCTCGGCCCGCTCATGGAACGCGTCGGCGCCGCCCGGTTCGTGCTCATCGGCGAGGCCAGCCACGGCACGCACGACTTCTACGCCTGGCGCGACCGGCTGACCCGCCGGTTGATCGCGGAGAAGGGGTTCGGCTTCGTCGCCGTCGAAGGCGACTGGCCGGACTGCGAGCGCGTCGACCGGGCCGTCACCGGCGACACGGACCCGTTCGAGGCCCTGTACGCCTTCCGCCGCTGGCCCACGTTCATGTGGGCCAACGAGGAGGTCACCGACTTCTGCCGCTGGCTGCGCCGCTGGAACAGCGACCTGCCGCCGGCCGGGCGCTGCGGTTTCCACGGGCTGGACGTCTACAGCCTGTGGGACTCGCTGCGCGCCGTCCACCGCTACGCCGCCCTCCACCTGCCCGAGCGGATGGAGGCGGTGATGGAGGCCCTGCGGTGCCTCGAGTCCTACGGCCACGACCCGCGCCAGTACGCGTCGGCCACCCGGCTGGTGCCCGGCACGTGCGAGGACGAGGTCGTCACCCTGCTGTCCGAGGTCGTCCGGGCCGCCCCCGACGACCTCGGGGTACGCCAGAACGCCGAGATCGTGGCCGGGGCCGAGCGCTACTACCGGGCCATGGTCCGCGGCGGCCCCGAGTCGTGGAACGTCCGGGACCTCCACATGGCCGACACCCTGGACCGCCTGGCGGGCGAGGAGGGGGCCAAGGGCGTCGTGTGGGCGCACAACACGCACGTCGGCGACGCCCGCGCCACCGACATGGCCGCCGCCGGGATGACGAACCTGGGCCGGATCGCCCGCGAGCGGCACGGCGACGACGCGGTGGTGCTGGTGGGGTTCGGCACCCACCGGGGCTCGGTGGTGGCCGCGAACCGGTGGGGCGCGCAGCACCACGTCATGCGGGTGCCGCCCGCGCGCCGGGCGTCCCTGGAGGCGCTGCTGCACGAGGCGGACCTGCCCGGCGGCCGGGCGCTGTTCATCGCGCCCTCCGGCGAGCGCCCGTACTGGTACGACGAGCCGCTCGGGCACCGTGCCGTCGGCGTCGTCTACGACCCCGGCCGCGAGGAGTGGGACAACTACGTGCCCACGGCGGTGGGCCGCCGCTACGACGCCTTCCTCTGGCTGGAGGAGACCAGGGCCCTGCATCCGATGCACGCCGAGCCGTGGGGCGACACCGAGCTGGAGACGTATCCGACGGCCATGTGAGCCATTGTCGGTGGCGGGTGGTTTGATCTCTGCTGTGGAGGCGTCGGTCGAGCAGCTCGTCTACGTCCGGGAGGACGAATACACCGTCGCGCGCATGAGCGCCGACGGCGAGCCCGACTTCGTGGCCACCGGGCGGGCGCTGGCCGGCGTCCAGCCGGGCGAGACGCTGCGGCTGCACGGCGACTGGGGCCGGCACGCCCGCTACGGCCGGCGGTTCGCGGTCGCCGGGTGCGAGCGGGTGACGCCGTCGTCGGTGCGGGCCATCCGGATCTACCTGGGGTCGGGGCTGATCAGGGGCATCGGGCCGCGGCTGGCCTACGCGATCGTCGACCATTTCGGCGAGGCCACGCTCAAGGTGATCGACGGCGAGCCGGGGCGGCTCACCGAGGTCGTCAACATCGGCCCGCTGCGACAGGGGCAGATCGTCCAGGCGTGGCAGGAGCAGAAGGCCATCGCCGCGCTGATGGTGACGCTGCAGGGGCTCGGGGTCAGCCCGCTGCTCGCGGCCAAGATCTACCAGGTGTTCGGGCAGGACGCCGACGAGGTCCTGACCACCGACCCCTACCGGCTCATCGGGCGGGTCAGGGGCATCGCGTTCCGCGTCGCCGACAAGATCGCGCTGCAGTCCGGGGTGCCCGAGCGCAGCCCGCAGCGGGTCAAGGCGGCGCTGCTCGACCGGCTGGAGTCGGCGGCCGGCCGCGACGGCCACTGCTTCGTGCCGGTGTCCGCCCTGGTCAGGGAGACGGCTGAGCTGATCGAGCAGGACCAGGAGCTGGTGAGCCCGATGGTCGACGCGCTGGTGGCCGACCGGCGGGTGGTCGTGGAGTCGGCGCCCGACCAGCCGGGGCAGGTGGTGGCCTACGCCAAGCACGTGCACGCCCGTGAGATGGCGCTGACCGCCCAGCTCACCGCGCTCATGGAGGCCCGCTCGACGCTGCCGCTGCGCTCGTTCCAGGAGGACCCAGAGCTGCACGAAGACCAGCGGGCGGCCGTCACGATGGCGCTGACCAGCACCGTCTCGATCATCACCGGCGGCCCGGGGTGCGGCAAGAGCCACACGGTCAGGGCCATCGCGGCCACCGTGCGCGCCGGGGGCGGCACGGTGACGCTCACGGCGCCCACCGGCAAGGCCGCCAAACGGCTGTCGGAGCTGACCGGGCTGCCCGCGATGACCGTGCACCGGATGCTGGCCCAGCAGCCCGACCCCGATCCGGAGACGCTCTTCGACGAGCGGCCCTCGCAGGCCGACCTGATCGTGGTCGACGAGGCGTCCATGCTCGACCTGCACCTGGCCACCCGGCTGACCTCCGCCGTCCAGCCGGGCAGCCACCTGCTCCTGATCGGCGACAGCGACCAGCTCCCCAGCATCGGCGCCGGCGACGTCCTGGCCGACCTGCTGCGCGTGACGGCGATCCCCCGGGTCCAGCTCACCCACGTGTTCCGGCAGGCGGGCGGCAGCGGCATCATCGACGCCGCCCACCGCATCCGCGCGGGCCGCCTGCCGGGCACGCCGGGCGGCGGCGGCTTCTGGTTCGAGGAGCTCGACGACCCCGAGCAGGTGGCCAGGCGGGTGGCCCACCTGGCCATGGTGGCGATCCCCCGCAAGCAGAACGTCGAGCCGGGCCAGGTGCAGGTGCTGTGCCCGATGCGCAAGGGCGACACGGGCGCCACCGCGCTCGGCCGGTTGATCCAGGATCGGCTCAACCCGGCCGCCGACGACAAGCCCGAGCACTGGTCGGGGGCGACGGTGTTCCGGGTGGGCGACCGGGTGATGCCGATCCGCAACAACTACGACAAGGGGGTCTTCAACGGGGAGACCGGCACGGTGACGGCGGTGGTGCCAGAAGAGCGGGTGGTCGAGATCCGCACCGACGACGGCGAGAGCGTGCGCTACGGCTTCGACGAGCTCGACGACCTGACCCACGCCTACGCGATCAGCGTGCACCGGTCGCAGGGCAGCGAATACCCGTTCGTGGTCGCGCCGATCGTGGCCGAGTCCGGCGGCATCATGCTGCGCCGCAAACTGCTCTACACGCTGGTGACCAGGGCGAAGGCGTGGGTGGTGCTGGTGGGCCAGCGAGAGGCGCTGGAGCTGGCGGTGCACCGGCTGGGCCACCGCCGCAACACGGGCCTGGCGCGCCGGCTGTCGCTGAGCCTCGGCGGCTGATCGCCGGGGGGCGGCCCCGGCGACGCGCGGTTCAGTCGCCCTTCCGATAGTCGCCGTCCGCGAAGTGGGCCAGCAGCTCCTTGCTGTGCGATCCCAGCGCCTCGGGATGGACCCGCCAGAGCGCGTACGCCTCGGCGTACATCTCCGTCGCGGACTTGTCCCCCTCGAAGAACTTCTTCGTATAGGGCGTCAGGTCGATGCCGACGCCCTTGCCCTTGATGAGGTCGACGAGGTTCTGTTCACGGTTGGTGACGGGCCCGCCGATCCTGACGTACTTCTTGCGCCACAGGGACATGAGGATCTGCAGATCGGCCCAGCGGCCGAGCTCGTCGGTGTAGGTGAGCCAGGGTCGGTGGTCCACCTTCCCCGCCAGGGCGATCTTGATCTTCCGGTACTCGCCGGGATCGAACATCCCCCCTGTCCCGTCTCTGCCGATCATGTCCCGGGCGTAGTCGTACCAGCTCTTCAGCTCCCGGTGCTCGGCCTGGAGCTCACCGCCGAGCGCCTTGGCCAGGCCGGAGTCCCTGCCCGCCGCCATCTCCTGCACGGCCTGGGCGAACGCCTCCATCTTCGGGCCCAGTCTCCGGCAGGCGGCGATCTTCTGCTCCGCCTCCGGATCCTTGGCCGCGGCGAGGTTGAAGGTCTCGCGGACGAGCAACTCCGCCGCGTCCGCCTCCTTGAGGTCCTGGTAGCGAAGCTGGATGCCCTTCTCGCAGGGCGCGTCCGACGGCAGCGAGCTGTTCTGCGGATAGGAGAGACCGCTGAAGATCTGCAGGGCCTGGTCCGCGATCGCCCGGGACTCGGCCCTGCGGACCTGGCTTTCGACCGCGTGGCCGACCTCGTGCAGAATGACCTGGATGCTCGGCGGGCAGGCGACCGAGCCCTCGCTGCCCCCGTAGAAGCCCCGGTCGTCGTCGGCGAACGCCGCGTCCGTCAGGGTGAGCGTGCCCCAGTCTCCCGAGACCGCTCCCACCGCGTGCGAGAACCTGCCCTGCGTGTGAGCCCCCCACCTGTCGGCGTCCAGCCGCGAGACGCGCTGCACCTGGACCCCGCGCAGGGCCGGCCGGTCCGGGCCGGGGACGAGGGCCAGCGCGTGGTGGAGCTTGGTCAGCTCCGCCATGGTCCAGGTGCCGCCGATGCCCGCGAGGTCGTAGTTTTTCGTGATGAGGGCCGCCAGGTCCTCGAAGGACCTGCGCGGATCCTGGCCGCCGAGCGGAAGACCGCGCCCGACGAGGGTGGCCTTCCCGTTGAGGTTCTCGTCGTAGTGCAGGATGACCTGCCCGCCGGCAGGGCTGCCGGGGATGGGGAGGATCACCCGGTAGGTCATGTTGCGCCTGTTCACCGAGCAGTAGTGGGCGAGGAGCCACAACAGGGCGACGCGCTCCGTCTCCGTGGTGTCCTTCGGCCCCCAGACCTCGTGCTTCCTGCCATTGAGCGGGCTCGCGGCGACCTTGTCGCGCGCCACCTCTGTGCCGAGGTCGCCGGGCAGCGTCACCGGCGGAAGCCCCGTGATCTCGTAGTTGATGCGGTTCTGGCCGACCAGCATGGGTTAGTCCTTTTTCGTGGATTCGTGGTTACGTGGCCGTTTGGGCAGTTGGGCGGGCTGGAGCGGGGCGAACTCGTCCCACCGGTCGCCCGGACCCGGGTTGGCCCTGGTGTCGGCGCCGAAGACGAGCTTGGCGATCCCCCAGGCGGCGTTCAGCCCCGACTGCAGGGCGTGGTTGACCCAGCCGGCCGACCAGGAGATGTCGTCGCCCGCGAGGAACAGGTTGTTGGCCGGTTCCCCGGCGACCTTGTTCTTCATGAAGTGGGAGAACAGGTTCCACTGCAGCTCGTACTGGCCGGGGCGGTTGAACTTGCACAGGCCGCGGAAGTTGGGCTCGTTCTCCCAGGAGATCGTCACCGAGTTGTCCGGCCGGCAGTTCGACCAGATGGCGTGGGAGAGCTGGGGGTGGATCCTCGACAGCTCACGGTCGAAGAGGGTCACGCGCTCGGCGAGCGTGGAGGCGCTGACCTTCATCGCGTCCTCGGCCCAGGTGTAGCTGAGGGCGACCGCGGCGGCGTTGCGGCCGGGCGGCACGGGGCCGTACTGGCCGTAGTCGAAGACGTAGGTGGCGCGGGGCAGGCTGTCGGAGAGCGTCACCCCCATCTGGTAACGGCCCGCGCCGTCCTTCCAGAACGGCGCCGGCATCATGGAGAAGGTCTTGGCCGACTGCCAGTAGCTGGTCTTGTGAATGGAGCTCCACAGCTTGTCGCCGAACAGCGGGACCTGGCCGGAGTTCGGCGGGTAGTTGCGCGGCATCGCGATCTGCGTCTCGACGGCGTGCAACTGCGGGGTGAGCAGGACGGCCTGGAAGGTCGCCGTGGCCCCGCCCTCCAGCGTGAGGTCGATCCAGCCGGGCTGCGCATGGCTGCCCTCCATGGCGATGACCCGGCCGCGCGGCGGGCCTCCCCCGTGCAGGGCGGCCAGGGTGGTGCCCTTGGCCCAGTAACGGATGTCGGCGGGGGCGTGGGTCCAGAACCCCTCGGCGAACGCGCTCGAACCCTCCACCAGCAGCAGTTGGTCGGAGTCCATGCCGGTCACGAGCATGCGCAGCATCTCCAGCCAGGAGATGTCGTAGAAGGAGTCCCAGCCGCCGGTGCCGAACCCGACCAGCCCGAAGACGCGGATCTGCTCGCGCGTCATGGTGCCGCTCTCCACCAGGAACTCGAAGAAGCTCGTGCTGTCGTAGCGGCGCACGAGCGGGTTCCAGATCCGCTTGACGCCCTCGGTGTCGCCGCTCTCGATGGCCTTGACCAGGTCGGTGAAGCCGATCTGCTCGAGCGCGTCGTTCCACGCCTGGCTGATCTGGGCGAACAGGGGGAAGCGCCGCTGGAAGTCGTCGATGTTGGCGGCCGAGAACTGCTTGCCGTCGATGTCCACCGTGGTCAGGCCCACGGCCTCCTCGGTGAAGGGGTCGGGGAAGAGCTTGTAGGTCAGGCCGAACTGCTCGGCGTACTGGTGCTGGGTGACGGCCGAGCTGGGGAAGCGCATGCAGCCCATCTCCGCCTTGGCGGGGTCGGCCGGGTTCAGCGAGAGGGTGTGCATGCGGCCCCCGACGCGCGGGCGGCCGGCGGCGTCGGTCTCCGCCTCGAAGACGACCGGCCGCAGGCCGATGCGCATGAGCTCGTACGCGGCGCACAGGCCCGCGGCGCCCGCGCCGATGACGGCGACGGTCCTGCCCTGGGCGGCCTGGGGCAGGGTGCCGATGAACTTGCGCTGCCCGTTCTGGTCCGGGGCGAGGTAGTCGCCGTAGTCGAAGGGGAAGTCGGGCAGCCGGTCGACGGCCTGGGTGGTCCGGATGGAACGTGGCCGGGACGGGATCATCGAATACCTCCAGTGGTGGTGATGACGGGGAAGCCGCCGGACAACCGCTCGTACGCGGCGGCGGCACGGAGCAGGGTGGCCTCGCCACCGTGGCGGGCGACCAGCATCAGGCCCACCGGCAGCCCGCCGACGAGGCCCGCCGGGACGCTGATCGCCGGATGCCCGGTCACGTCGAACGGGCAGGTGTTGGGGATCATCTCCAGCGCACGGCCGGCCTGCTCGCGCAGCGACGCCCCGGGCGACGGGAGCGGCGTGGCGGTCATCGGCAGCGTGGGCATCGCCAGCACGTCCACCCGGGCCAGCGCCGCGTCGTAGGCCGCGGTGAGCCGGCCGGTGAGGGCCCGGGCCGTGGCGTAGTGCGCGCCGCCACCGGTGCGGATCATGTGGGCGCCGAGCAGCGCGACCAGCTTGACGGTGACCGACAGCCGCGCGGCGTGCTCGCGGGACCCCTGGTGCAGGGCGGCGGCGAGCCGCGGGTCGCAGCCGGCGACGGCGCCGCCGGCCAGGTCGACGAGCTGCGTGGTGGCGCCCTCGACGACGATGACGGTCCACAGGTGGGTCGCGTCGCGATGCTCGGGGACGCTGACGTCGCGCACGTCGGCGCCCGGCCCGACCAGCCGCCCGGCGAAGGCGCGCACGGCGTCGTCCACGGCGGGGTCGCTGCGTCCCGGCCAGCCGAAGCCCTCGGCGAGCAGCCCCACCCGCAGCCCGCCGGCGTCGCCTTCGACAGCGGGGCGGTAGTCGGGGACCGTGGTGCGGGGGTCCTGGCGCGGGTCGCGGCCGTCGGGGCCGGCGATGACCGACAGCATGGCGGCCACGTCGGCCACGGTGCGCGCCATGGGCCCGAGGTGGTCGACGCTGGGCTCGATCGGCACCGATCCGGTGCAGGGCACCAGGCCGTACGTCGGCTTGAGCCCGACGACGCCGCACCAGGCGGCGGGGATGCGCACGGATCCGCCCTGGTCGCCGCCGATCGCGAGGTCCACCTCCCCGGCGGCGAGGAGGGCGGCGCTGCCGGAGGAGGAGCCGCCGGCGCTGCGGGTGAGGTCCCAGGGATTGCGTACGGGGCCGGTGGCGGAGGTGTGGCTGCCGCCGGACAGGCACAGGTCCTCGCAGACCGACTTGCCCACCACCTCCGCGCCCGCCTCGAGCAGCCGGGTGACCACCGTGGCGTCCTGGCCGGGGACGAAACCCTCCAGCGCGGCCGAGCCGCCCGACATGGGCACGCCCGCCACGCACACGTTGTCCTTGACGACGACCGTGCGTCCGGCCAGCGGACCCGTGGGCGCGCCTTTGATCGAGGTGCGCCGGTACCAGGCGCCCAGACGGTCGCCCTCCGGCCGGTGGCCGGGGTCGCGGTGCGGTACGGCCTGCTCAAGGGCCGCCGCCTGGCGTTCGACGACGGCGTACGACTCGAAGGTCTCGGTGATCAGTTCGTGGCAGGCGGCCAGGTCGTCGGCGGTGAGGCCGAAGCCATAGCGGTCGGAGATGGCAGCGAGGTCGGCGGGGGTGGGGGGCAGGGCACGCATGCTGTCCTCCAGGCGGTCGGTTCGACTGCCGCGGACGCTATGTGGAGCACTCCCGATATGTCAATGAGTCGCGACGTATTGACTTTTTAGTCACGGCATTTGGGTACGGCCGTAGCCTCGTGCACGAAGCCGCCCGGAACCGCTCGTACCAGGTGCATGTCCTGCTCCAGGAGGTCGAGGCGGGCCACCCTGATTCGGCCCCTCGGGCCCCGGAGCGTGCTGCCGGGCATCGCGCGGCCGATGTCGGCGGGCTCGTCGCCGCGCGTTCGGCGGGCCGCCGCGGCGTACAGGAGCACGGCCTCGTAGAGCGACTCGCTGATGCTCGACACCGGCGGGGCCACGCAGCCGTAGCGCTCGCGGTAGCGGGCGAGGAAGGCGCGGTTGTCGGCGATCGGGAGTTGCTGGTAGTAGCCGAAGGCGGTGTAGAGGCCCGTCGCCGCCGCGTCGCCGGCGTGTTCGCGGGTCGCCTCGTCCAGGGCGAGCGAGAGCGTGCGCACCCGCGCGCGCAGCCCGGCCGCGTGGCAGGCCCGTTCGAAGAGGGCCTCGTCGGCGCCCACGAACGTGGACACGACCAGGTCGGCCCGCGACCGCTCGATGTCCTCGACCAGCGGCTCGAACCGGCGGGTGCCGATCCTGGCGTAACGCTCGCCCGCCACCTCGCCGCCGGCCGCGTCGATGATCCGCCGCGCCTGCCGGTTGCTCGCCCTCGGCCACACGTAGTCGTTGCCCGCCAGGTACCAGCGCCGCCCGCCGCACTCCCGCATCAGGTACGGAACCGCGAGCGAGAGCTGCCCCGCCGGCCGCTCCCCCAGCCGCAGCAGCCCGTGACCGGTGCGGCCGCCCTCGTTCACCGGCGTGTAGATCAGCAGGACACCGGCCGCGCGGGCGATGGGCTCGATGGCGGCGAACGTGGCCGAGGTGACGTTCGTGAACACGGCCCGGCAGCCCGCCCGGACGAGCCACCGCATCCGCGCCGCCCCCACGCGCGCGTCGGTGGCGTCGTCGGCCACGACCAGCCGCAGCGGGTCGCCGCGCACGCCGCCGTCGGCGTTGGCCTCGGCCACGGCCATGCGGGCCAGGTTCTCGCTGGCCGCGGCGAAGACGCTGGCCGAGCCCGACAGGCTGACCAGCAGCCCGATCGGGTGCGTGCCCGGCTCGGCGTCCGGGCCCGGCACGTCGTATCCGCTCCTGGCCAGCAGCCACTCGATGCCGCTGTCGTCGATCTCGGCCACGATCCTGACCTTGGTGCCCGTCCCGTCGGGGACGAGCGTGCAGACCACCCGGCCGCGCCACGGCGTCTCGTGGGCCAGCACCACGCGGCTGCCCGGTCGTACGGAGACGATCCGGCCGGTGGCCTCCAGTGTGCCGTCGCCGCCGAACCTGGCGGGCCAGGGGATGCGGAAGCTCACCACGGCGCCCGGCCGCAGGGTGTCGAAGGCCGCGTCGAACAGCCACCCGGCGCCCGTGCCCTGTCCGAACAGGGCGAACACGTCGCCGGGAGGAGCGTTGACGCGGGTCTCCTCGTTTAGGAAGATTCCGCCCACTTCGTCGCCTCGCTCTGGTCAGGCGGAGCCTCGTGCTCCATCCTGTCTCTGAGCGCGGCGAGAGAGCCCTGATACAGGCCCCGCAGGAATTCCACCATGTCCTCGGCGGGTTTCCTGGCCAGTGAGTAGTAGCGGAAGCGGCCGTCGCGGCGCTCGTCGACCAGGTTGGCCACGCGCAGCACGCGCAGGTGGCTCGAAACCGTGGTGCGGCCGACGTTGGTGATGGCCTCGGAGATCTCGGAGGCGGCGCATTCGCCCCGCTCGGCGAGCAGGCGCAGGATCCGGCGGCGGGTGCCGTCGGCCAGCGCCTCGAACGCGAGATCCTCGGGGTCGGCCATCTCACTCCCGTCGTGACGATGCTTCAAGAATCATCGACATGATAGATCGCCGCCGTGGACGGCGGCAAGGCCATTACGGCCCGGCGGTCAAGCCGGTCAGGAGGCCGGCCAGGAGTTCGGCCAGGTGCCGGCCCTCGCGGCCGGTGCCGGAGTGGGCGATCTGGGTGCGGCAGGAGAAGCCGTCGGCGAGGATGACCCGGCGGGGCTCCGCCGCGCGGAGCGCGGGCCACAGGCCCTCCTCCGCGCAGGCCACGGAGACGTCGTGGTGCCCGCGTTCGAACCCGAAGTTTCCGGCCTGTCCACAGCAGCCCGAGTCGAGCACGTCCGTACGGACGCCGAACCGGTCGAGGACGGCCCGGTCGGCGTCGTACCCCATGACCGCGCTCTGATGGCAGTGCACCTGCGCGAGCGCCGCCCCGCCCGGTGAGGGCGGCCGCCAGTCGGGGGCGTGCCGTTCGAGCAGCTCGGCCAGCGTCAGCGTCCGCTCCGAGACCAGCCGGGTCTGCGGGGTGTTGAGCAGTTCGGGCCCGTCGGAGCGGAACACGGCGGTGCAGCTCGGCTCCAGCCCCACCACCGGCACCCCGGACTCGGCCCACGGCAGCAGCGCCCGCACGCTGCGCGCCAGCACCCGCCGGGCCACGCCGAGCTGCCCGGTCGAGATCCACGTCAGCCCGCAGCACAGCGCCACCGGCGGCACGTGCACCGCGAACCCGGCCGCCTCCAGCACCTCCACCGCCGCCCGCCCCACCCGCGGGTCGAAGTTGTCGGTGAAGGTGTCCGCCCACAGCACCACCCGCCCCCGCGTGCCGGGGCCCGCCGGCCCGCGTCTTCGGAACCAGTCCCTGAACCGCTCGTCCGCGAACCGGGGCGGCTCCCGCCGGGCGGAGATCCCGGCGGCGGCCTTGAACAACCGCGACAGGACCGGCGCGTGCGTGAGGGCGTTCACGGCCCGGGGAGCGGCGGCGGCCAGCGCCGCCCACAGCGGGAGCCAGCCCATCGAGTAGTGGGCGGCGGGGCGGAGCCTGCGCCGGTAGTGGTGGGCGAGGAACTCGGCCTTGTACGTGGCCATGTCCACGCCCACCGGGCACTCCGCCCGGCAGCCCTTGCAGGCCAGGCACAGGTCGAGCGCGTCGCGCACGGCCGCGGACCGCCAGCCGTCGGTGATCACCTCGCCGCGGGCCATCTCCTCCAGCAGCCGGGCCCGCCCGCGCGTGGAGTGCTCCTCCTCCCGCGTCACCCGGTAGCTGGGGCACATCACGCCGCCCTCGGACGCCGGCCTGCGGCATGTGCCGATCCCGACGCAGCGGGTGGCGGCGTGGCCGAAGCGCCCGTGGTCGTCCGGGTAGCCGAAGAACGTGCGGCGGGGCTCCAGCGGGTAGAAGTGCCGCTGGGCGAGGTCCTGGTCGAGGCGGCGGGGGTGGACGACCCTGCCGGGGTTCATCCGGTCACGGGGGTCGAAGACGGCCTTCAACCGGCCGAACGCCTCCACGAGGCCGTCGCCGAACATGCGCGGCAGCAGCTCGGCCAGGGCCTGCCCGTCGCCGTGCTCCCCCGACAACGACCCGCCGTAGGAGGCGACCAGGTCGGCGGCCTCCTCCGCGAACGCCCGGTACGTCGCGATGCCGTCGTCGGTGTGCAGGTCGAGCGGCAGCCGGCCGTGCACGCAGCCCTGGCCGAAGTGGCCGTACAGGGCGGAGTCGCGGTAGCCGTGGCGGCGCAGCAGCCGGTCGTAGTCCCGCAGGTACGCCCCCAGCCGCCCCGGCGGGACCGCCGCGTCCGACCACCCCTCGTACGTCTGCCGCCCCGCCGGCGGGTACGCCTCCACGCCCAGCCCCGACTCGCGCAGCCCCCACAGCCGGTCCTCCCTGGCCGGATCGCCCAGGAACAGGTGCGTGGGCGCGGGCACCCGCTCCCGCCGCCCCACGTCGCGCATCATGACCTCGGCCCGCTCGCGCGCCTCCGCCGGCGTCTCCCCGCCGAACTGCACGAGCAGCCACCCCGCCCCGGCGGGCAGGTCGCGCAGCGCGGGCTCGCCCGGATGCTCGGCGCGGGCCAGCCGGCACATGATCTCGTCCATGGCCTCCAGCGCGAGCGGCCGGTGCGCGGCCACGGCGGGCACCGCGTCGGCGGCCTGGAAGATGTCCCCGAACCCGAGCACGGCGAGGGAGCGGGCGGGCGGCCTGGGCACCACGGCCAGCTCCGCGCGCAGCACGGTGACGAGCGTGCCCTCGCTGCCGACCAGGGCGCGGGCCAGGTTGAAGCCGTTCTCGGGCAGGAGCTGGTCCAGGTTGTAGCCCGACACGCGCCGCTCCAGCCTGGGGAAGCGGGTGCGGATCAGCTCCATGGTGTCGTCGCGCAGGTCGCGCAGGCCGCGGTAGATCTCGGCCACCCGCCCGCCCTGGGCCTGGACGCGGGCGTACTCCTGCTCCCCGGTCGGCCCCACCCACGCGCGCACACCGTCGTAGGTGAGGATCTCCAGGCGCAGCACGGAGTCCGCCATCTTCCCGTACGCCTGTGCGGACGCGCCGCACGAGTCGTTGCCGATCATGCCGCCGATCGTGCAGGCCGCATGGCTGGACGGCCTCGGCCCGACCATCAGCCCGTACGCCCCCAGCACCCGGTTCACGTCGTCCAGCACCGCCCCGGCCTGCACGACGATCCGCCGCCGCACCGGGTCCACGGACTCGACCCGGCCGCAGTGCTTGGACCAGTCGATGACCACGGCCGCGTTGCAACACTGCCCGGCCAGGCTGGTGCCGCCGCCCCGCGACAACACCGGCACGTCCCCGCCCCGGCAGACCGCCACGGCCGCCGCCCCGGCGTCGAGGCCGCGCGGCACGACGACGCCGATCGGGACGTGCCGGTAGTTGGACGCGTCCCTGGCGTAGGCGGCACGGCTGCCCACGTCGAAGCGCACTTCGCCGTCCACGGCCTCCTCGAGGCGCAGGCGCAGCGTCTCGACGTCGATCTCGCGCCGCGCGGGCGGGCGGGTGGCGGGCGTGGCTTCGTGCCGGGCCGGGCTGTCCATGTCCCGGCCCGTACCCCGGCCGCCTCACGGGGGCCTCAACCGCGCGCCAAGGCGGGCCCTAGACTCCGAGCAGGTCGGTCAGGTCGTCGGCGTGCTCCTCCTCCTCCAGGATCGACTCCATGAGCCGCCGGGTGGTCGGGGCGCCGTCGCCCAGCCAGCGGATGATCTCCTGGTAGGTGGAGATGACGATGCGCTCGGCGTACAGGTTCGCCTCCAGCCGCGCGCGCAGGTCGGTCGGTGTCCGCGGGGACCTGGTCGTCGGTGTGGGAGCGCTGGACGAGCTTGGCCGGGTCGAAGTCCGGCTCCCCGCCGAGCCGGCTGACCCGTTCGGCGGCCCGCAGCGCGTGGTCGAGCTCCTCCTTGGCGTGCTCGGTGAACTCCTCGGCCACCTGCGCGCGGTCGATGCCCTTGGCCGAGATGGCGTGCCTGGTGTACCTGAGCCGGCACACCACCTCGGTCGCGATCACGTCGTTGAGCACGTCGACGATCTTCTTCGGGTCGCGCCCGAAGGTCTGCGTGATCGGCCCGTCCTTCCCCCCGGCGAGGAGTTCCCCTGGTCAAAGGTAACTTTGGGCGGCCTTCCCGCCCGGCTGCGACACCCGGCGCACGATCATCCGCCTCCGGTCATGCCAGAATGGGCGGCAAATGTCAGCCGATTCCCTGGCCCGCGCCACCGCCTCCCTGCACGGACTCCTCGTGGGCGACGCCCTCGGTTCCCAGTTCTACGTCCCGGCCAACCGGCAGGCGCTCACCGAACGCGCGCTGCCGCCGGGGCCGTGGCAGTGGACGGACGACACCGAGATGGCCTGCTCGGTCCACCGCGTCCTGGCCGGCCACGACGGCATCGACCAAGACTCCCTGGCCGCGGGCTTCGCCGCCCACCACGACTTCGACCGCGGCTACGGCCCGGCGACCGGCCGGATGCTCCGCCTGATCCGCCAGGGCGGCGACTGGCGGGCGCTGGCCTCCGAGCTGTTCGACGGGAAGGGCTCGTGGGGCAACGGCGCCGCCATGCGGGTGGCTCCGGTGGGGGCGTGGTTCGCGGGGGACCCGCCGCGGGCGGCGGCGCAGGCCCGGCTGTCGGCCGAGGTCACGCACACGCATCCGGAGGCGGCGGCGGGCGCGATCGCGGTGGCCGTGGCCACGGCCGTCGTCTCGGCCGGGCCGCGGCCGGCTCCCGGGCGGCTCCTCGACCAGGTGCTCGAGCACACGCCGGCCGGCCTCGTCCGCGACGGGATCGCCGAGGCCCGGCACCTGCTGACGATCGGCGATCCGGTGCTCGCGGCGCGGGCGCTCGGCAACGGCCGGGAGGTCTCGGCCCAGGACACCGTCCCCTTCACCCTGTGGGCCGCCGCGCGCAACCTCGGCGACTACGCCGCGGCCTTCTGGACGACGGCGGCCGCGGGCGGGGACGTCGACACGACGTGCGCGATCGTGGGCGGGATCGTCGGCGCCGGGACGAGCCCGCCACGGGAGTGGCTGCGGCTGTGCGAGCCGCCGCCGGACTGGGCGGACGTCCCATGGCCGGATTCGGGCGCATAGCCGAAATCCGGTTGGCCGGAACCTCCGCCGCGCGGGAGCATTGGTGACGATGATGATGACGATGGACGAGCGGCGCATGGTGCGCATTTCCAAATACCTGGCCAGGCATCTGCGGCACGACCCGCAGCGCATCGGCCTCACCCTCGACCCCGGCGGCTGGGTGCCGATCGCGGAGCTGCTGCGGGCCGCCGCCGAGCACGGGTTCCCGATCACGGCCGAGGAGCTGCGGCAGGTCGTGGCGGCCAACGACAAGCGGCGTTACGCGATCGAGGACGGCCGAATCCGGGCCAGCCAGGGGCACTCGGTGCCGGTGGATCTCGGCCTGCCCCTGACCGAGCCGCCCGAGGTGCTCTACCACGGCACCGTCGCGCGCTTCCTGACGGCGATCAGGCAGGAGGGGTTGCGGCCGATGAGCCGGCACCACGTGCACCTGTCGCCCGACCGGGAGACGGCCACGCGGGTGGGCTCGCGGCGGGGCGTCCCGGTGGTGCTGGTGGTGGCGGCCGGAGTGATGCACGCCGACGGGCACGCGTTCCGGCGCAGCGCCAACGGGGTCTGGCTGGCCGACCACGTGCCGCCCGGCTACCTGCGCTTCCCGTCCTGAAGCCCGTCGCGGGCGTCCTGAGCGGTCTCACGGGCGTCTCTGGGAGGGTGTCGCGGGCGTCATGAATCGCGGGCCTCTTGGAGGGTGCCGCGGGCGGCCATCAGGGCGAAGCCGAGCAGGTTGAGGCCCTGCCAGGTGGCCGGGGCGGCGGCCCGCTCGTCTGACGCCGTCAGGCCGATGCCCCACACCCGGTCCTGCGGGCCGGCCTCCACCAGGACGCGGTTCGCGGTGCCCAGCAGGAACCCGCCCAGTTCCGCGCTCTGCCCGAACGTGGCCACGTTGCCGCGGACCACGATGGCGAAGCGGCCGGCGTTCCAGACGTCCTCGTCGAAGCCCCGTACGGTGCGGCCGATCGCCTCGGCCACCGTCATCGGGAGCTTCTCGGACATGCCCCCTACCGTGCCACATGCCGGGCGGCCCGCCCGATCCGGTCGGAGATCGCGCGCAGCACCGGCACCAGCTCCGGCGGATCGAGCACGTCGAACTCGAAGCCCTTGGCCGCGATGTAGACGGCCAGCTCGTCCAGGGAGTTGGACCCGGTGCTGTAGAGGCACGTGCGCTCGTCCACCGCCTCCAGCCGCCCCGCCCCGGCCGAGGTCCGTGGCGCGACCGACGCGAGGGGCGCGTGGAAGAGGATGCGGGCCTGGTAGCGGTAGGGGGCGGAGCTGATGGCGCGGGACACGTACACGGCCGCGTCCTCCTCCGGCAGCGGCCGCGGCTCGAACCGGGCGCCCGGCATCCCGGGCGGCTCCTCGACCCGGTCGACCCGGAACGTCCGCCAGTCGTCCTTGGCCACGTCCCACGCCAGCAGGTACCAGCGGCGCGGCGTGTGCACCAGCCGGTGCGGCTCCACCTCGCGCGTTCTGCCCTGGTAGCGCAGCCTGACCCGCCGCCGGTCGCGGCAGGCGGCGGCGAGCGCCGTCAGCAGGTCGGCGCCGACCGCCGGGACGTTCGCGCCCGCCAGCGGCACCGTGGCGGCCTGGAACGCGCTCACCCGGTGCCGCAGCCGCGACGGCAGCACCTGCTGCAGCTTGGTCAGGGCCCGCAGCGAGCCCTCCTCGATCCCGGCGACGCTGCCGGTCGCGGCCGTGCGCAGGCTGATCGCCACGGCCACCGCCTCGTCGTCGTCGAGCAGCAGGGGCGGCAGGGCCGCGCCCACGCCGAGCCGGTAGCCGCCGGCCACGCCCGGGGTGGCGTCCACGGGATAGCCGAGGTCGCGCAGCCGGTCGATGTCGCGCCGCACGGTGCGCAGGCCCACCTCCAGCCGTTCGGCCAGCTCGCCGCCCCTCCAGTCCCTGCGCGACTGGAGGAGGGAGAGCAGGCGGAGCAGCCGGGCCGAGGTCTCCAACATGGGACTCATTGTGACCGTCGATTGGTGCCAGAAGCTGACACCAATGCTTTCTACCGTCGGGGACATGACGAACACCGACATCCGGCCGTACCGGATCGAGATCCCCCAGGCGCGGCTCGACGATCTGCGCGACCGGCTCCGGCGTACGCGCTGGGCCCCCGAGCTCCCCGGCACCGGCTGGGAGCGCGGCGTACCGACGGGCTACCTGCGCGACCTGGCCGGTTACTGGGCCGACGGCTTCGACTGGCGCGCCCAGGAGGCGGCGCTGAACGCGTACCCGCAGTTCTTCACCACGATCGACGGGACCGGCGTGCACTTCCTGCACGTCCGCTCGGCCGCGGCCGATGCCACGCCGCTGCTGCTCCTGCACGGGTGGCCGGGCGGGGTGGTCGAGTTCCTCGACGTCATCGGCCCGCTCACCGCCCCGGGCGACGACGGCCCCGCCTTCCACCTGGTGATCCCGTCGCTGCCCGGCTACGGCTTCTCGGGCCCGCTCACCGAGGCCGGCTGGACCGACGGCCGCACGGCCGCCGCGCTGGTGGAGCTGATGGCCAGGCTCGGCTACGACCGGTACGGCGTCCAGGGCGGCGACGTCTCCGCCTTCATCGCGCCGCTGATCGGCCGGGCCGCGCCGGAGCGCGTCATCGGCGTGCACGTCAACGCGCTGCTGACGTTCCCGACCGGCGATCCCGAGGTCATGGGCTCGCTGTCGGAGACCGAGCGCGGGCGGCTGGCGGGGATGGAGGAGTGGCAGGAGAGGCTGGGCGCGTACATGCGGCTGCAGGGCACCAGGCCGCAGACCCTCGCCGCCGCGCTGCACGACTCCCCCGCCGGGCAGCTCGCCTGGATCGTGGAGAAGTTCCAGGACTGGACGGACCCGGCCGCCAAGCTGCCCGAGGACGCCGTGGACCGGGACCGGATCCTCACCGACGTGAGCGTCTACTGGTTCACGGAGACGGCGGGCTCGTCGGCGCACACCTACTACGAGCGGTTCAACGACGTCGGCGCGTGGGGGCCGGTCGAGCGCGGCACCGTGCCGACGGCGGTGGCCGTGTTCCCCCGAGACCTCTCGATTCGTCCGCTGGCCGAGCAGGTGCACAACGTGGCGCGCTGGTCGGAGTTCGGCCACGGCGGCCACTTCGCCGCCCTGGAGACGCCGGACGTGCTGGTCACGGAGCTGCGCGCGTTCTTCGCCGAACTCGATCGATGAGGACCGGGCGGTCGGGCGGTAGAGAGTCGGGCGGTAAAGAAAGGCATGCGTTTCGCGGCGGCTATCGGGAGCCGCCGCGGGTAGCCCGCGCCGCATGACGAAGAAGGAGCCGTCCCCGGGTGACGAGGTCACCTGGCGCAGCCACGGCAGCACCGCCAAGGGCAAGGTCGAGAAGAAGGTCACCAAGCGGACGAAGGAGGCCGGCCGTACGGTCGCCGCCTCTCCGGAAGAGCCCCAGTACGTGGTGCGCAGCGAGAAGAGCGGCCGGAAGGCCGTGCACAAGGGTCCGGCGCTGCGCAAGGACGGCACATGAGCGGGCGGACGGCCGGGCGGACCGGCAGGCGCGCACACGGGCGGACCGGCGAGCGTACGAACGCGAAGACGAACGGGCAGCCGGCCGCCGAAACCGACGCCCAGGCCGACGGGGACCGGCGGCGGGTCGCGGACGAGTTCGGCAAAGCCGTGAACATGACCGCCGGCGAGCTGGAACGCTGGCTGGACACCGACGAGTCGAAGTCGGTGGGCCAGAAGGACGGCGGCGGCGAGTCGGTCGGCCACGAGTCCGGCCGGAAGATCATCGAGCTGCTGCGGGGCAAGCGGTCCGACCGGACGGACGCCGACTACGCGCACATGAGCAAGGTGGTCGGCTACGTCCACCGGCACCTCGCGCAGCGCCCGTCCGGCGACGTGACGAAGACCCGGTGGCGGTACTCACTGATGAACTGGGGCCACGACCCGATCAAGTGAGCATCCCGTGTCAAGAACGCATGGTCACGGCGTCAAGGAGGCGCAGGTACGCTGGCGCTCCCGAGGGCTGTTACGGTAGTGCGCGGTGCGCCGGGAAGTCTGGTCGGCATGAACTGGCGGCTGGAGTCTCTCGGGGGAGGCATTCGCGATGCGTGGCCCGTGTTGGGGAGCCGGATGATGCTCGGGCTGTCCTCGTTCTCGTCCAAGTTCCGTCACCCGGCACAGGTCGTGGTGGCCGGGTTCGGCCTGGCCGTGGCCATCGGCACCGTCCTGCTGTCGCTGCCGATCTCCACCGCCTCCGGCGAGCCCTCCGACTGGGTGGCCGCGGTGTTCACCTCGACCTCGGCCGTCTCCGTGACCGGGCTGGCGGTGGTCGACACCGAGGGGCACTGGTCGGTGTTCGGCGAGGTGGTGATCGCCGGGCTGGTCCAGGTGGGCGGGCTGGGGATCATGACGATGGCCACCCTGTTCACCCTGCTGCTGTCCGGCCGGTTAGGGCTGCGGGCCACGATCGCGGCGCAGGCCGAGACCAAGACGCTGAGCACGAGCGACGTACGCCGGGTCGTGCGCAAGGTGGTGCTGTTCAGCCTGGTGTGCGAGGTCGTCGCCGCCGTCCTGCTCACCGGCCGCTTCGTGATCGGCTACGGCGAGCCGTTCGGCCGCGGCGTCTATCTGGGCGCCTTCCACTCGGTCATGGCGTTCAACAACGCCGGTTTCGCGCTCTGGCCCGACAGCCTCATGCGGTTCGTCACCGACCCGTGGATCTGCCTGACCATCGCGATCGCCACCATCGTCGGCGGGCTCGGCTTTCCCGTGGTCTTCGAGCTGGCCCGCACCTGGCGGCACCCGCGCAAGTGGACCGTGCTCACCCGCATCACCGTGGGCGTGACCGTCGTCCTGCTCTCGCTGGGCACGCTGGCCTTCCTGATGACCGAATGGCGCAACCCCGAGACGCTCGGGCCGCTCGACGACCCGGGCAAGCTGCTGGCGGCGTTCTTCACCGCGGTCATGCCGCGCTCCGCCGGGTTCAACACCCTCGACATCTCCGAGATGTACCCGTCGAGCTGGCTGGTCACCGAGCTGCTGATGTTCATCGGCGGCGGCAGCGCGGGCACCGCGGGCGGGCTCAAGGTGACCACGCTCGGGCTGCTGGTCTTCGTCGTGTGGGCCGAGCTGCGCGGCGAGAGCCGGGTCAACATCGGCCACCGCAGGCTGCCGGAGGCCACGCAGCGGCAGGCGGTCACGATCACGACGCTGGGGGTGGCGCTCGTGGCCGCCTCCACCTACGTGCTGCTCGCGCTCACCCCGCACGGGCTCGACCAGGTGCTGTTCGAGGTGGTCGCGGCGTTCGGCACCGCGGGCCTGTCCACCGGCATCACCGCCAGCGTGGGCACGGCCGGGCAGTTGCTGCTGGTCGTCCTGATGTTCATCGGCCGGCTCGGCCCGCTCACCCTGGGCTCCGCGCTGGCCCTCAACAGGCGTGCCCGCCACTATGAGCTACCCGAGGAGCGAGTCATCGTTGGCTGATCACAAGAACAACCCGGTGGTCGTCATCGGCCTGGGCCGGTTCGGCACGTCGCTCGCGCTGGAGCTCACCCGGCGCGGCACCGAGGTCCTGGCCATCGACCACCGGCCGAAGATCACTCAGAGCCTGTCCGGGCAGATCACCCAGATCGCGACCGCGGACGCCACCGACATGGAGGCCCTGCGCCAGCTCGGCGTGCCCGACTTCTACCAGGCGGTGGTGGCCGTCGGCAGCGACGTCGAGGCCAGCATCCTGGCCACGTCGCTGCTGGCCGAGCTGGAGATCAACGACATCTGGGCCAAGGCGGTCAGCACCCAGCACGGCCGGATCCTGAGCCGCATCGGCGCCCACCACGTCGTCTTCCCCGAGCACGACATGGGCGAGCGGGTGGCCCACCTGGTGAGCGGGCGCATGCTCGACTACATGCAGGTGGACGCCGACTTCGCGCTGGCCAAGACCACTCCGCCGAAGGAATACGTCGGCATCCCGCTGGGCCGCTCCAACCTGCGCCGCAAATACGGCGTCACGATCGTGGCGGTCAAGCCTCCGGGCGAGGAGTTCACGTACGCGACCGCGGACACCGAGCTGACCTACGGCGACGTGGTCCTCGTCTCCGGCCGCACGGAACAGGTCGAACGCTTCGCCGAACTCCCCTGAGGTCCGCCGGGGCCGACGGAGGCAAGATCCACGGCCTCCCCGGCCCCAGCGACCCGGACACGACCACCCCACGCCGTCCTGCTGGGCCTCCCCTTTGGGCCTCCCGCGTGCGACACCGGGCACGCCGGCCGCTCGGGGTGCCCTTGGTGTGAAGCCGTCGAGCCGCACCACCACCTGGCCTACATGCCGGGTGCCGTCGTGCCAGGCGGAGGGATGCCGCGCGGAGGGGGTTGATGTGCTTCTCCGACAGGGCGGAGGGCGGGGTTAGGCTGTGGTGCGGAGGCCACATGCGTGCACGCGATCTCGCCGTCGAGTTCCCGGCGGTCACCCTGGACACCCCGGCCCTCGAGGCCGCCAGGCTGCTGGCCGAGCGCGACCTGCCGGGGCTCATCCTGGTCGACGAGGACGCGCGGCCGCTCAGCATCCTGCCCGGCACACAGGTGCTTCGGCTGGCCGTGCCGGCGTACTGCCAGGACGATCCGGCACTGGCCCGGGTGGTGGACGAGGCCCACGCCGACCGGTTCCTGCACCGGCTGGGCGGCAAGACCGTCCGCGAGTGCCTGCCGGAGCAGCCGCGCGAGCTGCCGGTGACCGACCCGGAAGCGACGGTGCTGGAGATCGCCGCCTTGATGGCCAGGACGCGCAGCCCGCTGGTGGCCGTGATGGACGAGAAACGGCTGATCGGCGCGGTCACCCTGCAGTCGCTCCTGGACCACGCCCTGGGGGTTTGACCCCGCCCTCAGCCGCAGCGGGCCCGGTGTGCTTGCCGATCGCGGGGCCGGCCGCGTCGTAGGGTGGTTCCATGGGGAAGACCGCGGCACGACAGCCCGTACCCGCCCGGCGTGCGGACGCCGAGCGCAACATCGCCGCGATCCTGGAAGCGGGGACCCGGCTGCTCAGTGCCGACCCCACCGCCAGCGTGGCCGAGATCGCCAAGGCCGCCGGGGTGGGCCGGGTGACGCTGTACGGGCACTTCCCCTCGCGGGAGGCGCTGGTCGACGCCGTGCTCGACCACGCGGTGAGCCTGGCCGACGCGGTGCTGGGCGACGAGTCGATCGACACCCTGCCCGCGCCGCAGGCCATGGCGGCGCTGCTGCGGTCGTCCTGGGAGATCCTCGACCGGCATCGGCGGCTGTTCACGGCCGCCGATCGGGTGCTGGCGACCGAGCGGATCAGGGAGCACCATGAGGCGCCGCTGCGCCGGGTGGAGCGGCTCATCGCGCGGGGGCGGCACGATGGGGACTTCCGGCTCGATCTGCCGCTGCCGTGGCTGGTGACGACGTTCTTCTCGATCATTCACAGCGCCGCCCAGGAGAGGGAGACGGGGCGGCTGGCCGCCGAGGAGGCGGAGCAGGTGCTGGTCAAGACGATGCTGTCGCTCCTCGCGCAGCCTGCCGGCTGACCTTCGGAGGAATAGGGCCGGGCCCTTTCCGCAGCGTTCAAAACCCTACCCGCGTATGGTTCATGCGTGCTAACTTGAACATCACTGTTCAAGTTAAGGAGTTGCGCATGAGTCTGGACACGACTTCCGCCACGGCGCGGACCGGCGGCGGGTGGGCCGTGCTGGTGCTGCTCTGCCTGGCGCAGTTCATGCTGATCGTGGACATCACCGTCGTGCAGGTGGCCCTGCCCACCATCGGCGCCGACCTGGCGCTCGGCCGGGAATCGCTGACCTGGGTGGTGACCACGTACACGCTCTGCTTCGGCGGGCTCATGGTGCTCGGCGGGCGGCTCGCCGACTCGCTCGGCGCGCGCCGGACGCTGCTCGCGGGGCTGGGGCTGTTCACGGTGGCCTCGCTGGTCTGCGGGCTGGCGGGGAGCGGTGGCGTGCTGATCGCCGGAAGGGCGTTGCAGGGGGTCGGCGCCGCCCTGCTGTCGCCCGCCGCGCTGGCCGTCATCACGAGCACCTTCCACGGCGAGCGCCGTGGGCGGGCGCTCGGCGTGTGGGCCGCCATCGGCGGTACGGGGGCGGCACTCGGCGTGCTGCTCGGCGGGGTGCTGACGGCCGGGCCCGGGTGGGCCTGGGCGTTCTTCGTCAACGTGCCGATCGGCGTGCTGGTGCTGGCCGCCGTGCCGGTCGTGGTGCCGCCTGCGGCCGGGCGGCGGGAGCGGCTCGACATTCCCGGCGCGGTCATGGTCACGGTGGCGACCGGGCTGCTGATCTACGGGCTGGTGGCGGCGGGCGACGCGGGCTGGACGGCGGCGGGCACGGTGCTGCCGCTGGCCGGGGCGCTGGTGATGTACGTCCTGTTCGTGATCGTCGAGAAGTCCGTACGGTCGCCGCTGATGCGCGCCGAGACGCTGGCCCGCCGGCCGGTGATCTCGGGGACGTTCGTCATGCTGGTGGCGACCGGGCTCATGCTGGGCCTGTTCTTCCTCAGCTCGCTCTACCTGCAGCACGTGCTCCGATTCAGCGCGCTGGAGACGGGGCTGATCTTCCTGCCCGTGGCCGTCGCGATCACGGTCGGCGCCCAGGCCGGCGGGCGGCTCATCGGCAGGCTCGGCGGGCGGCCGGTGGCGGTGGCCGCGTTCGCGGTGACGGCGGCGGGCGCGGCGCTGATGACGCGCATCTCTCCGGACGCGAGCGCGTACACCACGCTGTTGCCCGGCTTCACGCTGGCCGCGCTGGGCATCGGGCCGGCGTTCGTGACGGCCACGACGACGACCATGGCCAACGTTCCTCCCGGCGAGAACGGTGTCGCCGCCGGGGTCATCAACACCTTCCACGAGCTGGGTGGTTCGATCGGGGTGGCCGTGGTCTCGACGGTCGCGGCGGCGAGCCTGGCGCCCGGGTCGGGGGCGGGCGCGGCGGGCTTCGTCGACGGGCTCGTCCTGTGCGCGGTGGTGGCGGGCGTCGCGGCCGTGGTCGCGCTCGGGCTGGTGCCTCCGGGCAAGCCGCCGGCGGCTTTCGTCGGGCACGGCCACGGCCACGGGCACTGAGACGGGCGGCTGAGACGGGCGGCTGAGGCAGGCGCTGGGACGGGCCCGGCGCGGGTGCTGGGACGGGTGCTGGAACAGGCTCCGACACGGGTTGGACACGGGCGCTGACGGACGGCACACGGCCTGGTGGCGGGGTTCGCCGAAGATCGCGCGCGGCGGCGCGATTCTCCCGCGACACACGGAAAACCGGGATTTCGCCGACGACTCCGGCGGTCTATCCTTCATTGATGGTCATGTTCCGCCGGCGAGAACGGTGAAGCCGTAGATGCCACCATTAACGTTGGCGCACCAGCACCTGCCCGGGGTGACCGTGCTCGCCGTCACCGGTGAGATGGACGCCACCAATCGAGCCCAGCTCGAGGGCTACCTCCGTGACGTCCGGAGAGAGCCGCCGCAACGGCTGGTGTTCGACCTGTCGCAGGTTCCCTTCATGGACAGCTCGGGCCTGCACGTCCTGCTGACGTGCACGACCGACTGCCTCAAGAAGGGGGGCGCCGTCCACCTGGCCGCCGTGCAGCCGTTGCCCGCCCGGCTCTTCGAGATCACGGGCGTCCTGTCGCACGTGCCCGTGCACGGCACGGTCGAAGACGCCGTCACCGCCGCGCTGACCTCCTCGGAACGCTCCATCTGAGGCCGGCTCAGGATCCCCCGGCGGGCGACCGCGTGGGCGGGTGCCAGGCGTGGACGTTGCCGTCCGTCCAGCGTTCCAGCAGCTCGGCGTCGTGGCTGACGGCCAGCACCCCCGCCCCCGTACGCTCCCGGTAGGCCTCGACCTTGTCGATGGCCGCGTAGTCGCCCCTGACCGGGGAGTTGTTGGCCGGCTTCAGCACCTGCCCGTAGGTGTAGGCCACGTCGGCGGCGGTCAGCGCCCGCCCGTCGTGAAACGTGACACCCTGCCGCAGCGTGAAGGTGACCTCTTTGCGCGTCACCTCGGGCAGCGACTCGGCCAGCGCGGGCTGGAGCTTCAGATCCGGGGTGCGCCGGACCAGCCCGTCGAAGATCAGCGAGCCGCCGTCCACCGCGTACCCGAGCACCGGGTTGAGCGAGTCGGGCTCCGAGCCCAGCCCCAGCACCGCCGTGTCCTGCGCGGCCGTCACCCCTGCGGACGGTTGCGAAGGAGCCGAGCATGCGCTCAGCGCCAGGACAATCGCCCCAAAAAGGGCCAATCTGCGCGTCATGGCCGCGACTTTAAAGCGAATCTGATGCTATTGAAATAAACTTGCAATAGCGAAGAAGCCACCCCTACATATGCGGACGAAACCTCCCCTCATCGCGTGTTCACGTCCTGTGATAGGTAGATGACAACTTGCCGCTATCGCACGGGGACGGCTCGTCCGGCTAATCTCTCCGCTACCTGAGGAAGTCCGGGCGAGTACGGAGGACCGGTCATGAGCGATCCCACCGTCGGCACGTCCCGTTCCGCCGCGCGGAACAAGCGCGCCCGAGGCCCCGGTGAGAGGGGTGAGGAGCCCGAGCTGAGGCGACTCCTCGCCGGGCTCACCGCGGTCCGCGACGGCGACTTCCGCACCCGGCTGCCCGACGACGCCGACGGGCTGCTCGGGGAGATCGCGTCGGTGTTCAACGGGATGGTGGACCAGCTCTCCCTGTTCACCTCCGAGGTCACCCGCGTGGCCCGCGAGGTCGGCACGGACGGGCGGCTGGGCGGCCAGGCCGACGTGCCGGCGGTGTCGGGCACCTGGAAGGACCTCACCGAGTCCGTGAACGCCATGGCGGGCAACCTCACCGACCAGGTACGCAGCATCGCCCAGGTCACCACGGCCGTGGCCAAGGGCGACCTGTCGCAGAAGATCACCGTGCACGCGCGCGGCGAGATCCTGGAGCTGAAGAACACCGTCAACACGATGGTCGACCAGCTCTCGTCCTTCGCCGACGAGGTCACCCGGGTCGCCCGCGAGGTCGGCACCGAGGGCCAGCTCGGCGGCCAGGCCGACGTGAAGGGCGTGGCCGGCACCTGGCGCGCGCTGACCGACTCGGTGAACTTCATGGCCGGCAACCTCACCGACCAGGTCCGCAACATCTCGCAGGTGGCGACGGCGGTCGCCCGCGGTGACCTGTCGCAGCGGATCACGGTCTCGGCCCGGGGCGAGATCCTGGAGCTGAAGAACACCCTGAACACGATGGTCGACCAGCTCTCGTCCTTCGCCGACGAGGTCACCCGGGTGGCCCGCGAGGTCGGCACCGAGGGCAACCTGGGCGGCCAGGCCACCGTCCGGGGCGTGTCGGGCACGTGGAAGGACCTGACGGAGAACGTCAACGTCATGGCGTCCAACCTGACCAGCCAGGTGCGCAGCATCGCCCAGGTGGCGACGGCGGTCGCGCGTGGCGACCTGTCACAGAAGATCACCGTCGAGGCCAAGGGCGAGGTCGCGGCCCTGGCCCAGACGATCAACACCATGGTCGACACGCTCGGCGCGTTCGCCGACGAGGTCACCCGGGTGGCCCGGGAGGTCGGCACCGAGGGTCAGCTCGGCGGTCAGGCGCGCGTCCCGAACGTGGCCGGCACCTGGAAGAACCTCACCGACAACGTCAACTCGATGGCCGACAACCTGACCAACCAGGTACGCAGCATCGCCCAGGTCACCACCGCCGTGGCCAAGGGCGACCTGACCCGCAAGATCGACGTGGACGC
>NZ_JBFAIM010000069.1:0-79377 GCF_040654715.1 Nonomuraea sp. NPDC050643 | reverse complement strand
CATGAGGTCCCCTACGTCAGGGCGCAGGTGGCGCTGGCGGAGGCGGCGGCGTCGACGGCGGTCCCGACGGCGGTCCCGGCGGCGGCCTCGGTCGGGAGCCCGTTGGTCGCGCGCCCGTCGACCGGGGGCGCGGGGGGCGGGACCAGGACGGGACCGTGCTGGAGCCCGGCCTCGCGCCCCATCTCGGCCAGGTAGGCCAGGCGGGTGTCGTCGAGGGGCAGGGCGGCCAGGTGCTTGAGGATGACGCTGATGCGCACGCCCTCGTTGGAGACCCAGTCGATGGCGTCGTCGCCGTCCCCCTCCCGCCAGATCTGCCCGTCGCGCCGCAGGATCCGTCCCTGCTCGTCGGTCCGGGGGACGCCGCTGTGGTGCAGCGCCGTCACCTCCCACTGGTCGTTGAACACCGGACTGCCGGAACTGCCGGGCTCGGTGTCGGTCTGGTACTGGAGGAAGTCGTCGAGCCGCGCCTCCAGCCGGTTCTCGCGGATGGAGATCTCTTTCAACCGCCCGCTGGGATGGCCGATGATGTTGACCGGCTCGCCGATCACGAGCTTGCCCGTCTGCACGATGAGCCGGTTCCAGCCGAAGGTCTCGCCCGGGGGCCGGCCGTCGGCGTCGGGGTTCAGCAGGACCAGGGCGAAGTCGAGCGCGAAGTCGGCGATGAAGAGAGTCTCCGGGGCGAGCGTGAAGCGCCGGGAGACGTCCGGGGTGTTGTCGACGGTGACCTGGGCGTCGAACTCGACGAACGCCTGCGCCGCCGCCTCGGCGTAGGGGAACACGTGGTGATTGGTCAGCAGCAGCCTCGGCGAGACCAGGAAGCCGGTGCCGATCGGGATCTCGCGGCCGTTCTCGCTGACCGAGATGCGGGCGACGGTGCGCGCGGCCCGTACGCCGCGGGGCAGGAAGCTCCATGCCTGGAGGTCCTTGGCCACCCCGAGGATGCGCTCGTACATCCTGGGCCGGTCCAGGCTCTCGCCCCTGGTGGCGTCCAGCGCCGCCTCGACGGGGATGCCGTTGCGCTGGATGAGCCGGGCGGTGCGGGCCGCGAGCATCTCCGGCGTGTCGGGGAACGTCTCCCCGCGCTCACGCCGTTGCCCGGCCTCGTCACGTTCGGGGCCGCTCCCGCGGTATCGCTCGGCAGCAGCCTTGGCGTGGTCCACCCTGTTTTCCTGGACTTCTGTGGATATATCCATAGCCGTCCGCCGCTCTCCCGAATTCACTAAACGGGCATATTGCGATAAATGTGCATCTCGCGCTGAGTCCGCGTCCAGAGGGTGGCGGGCTAATTGACCGCTTGCTGACCTGCTCTTCGCCGCCCGGTCACGCGGGGAACGACCTGATCGGCCGCCATCTGACGCGCGGCCGGGTTCTGGTTGAACCTGATTGCCAATGGCTGACGCCGTCGAGAGAGAGTGAAGTTAATCCCTTGAGGGCGTAAATAGAGGGGCAAGTAAGTCTATGTCGGCCTTTCTCTCGTTATACGGCTACAATCGGAATCGAGCGAAGGGAGAGTGCCATGGGAAACACGGTGGATTATGTCTCGGTCGAGTCGCTGGACCGGCGTACGCAACATCTGACCCAGGTGGAGCTCGACCAGTTGGAGGAGCTGTCGTCGGCGACGACCGGCGATGGTGAGCGGTAGGCCGTACCGGAGACCGGGGTTCCCGGCGCGAACCGGAGCCCGACGGGCCGAGGTGTGGTGCCGGGACCTCGCCGAATTCGTCCAGACCACCCTCGGAGAGAACTCGCCCCTGCTTGGCCACCGGCCGCAGGGGCTACTCCGCTTTCCCCCGTACGGCGTGCGGGTCGAGGCATTCCTTCCGCCGGAGAAGTTTCCCCGCCGATGCCGTTCGATTGACGGTCCGCTCAATGAGGGCGCGGGTCTTTCCGATGTATCGACCTTGAACGTGCGGTTTTCGGGCCTATTCTGCTATGAAATATGCGCACAATGGAGTTATGTCTGCACAATACTGGCAGCAGAACCGTAACGCCTGGGCGACGCTTTTGCTGGGCGTCCTGGTCCTGGCCGCGGCCGGCGGGTTTCTCTATTGGGCGGTCCACGGGGGAGAGGCCGGGAAACCAGTAGGCGTGGCCCAAGTGGTGTCGTCGGCGGTCGGTGCCGCGGCACTGGGCAAAGTCGTGGTGGATCTCATCGCCTGGTCGCGCAAGCGCAGGGCGCCCACTCGCGGGCTGACCTCCGAAGAAGTCGTCACCGCCAAGGACATCCTCGCCGGGCTGGTGACCCAGCAATGGCACGCCGAGACGATCCGGCGCTCACTGGGCGATCCGGCGCCCATGCCGCTGGCCTGGCGTTCGACCGAACGCCGTGAGCTGGCCGACCATCCCGAGATCATCGCCGAGGGAGCCGTGGTCTTCCCCGGCCTGGGCGTGCACATGGCGGACATCGCACGCAACTTTCGCGCGCTGCGCTGCCGCCGGCTGGTCATCCTGGGCGGTCCGGGCACCGGGAAGACGACCCTGGCCGTGCAGTTGCTGCTCGAACTGCTGCGGACGCGGCAGCCGGAGGAGCCCGTTCCGGTGCTGTTGTCGGCCTCACGCTGGTCCGATCGGCCGTATCCGCAACTGCGGGACTGGCTGGTCGCGGACCTGGCGATGGACTATCCGGCGCTCCGCGCGGAGGACCTCGGCCCCGACATCCCGGAGACGCTCGTGGCTCGCGGGGAGGTGCTGCCGGTCATCGACGGACTGGACGAACTGCCCGAACACGCCCGCGCGGGCCTGCTCGCCGCGCTCAACCGCTCGATGGGCGAGGGCGACCAGCTCATCCTCACCTGCCGCACGAAGCAGTTCGCCGAGTCCGTCGAGGAGATGGGCGACGTCCTGACCGCTGCGGCGGTCATCGAGCCGCAGTCCATGGGCCCCGACGCGGCGGCCGAATACCTGCGGCAGTGCCTGCCCCCGGTGCCCCATCCCACCTGGTCCAAGGTGCTGGAGGCGCTGCGCACGGGCACCGCCCCGGCCCTCGCCGAGGTCGCTTCGACGTCTCTGGGGCTCTGGCTGGTGCGCGTCACCTACATCGCGCCGCGGGTGGATCCGACGCCGCTGCTGGAGCTGGGGCGGGGCAGCGCGGCCGAGCTGCACGACCATCTGTGCGATCAGCTCATCCCCGCGCTGGTGAGCGCGGTCCCGCCCGCGGACGGCCCGGCCCAGCCCTTCCGGCCGCAGCACGCGTGGACGCCGGAGCAGGTCAGCCACTGGCTCATGTTCCTGTCCCGCAACCTCGCGGCGCAAGACGAGGGCCCCCAGGGCATGGCGTGGTGGCATCTGGCCCGCCGGACGCCCAGCTATCTGGCCCGGGTGGGGTGCGGCATCGCCATCGGCGTCATGGTCTGGCTGGCCTTCGCTCTTGTGGCGGATCTCCCCGTCGCGGGTGTCGTGATCGGCCTGCTGTCGGCCTTGGCGTTTGTGATCATGACGGGGCCCTGGTTCACCGAGTCACCGGGGCACGCCGATTTCCGGTTCCACGGCAAGGCGTCCGACATGCTCGGTGTTCTCGGAGAGGGGCTCGCCGCGGGAGTGATGGGGGCTCTCATCGGGGCGCTCATGGCCTTCCCGGCAGGGGGGATGCAGGTTGTCCTGAAGGGCGCGCGGGAGATCGGCCTGATGTCCGGTATCGGATTCGTCGCCGTGCTCGGCCTGATCCGCTGGGTCGAGCGCCCCACCACCGACGCGACCGCGAGCTCGCCGCGCTCGACCTGGCAGGCCGACAGGAAGCTGACGGCGATCCGGATCGTCGGCGGGCTCGTGGTCGGGCTCATGGTCGCGATCATCGTCAACGAGGCGAAGTTCGGCATCAAGGTGGCGATCATCAGCGGGCTGCTGCTGGGGCTGCTGGCCGGGCTCATGCTGGGCCGCCACCACGCCTGGCTGGCCTACAATCTGACGGTCCCGCACCTGGCCAGGAAGGGGAGCCTGCCCCTGCGGGCCATGGACTTCCTGGACGACGCCCACCGGCTCGGCCTGCTGCGCGCCGAGGGGCCGTACTACCAGTTCCGTCACGTCGAGTTGCAGCAGCATCTCGCGCACAAGGTGCAGGAGACGCCCGCGGACAAGCCGCGTCAGCCGGCGCCGCTACCGTGACGCGCCCGCGTTCCGGCACCGATCCGACCCTGGAAGGAGCGTCATGTCCGACTACACCATGCCGCAGCCGCCGACCCGCGATCTGTGCGGCACCATGCTCGTCCACCGCAAACTGCTCAACGAGAGCATGACCTACCGCGCCCGGCGCAACACGATCGAGAACCGTGCCCTGCAGTACGAGCGCGGCCAGCGCGCGCCGGTGCGGACCGGCGTGGTCACCCTGCCGGTCGTCGTCCACGTGGTCCACCATCCGGACACGCCCGAACAGAACATCGGCGACGAGCAGATCCACAGCCAGATCACCGTCCTCAACCAGGACTTCCGCGCGGCCAACCCCGACGTGGTGAAGGTGCCGCAGGTGTGGCGGCCCCTGGTGGCGGACGCGCAGGTCGAGTTCCGGCTCGCGACCCGGGACCCGAACGGCGAGCCGACCGACGGGATCGTCCGGGTGGAGACCGACCAGACCGCCTTCACCTGGGACGACGCCGTCAAGGCCGCCGCCACCGGAGGCGCCGACCCCTGGCCGAGCGACCAGTACCTCAACATCTGGGTCTGCGAGCTGAGCGGCGGCCTGCTCGGCTACGCCCAGTTCCCCGGCGGTCCGCCGCAGACGGACGGTGTGGTCATCCTCCACTCCGCCTTCGGGACCACGGGCACGGCCGCGCCGCCGTTCAACGGCGGGCGTACCGCGACGCACGAGATCGGCCACTGGCTCGACCTCTACCACATCTGGGGCGACGACGACGGCGCGTGCACCAGCGACGACAAGGTCGCCGACACGCCGAACCAGGCGGGCAGCAACACCGGAGTGCCCACCTCTCCGCGCGTCACCTGCGACAACGGGCCCCACGGCGACATGTTCATGAACTACATGGACTACACCGACGATGTGGCCATGTACCTGTTCACGAAAGGCCAGAGCACGCGGATGAACGCCTGCCTGGAGGGCGCCCGGGCCTCGTTCCTGGTCGGGCAGGGCGTGAGCGCGCCCGCCGCGATGGGGCACGAGGCAGGACATCCCGCGCAGAACGGCGACGTGGAGCGGCTGCTGCACGACACCGAGCGGCTGACCACGGAGCTGCTGAGCGACATCCGCTCGGCCCTGGGCCTGGTCAGCGGCCGATCAGGTGGATGATCGGCAGATGAACCGGACACCGCCGGACATCATCGGTTCCTGGCTGCACTCCTTCGAGGAGGACACCGGGACCACGGCGGTGTACCGGCCGCACGACCACCCCTTCCCGCCCGCGCGGCGCGTCCGGCGGGGGTTGGAGTTCCGGGCGGACGGGACCTTCGTCGAGCTGCGTCCCGGTCCGGACGACCGCCCCCGTCCGGTGACGGGCCGCTGGCGTTTCCTGGAGGACGGCCGCGTCCAGGTCACCTTTCCCGACGGAGGCGCCGAGCCGTTCGAGCTCACCGTCTCCCGTACGGACGGCATGCTCACCATCGCCACCTGACCGGGCGCCTCGCCTAAATCCCCGTTGACCATACCGGGATTGCAGGTAAAGGTGAGAGGACCGGACAGGGAGGTCTGATGAGCATCACCGACGAACTCGTCGCCAATGCCGAGCGCTACGCCGAGACCTTCGGCCACGGCGAGCTGCCCTTGCCGCCCGCCCGGCGGCTGGCGGTGGTGGCCTGCATGGACGCCCGGCTCAACGTCTACGGCATCCTGGGCCTGCGGGAGGGCGACGCCCACGTCATCCGCAACGCCGGCGGCGTCATCACGGCGGGCGAGCGCCGCAGCCTGGCCATCAGCCAGCGGCTGCTGGGCACACGCGAGATCGTCCTGATCCACCACACCGACTGCGGCATGCTGACCTTCACCGACGACGGCTTCAAAAGGGACGTGTACGAGGACGTCGGCATCAAGCCCGACTGGGCCGCCGAGGCGTTCACCGACCTGGAGGAGGACGTGATCCAGTCCATCCGGCGCATCCGGGCGGACCCGTTCATCCCGCACAAGGACGCCGTCCGCGGCTTCGTCTACGACGTCAGGACCGGCCGCCTGACCGAGGTCAAGCCGTAGCCGCGCCGGGCCTCCGGGCGGTCCCGGGGGAGAAAGGGCGCCTGATCTGCCATGAGATGCTGCTTTCGTGACGACGACCGAGCCTGCCGGCCCGACCCCGCGCCGTGGGCGGGGCCGTCCCGGATATGACCAAGCCGCGATCCTGCGCACCGCGGTGGAGTTGTTCAACCGCAAGGGCTACGACGCCACGAGCATGGGAGACCTGGCCAAGGAGCTCGGCCTGACCAAGCCGGCCATCTATCACCACGTCGCCGGCAAGGAGCAACTGCTCAGCCAGGCCCTGGACGACGCCCTCGACGAGCTGACCGCCGCCGTCGCCGCGGCCTCCCGCGACGGGGCGGGGGAGACCGCCTACCAGCGCCTGCGCGAGGTGGTGCGGCGCAGCGTCGAGGTGCTCGTGGCGCACCAGCCGTCCGTCACGCTCCTGCTGCGGGTGCGCGGCAACAGCGGGGTCGAGCTGGCCGCCCTCGAACGGCGCCGCTGGCTCGACGACCGCCTGGCCGCGCTCGTCGCGGACGCCGTCGCGGAGGGCGCCCTGCGCGACGACGTGCCGCCGACGCTGGTGAGCCGGCTGCTGTTCGGCATGGTCAACTCGCTGGTCGAGTGGTATCGCCCCGACGGCGTGTACGACCCGGCGACCGTCGCGGGCGCCATCACCGCCATCGCCTTCGACGGCCTGGCCCGTCACGAGCCCTGACCCACCGGCCCCGGCCCGCAGTCCCTGACCCGCAGTCCCTGACCCGCCGTCCCTGACCCGCAGTCCAGGGCGCCAGCCGCCCGGCCCCAGAGCCCAGGTCCCGCGCCTACCAGGTGTAGAAGCCCTGGCCCGTCTTGCGCCCGAGGTGCCCGGCGGCGACGAGGTCGCGCAGGATCCGCGGCGGCTCGAAACGGGGCCCGAGCTCACGGCACAGATGCTCGGCGATCGCGAGCCGCACGTCCAGCCCCACCACGTCGGTGGTTCGCAGCGGCCCCATCGGATGGCGGTAGCCGAGGGTCATCGCCGTGTCGATGTCGGCGGCGCTCGCGACCCCCTCCTCGAGCATCCGCATCGCCTCCAGCGCCAGGCCGACCCCGAGCCGGCTGCTGGCGAACCCCGGCGAGTCCGACACGGTGATCGGGGACTTGCCGAGCGCCGTGGCCCACTCCTGGGCCCGCGTCACGAGCGCGGGATCCGTACGCGGCCCGGTGACGATCTCGATGAGGTCGCTGACCGGCACGGGGTTGAAGAAGTGCAGCCCGAGGAAGCGGCCCGGTGCGGCCAGCCCGTCGGCGAGCCCGCCGATCGACAGGCTGCTGGTGTTCGTGGCGATGACCGCGCCCGGCGCCCGCCGCTCGACCAGGGCGAGCACCTCGGCCTTGAGCTTGGCGTCCTCCGGGACCGCCTCCACGACCAGCTCGCACCCGGCCAGCTCACCCGCGTCGGCCGTCGTGCTCAGCCTCGCCAGAGCGTCCTGGAGCGGGACGCCGAGCCGGCCCTTCGCGTCGGCCTTGGCCAGGCTGTCGCTCACCCGGGCCCTGGCCTGGTCGGCCAGGTCGGGGCCGTTCTCCACGATGATCACGTGGCTGCCGGAGGCGAGGAACGCGTGCGCGATCCCCGACCCCATCCGCCCGCCGCCGAACACGCCCACTCGCTGTGGCAGGGTCATGACCTCGGCTCCTTCCGCCGGTCCAGGAACGCCGTCATCCGGGCGTGCTTCTCCTCGGTCTCGAACAGCACCGCCTGCGCCACGTCGTCGATGAACGGGTGCGCGGCCCGCGGCGCGTGGAAGACGGCCTTGGTCAGCCGGGTCGCCAGCGGCGCCCGCGCGGTGATGCGGTCGGCGAGCCGATGGCCGGCCGCGAGCAGGTCGTCGGGCTCCACGACCTCGTTGAGCAGGTGCACCGCCCGCGCCTCCTCCGCCGTCAGCACGCGGCCGGCCAGCAGGATCTCCTTGGCCAGGGGCTCGCCGACGAGGTCGGCCAGGCGCCAGGCCGCGCCCGCCGCCGCGATGATGCCGAGGTCGGTCTCCGGGTTGCCGATCCGCGTGCGCGGCGTGCCGATCCGGAAGTCGCAGGCGTAGGCGAGCTCGGCTCCGCCGCCCAGGGCGTACCCGTCGACCAGGGCGATGGCCGGCATCGGCAGGCGGTGGACGCGGTCGAAGATCTTGGAGTTGATGCCCCGCAGCGCGTCGTCGCGGTTCCGCTCGCGGAGCTGGGCGATGTCCGCCCCGGCCGCGAACGTGCGGCCCTCGCCGGTGAGCAGGACGACGCGCGGCTCCCGCTCGACGGCGGCGCACGCCTCGTGCAGCGCGGCGACCAGCTCGTGGTCGATCGCGTTGCGGACCTCGGGCCTGTTGAGGCGCCACACGACCCGGTCGGCGCCCTCCTCGACGATGAGCGTCATGGGCGCTCCACCAGGAGTGCGCTGCCCTGGCCGACGCCGACGCACATGGTCGCCAGGCCCCGCCGGCCTCCGGAGCGTTCGAGCCGGCCGAGCAGGGTGACGAGGATCCGCGTCCCGGACGCGCCCAGAGGGTGCCCGAGGGCGATGGCGCCGCCGTCGGCGTTGACGCGGCCGAGGTCGAGCCCGAGATCGCGGACGCAGGCGAGCGACTGCGCGGCGAACGCCTCGTTGAGCTCGACGGCGTCGAGGTCGTCGATGGCCCACCCGGTACGCTCGAGCGCCCTGCGGGTCGCCGGGACCGGGCCGATCCCCATGATCTCCGGCGGCACCCCGGCGTTCGCCGCCGCCACGAGCCGGGCCCGCGGGGTCAGGCCGTGGCGTTGGAGGAAGCGCTCGCTCACCACGACGACGGCCGCGGCGCCGTCGTTGAGGGAGCTGGAGTTCCCGGCGGTGACGACGCCGCCGGGACCGTTGACCGGCCGCAGCCGGGCCAGCCGCTCCAGGCTCGTGTCCGGCCTCGGCCCCTCGTCCACGTCGACGACGCCCCCGCCGACCGGCACGGGAACGATCTCGCCGGTGAACCGGCCGTCCTTGGTCGCCTCGACGGCCCGCTCGTGGGAGCGCAGCGCGTACGCGTCGAGCTCCTCGCGGGTCAGGCCCCAGCGCCGGGCGACCGTCTCGGCGGTCTGCGGCATGGAGGCCGTCGTCTCGGCGTCGAAGCGGGGATTGGTGAACCGCCAGCCGATCGAGGTGTCGAAGGATGCGCCCGGCTTGGCGAACGCCTTGGCCGGCTTCTCGGTGACCCACGGCGCCCGGGTCATCGACTCGACCCCGCCCGCGACGATGACGTCGGCGTCGCCCGCCGCGACGAGGGCGCGCGCCGTCGCGACCGCGGTGAGGCCGGAGGCGCAGAGCCGGTTGACCGTGAACCCGGGCACCGTGGCGGGCAGGCCCGCCAGCAGCGCGGCCATCCGGGCGACGTTGCGGTTGTCCTCGCCGGCCTGGTTGGCCGCGCCGAGCACCACCTCGTCGACGAGGGCGGGGTCGATCCCGGCCCTGGCGACGGCCTCGCCCACGACGAGGGCGGCGAGGTCGTCGGGGCGGACGTGGGCGAGCGCGCCGCCGTAGCGGCCTATCGGCGTCCGTACGCCGGAGACGACGAAGGCTTCGGTCACGAAGGGCTCCTCTGCGTGGGAAAGGGTTCAAGCGTCGAAGTCGACGGTCACGTTGTCGCCGTCCGGGAAGGTCTGGCAGGTCAGGACGAACCCGGCGGCCACCTCGGACGGCTCGAGGGCGTAGTTGCGGCGCATGTCCACCTCACCCTCGCGTACGACGGCGCGGCACGTCCCGCAGACGCCACCCTTGCAGGCGAACGGCAGGTCGGACCGCGTGGCCTGGGCGCCGTCGAGGATCGTCGTCTCCCGCGAGACGGTCGAGGTCGTCCGCAGGCCGTCGAGCACCGTGGTCAGCGTGCTGGTCGCGCCGGCCGGCCGGCCTTCCTCGGGCCGCCGTGGCCGCGGCGGGGGAGCGTCGACGTAGAAGAGCTCGACGTGGACCCTCCGCGCGGGGACGCCGAGATCGGACAGCACCTCGCGCGCGTCCTCGATCATGCGCAGCGGCCCGCAGAGCCAGACGTGGTCGAACGTCTCGATCGGCACCAGGTCGGTGAGCAGGCGCCGCAGCCGGTCGCGGTCGAGCCGGCCGGAGAACAGCTCGACGTCGCGCGGCTCGCGCGACAGCACGTGGACGAGCTGGAGCCGGGCGCCGTGGCGGTTCTTCAGGTCGCCGAGCTCCTCGGCGAACATCACGGTACGGCTCGTCCGGTTGCCGTACAGGAGCGACACCTGGGCGCCCGGGTGGGCCAGCACCGTGGAGGCGACCGACAGCATCGGGGTGATGCCCGACCCGGCGGCCACGCACAGGTGCCGTTCCCCGCCCTCCGGGTCGGCCCGCCAGGAGCCGCCGGGGGTCTGCACCTCGATCCGTGTGCCCGGGGTCACCTCGCGGACGAGCCAGGAGGAGAAGAGGCCGTCGGGGATCTCGCGGACCCCGATGCGCGGCGCCGCGCCGGCCGGGGCGCAGATCGAGTAGGACCGGCGGTGCTCCCGGCCGTCCACGAAGCGGCGCAGGGTGAGCGACTGCCCGGCGCGGAAGGCGTACGCGTCGCGCAGCTCGCCGGGCACGTCGAACGTGATCGCGGCGGCGTCCTCGCACAGGCGGTCGACCGCGGCCACGGTCAGCGGGTGGAAGGCGGCCGTCCGGGCCTGGGCCGGCCCGGGCGCGAGCGTGGTCATCTCATATCTCCTTGACGTGCTCGAACGGTTCGAGGCAGCCGGTGCAGGTGTAGAGGGCCTTGCAGGCGGTGGCACCGAACTCGGAGGTCAGCCGGGTGGCCGCCGAACCGCAGCGCGGGCAGTCGGGGGCGCGCCGCGGCGGGCCGAGCGTGAGCGCCACCGGCCCGGACGCCCGGCGGGCCGGGCCCGGCGCCGACAGCCCGGCCGCGCGCAGGGCGGCCCGGCCGCGTTCGGAGATCCAGTCACTCGACCAGGGCGGGTCGAGCACGACGCGCACCTCGACGCGGGGGAAGCCGGCGTCGTTCAGCCGGTGGACGAGGTCGTCGCGCATGGTCGCCATGGCGGGGCAGCCGGTGTAGGTCGGGGTGATCCAGGCGACGACGGTCTCGCCGCCGTCCATGCCCCGCTCCATCTCGACGCCGCGCAGCACGCCGAGGTCGGCGAGGGTGAGCATGGGCATCTCGGGATCGCGTACCTCCCCGGCGGCCTCGGCGGCGCGCTCGCGGGCGCTCACCAGCGCCCGCCCGGGTGGGCGCGGGCGACCACCTGCATGTCGGCGAGCAGGGGTTCGAGGTGCCCGGTGTGCAGGCCGTGCCGGCCCGCCGGACCGTCCGGAGCGCCGGGCTCCGGGCGGGGGACGCCGCTCACGGCGAGCACCTGGTCGAGGACGTCGTCCACCGCCGCGCCGATGGCGGCGGGGGCGACGGCGACGCCGGTGCGCGCGAGCGAGAGCTCGACCGGATGCGTGGCGACCAGCTCGGGCAGGAGTGGCCACAGCGCGCCGAGCGCCGTGTCGAGCCTGCGGCGCGACTCCTCGGTGCCCCGCGCCAGCGTGAGGAACCAGCGGGCCGCCCAGTCCCGGTGGTAGGTGAGCTCCTTGACCCCCTTGGCCGCCACCGCGGCCAGCACCGTGTCCGTGCTCGCGCGAAGCCGTTCCAGCAGTTCGAGCCGGGCCACCGAGAACAGCAGCAGCCGGACGACGACGTGCGCGAAGTCGCCGTTCGGGACCTCGGCCAGGCGCACGTTGCGGAACTCGCCCGCGTCGCGGAAGAACGCCAGCGCGTCCTCGGCCGGCACCGGCGAGCCCTCCGGGAGGGCGGGCAGGACGCCGGGGTCGGCGGCGGCCGCCCGCGCCAGCAGCAGGCGCGCCTGCCCGAGGAGGTCGAGGGCGATGTTCGCCAGCGCGATGTCCTCCTCGAGGTCGGGGGCGCGGCTGCACCACTCCGACAGGCGCTGCGACATGATCAGCGCGTCGTCGCCGAGCATGAGACAGTACGCGGCCAGCTCGGCGTGGGCGACGCCCTCGGGCACCGTCGTGTCGACGCCGGCCAGCGGGTCCTCGAAGTCGGTGCCGAACGCCCACTGCGAGGAGTCCCCGCCGATCAGGCCGTCGAAGATGCTGCCATGGTCGTCGCTCACGGTGGTTCGCCTTTCTCTGGGAGCGGGGGCCGGGGGAGCGGGGTCACATGTGCGGGACGTTCCCGGGGATCTCGTAGAACGTCGGGTGCCGGTAGACCTTGTCGCCGTTCGGCGCGAACAGCGGGTCCTTCTCGTCCGGGCTGGAGGCCGTGATCGCGTCGGCCCGTACGACCCAGATGCTCACGCCCTCGTTGCGCCGGGTGTAGACGTCGCGGGCGTGCCGCAGGGCCATCGTGTCGTCGGGGGCGTGCAGCGACCCGACGTGGACGTGGTTGAGCCCGCGCTTGGCGCGGACGAACACCTCGTAGAGCGGCCATTCCCGCCGGTCGGCGCTCATCGGGCGGCCGCCGCGGACCGGCTCGCGAACGCCGTCGCCGCCTCGCGCACCCAGGCGCCGTCCTCGTGGGCGGCCCGGCGGTGGCTCAGGCGCTGGGCGTTGCAGGGCCCGTCGCCCCGGATGACCGCGGCCAGCTCGTCCCAGTCGGGCTGCCCGAAGTCGTGGTGGCCGCGCTCCTCGTTCCAGCGGAGTTCGGGGTCGGGCAGCGTCACCCCCAGCGCCTCGGCCTGCGGGACCGTCATGTCCACGAACTTCTGGCGCAGCTCGTCGTTGGAGTTGCGCTTGACGCCCCAGGCCATCGACCGCGCGCTGTTGGGGGACTCGGTGTCCGGCGGGCCGAACATCATGAGCGACGGCCACCAGAACCGGTCGACCGACTCCTGGACCATGGCGCGCTGGTCGTCGGTGCCGCGCATCATCGTCATGAGCAGCTCGTACCCCTGCCGCTGGTGGAAGGACTCCTCCTTGCAGATGCGGATCATGGCGCGGCCGTAGGGCCCGTAGGAGGTGCGGCAGAGCGGCACCTGGTTGCAGATCGCGGCCCCGTCGACCAGCCAGCCGATTGTGCCCACGTCGGCGTAGGACGGTGTCGGATAGTTGAAGATCGAGGAGTATTTCTGGCGGCCGGTGAGCAGCAGTTCGGTCAGCTCGGCGCGGGAGACGCCGAGGGTCTCGCACGCCGAGTAGAGGTAGAGGCCGTGCCCGGCCTCGTCCTGCACCTTGGCCAGCAGGATCGCCTTGCGGCGCAGCGACGGGGCCCGCCCGATCCAGGCGCCTTCGGGCTGCATGCCGATGATCTCGGAGTGGGCGTGCTGGGCGATCTGGCGTACGAGCGTCCTGCGATAGGCGTCCGGCATCCAGTCCCGCGGCTCGATCCGGTCGTGACGCGCGATGGTCGCGTCGAACGCGGCCTGCAACCGCTCCTCCGGCTCCGGCCCCGACTCCGGCTCTGTCGGAGTAGTCGTCATCTTTCCCTCCGAGACGTCGAGTCTTATTTACTTATCGCTCGGTCAGTAATACCGTTGCACGGGTGGGGGCTTCTGCGCAACAGGTCGCAGCGACGAACAACGCGTCCCGGCCTCCGCCCACCCCCGCAGAGAGGAGACAGCGTGAGCGCGCTGCTGGAGAGCTACGCCGCCGGACGATGGTTCCGGGCGGCGGACGACGGGGAGCCCCTGCTCGACGCCGCCACCGGTGAGGAGGTCGCCCGGATCTCGAGCCGGGGCCTGGACGTCGCCGCGATGGTCCGGCACGCACGCGACACCGGCGGGCCGGCGCTGCGCGCCCTGACCTTCCACGAGCGGGCGGCCCTGCTCAAAGAGCTGGCCAAGCACCTGATGGAGCGGAAGGACGAGCTCTACGCGCTGTCCGTGCGGACCGGCGCCACCTCGCGCGACACGATGGTCGACGTCGACGGCGGCATCGGCACCCTGTTCAGCTACGCGAGCAAGGGCGTGCGCGAGCTGCCGAACGACACGATCGTCCTCGACGGCGGCCTCGAGCGCCTCGGCAAGGGCGGCACCTTCGTCGGCCAGCACGTCTACACCTCTCGGCCGGGCGTCGCGGCGCAGATCAACGCCTTCAACTTCCCCGTCTGGGGCATGCTCGAGAAGCTGGGCCCCGCCTTCCTCGCCGGGCTGCCGTCGATCGTCAAGCCCGCCAGCCAGACCGCCTATCTGACCGAGCTCACCGTCCGGCTGATCGTCGAGTCGGGGATCCTGCCCGAGGGGACGCTCCAGCTCCTGGCCGGAAGCGCGGGCGGGCTGCTCGACGAGCTGACGATCCACGACTCCGTCGCCTTCACCGGCTCGGCGCACACCGCCGGCATCCTGCGCCGCCACCCGAACGTGCTCGATGGCGGCGTCGTCCTCGGCGTCGAGGCGGACTCCCTCAACTGCTCGATCCTCGGGCCCGACGTGCGGCCGGACGATCCGGAGTTCGACCTGTTCGTCAAGGGCGTCGTCACCGAGATGACGGTCAAGGCGGGGCAGAAGTGCACGGCCATCCGCCGGGTGCTCGTCCCCGAGGCGCTGGCCGGGCCGGTGGAGGCGGCGCTCGCCGACCGCCTGGCACGGGTCGGCGTCGGCGATCCGCGCAACCCGGAGGTGCGGATGGGCCCGCTGGCCAGCCTCGGCCAGCGCGACGAGGTACGCAAGGCCGTCGAGGCGCTGCGGGCGAGCGGCGAGGTGGTCTTCGGCGACCCCGCCGGCGGGTCCCTGCTCGACGGCGACCCCCAGCGCGGCGCCTTCATGACCCCGCTCGTGCTGCGGGCGCGCCCCGGCGCCACCGAGCCGCACGACGTGGAGCCGTTCGGCCCGGTGGCCAGCGTGCTGGCCTACGACGGCATCGAGGCGGCGCTGGCCCTGGCCGCGCGGGGCAGGGGCAGCCTCGTGGCCTCCCTCGTCACCCGCGACCCGCAGGTCGCGCGGTCCGTGGTGCTCGGGCTGGCGCCGTGGCACGGCCGGGTCCTCGTCCTCGACCGCGACGACGCCAAGGAGTCCACCGGCCACGGCTCGCCGCTGCCCGTCCTCGTGCACGGCGGCCCCGGGCGCGCAGGCGGCGGCGAGGAGCTCGGCGGCGTCCGGGGCGTCCTGCACCACATGCAGCGCACCGCCGTCCAGGGCTCGCCCGACCAGCTCACCGCGATCACCGGCCGGTGGACGACGGGGGCCGCGCGCGCCGAGTCCGGCGTGCACCCCTTCCGGAAGTCCCTGGCGGAGCTGCGCGTGGGCGACACGATCGCCTCCGCGCCGCGCACGGTGTCGCTCGCGGACATCGACCACTTCGCCGAGTTCACCGGCGACACGTTCTACGCCCACACCGACCCCGAGGCCGCCGCCCGCAACCCGCTGTTCGGCGGCATCGTCGCCCACGGGTACCTCGTCGTGTCCCTGGCCGCCGGGCTCTTCGTCGACCCCGCGCCCGGCCCCGTCCTTGCGAACTTCGGCGTGGACGGGCTGCGCTTCCTCACCCCCGTCAAGGCCGGCGACGCCATCGACGTGACGCTGACCGTCAAGCAGATCACCCCGCGTCGCGGCGCCGACTACGGCGAGGTCCGCTGGGACGCCGTCGTGGCCAACCAGGACGGCCAGGCGGTCGCCACCTACGACGTGCTGACCCTCGTGGCCAAGACCTGGCCGGCGCAGGAGGCCCGGTGACCGGCGGGGTCATGGAGGACGCGCCGGTCGTCCTCGAACGGGACGGCGCCGTGGCCGTCCTGACGCTCAACCGCCCGGACCGGCGCAACGCGCTGGACGCCGGGCTCAAGAGAGCGCTGCGCCGCCGGCTGGAGGAGGCCGCCTCCGACGACGCCGTCCGGGCGGTGCTGCTGACCGGCGCGGGCAGCGCCTTCTGCGCCGGTCAGGACCTCGCCGAGCACGCCGCGGCCCTGCGCGCCGACGCCGGGCACGCGTTCGACACCGTCGAGGAGGACTACGCGCCGATCATCCGGCTGCTGGCCACGATGGGCAAGCCGGTCGTGGCCGCCGTCAACGGCACCTGCGCCGGGGCCGGGCTGGCCCTCGCGCTGGCCTGCGACCTGCGGATCCTCGCCGAGGAGGCCGTCCTCGCGACGGCGTTCACGGCGATCGGGCTGACGTGCGACTCGGGGCTGTCCTCGACGCTCGCGCGGGCGGTCGGCGAGGCCAGGGCCAAGGAGCTGGTGCTGCTCGGCGAGCCCTTCGGCGCCCAGCAGGCGGTCGCCTGGGGGATCTCGGGCCGGGTGGTCCCACGGGCGGAGGTCGGCACGGCGGGGCGGGAGCTGGCGGCCCGGCTCGCCGCCGGGCCGACGGCCGCCTACGCCGAGTCCAAGCGGCTGATCGCGCAGTCCTGGGACCAGGACCTCGGCACGGTGCTCGCCGCCGAGGCCCGGGCCCAGGCCCGCCTGGGCCGGACCGGCGACCACGCCGGAGCGGTCGAGGCGTTCCTCGCCAAACGCAAGCCGGCCTTCGAAGGAAACTGAGGACCGCCGCCCCGGGTCGGGGCGCGGTCCTACAGTTCCACCGGCTCAACGCTCCCGGCCGGCAAGCGAGGTCAGGCGACGTGGATCGAGGTGGGGCGGGTGGCCGCGTCGTAGGAGGCGCGGGCGCCGGTCGCGCCCATGCCGCTGTCGCCGGCCGGCTCGTACAGCCGCTCGGGGCCACCGCCCTGCCACTGGTTCACCCACACGACACCGGCGGGGATGCGGCGGGCCGCGGCGATGTGGGCCGGGTCGTGCGTGTAGACGGTGGCGGCGAGACCGAAGCGGGTTCCGCTCGCCCGCTCCAGCCCCTCCTCGAACGAGGAGACGACGACGACCGGCGCGAGCGGGCCGAACGTCTCCTCGGTCATGACGAGCATGGAGTCGTCCACGCCGGTGAGCACGGTGGCGGGGTAGAAGAAGCCCCTGCCCTCCGGTACGACGCCGCCCGCGCGCACGGTCGCGCCGCGCTCGACCGCGTCGGTGACATGCCGGACGACGATGTCCCGCTGCCGCCGGTCCACCAGCGGCCCCAGCACCGTGCCCGCGTCGTGCCCGTCGCCGAGCGTGTAGCCGCCGGCGGCCTCGGCCAGGGCGTCGACGAACGCCTCGGCGACGTCCTGGTGCACGTAGACGCGCTCCATCGACGTGCAGATCTGGCCCGAGTTGGCGAAGGCGCCGAACGCCACCGCCGCCGCGGTCGCGACCGGGTCCACCCCCGCGTCGACGATCACGGGGTCCTTGCCGCCGAGTTCGAGGATCGAGCGGCGCAGCCGGCCCCCGGTCTCCGCGCCGACCCGGCGGCCGGCCTCGACGGAGCCGGTGAAGTGCACCAGCCCGATCCGCTCGTCGGCGGCCAGCGGCGCGCCGGCCCGGGCGTCGCCCAGGACCAGGTTGACCACGCCGTCGGGCAGGTCCATCAGCTCCATCAGCCGCACCGCCGACAGGGGCGAGCGCTCGGACGGCTTGAGGACGACGGTGTTCCCGGCGGCCAGCAGCGGGCCGAGTGCTCCGAGCGTCATGGGAATCGGGAAGTTCCAGGGCACGATGACCGCGGCGGGGCCCACCGGGCCGCGGACGATCGTGGTGCTGCCGTCGCCGGGGCCCGCGACGGTCTCCTCGAACGCGTAGCCGAGAGCCTCGGCCGCCGCGATCTTGAGGCTCTGCGCGGCGCCGGCGATGAAGGCGGTGCCGAGTGCGACGGGCTTGCCCATCTCGCGGCATTCGAGCTCGGCCAGCTCGCCGGCGTGGGCGGCGACGGTGTCCGCCCATCGGGACAGGAACTCCACGCGTTCGGCGACGGGGAGGTCGGCCCAGGCCGGCTGGGCGCGTACGGCGGCGTCCACGGCCAGGCGCACGTCCTGCGCCGAGCCGCTGGGGCAGCGGGCCACGACCTCCTCGGTCGCGGGGTCGACCACCTCGTGGAACGCCTCGCCCCGGGCGTTCGTCCAGTCGCCGCCGATGAGGTTCCGCAGGGTCTTCACAGGGATGACGCTCCTTGGAGACGGTCGGCCATGAGCTCGCCGGCCATGATCGCTGTCAGGTTGGTGTTGGCCCTCGGGACGGACGGGAAGATCGAGGCGTCGACCACGCGCAGGCCCTCGACCCCGAGGACGCGGCACGCCGGGTCGACCACCGTGGCCGCGTCGCCGGGCGCTCCCATCCGGCACGTGCTGGTGCCGTGCTGGGCGTCCATGGCGGTGGCGAGGAGGTGGTCGTCGAGTTCGGCGTCGTCGTCCAGGACCGCGAACAGGCGGCCGTTGCCCGCCTCGACGGAGCCCGCGACGATGGAGGCGGCCTCAGGGCTGAGCGCCAGCCCGGCCAGGGTGCGCACCCCCTCGCGCAGCCGTCGCAGGTCGCGGGCGTCGGACAGCATCCGCTCCCGGACCTCGGGCTGGGCCTGCGGGTCGGTGGAGGTCAGCGTGAGCACGCCGCGCGAGAAGCTCTGGTTCAGCCACACGCCGAAGCCGCCCATGGGGAACCGGGTGTCGGCGCTCTCCATGGCCAGCACGTTCTGGTTCAGCGAGACGAACATCATGTCGTGGGGCAGGCCGTCCGGGCCGCTGGTGTGGCGGACGCAGACGTTGGTGTGGCGGTCGTCGGCCGTGGCGACGGCGGCCTCCTCGGTCAGCGGCAGCGTGACGACGATCAGCGCGTGGTCCTGCATGCCGAGGCCGACCGGCAGGTCACGGCGCACCGTGATGCCCAGGCGGCGCAGGTCGCCGGCCGGGCCGATCCCCGAGCGCAGCAGGATCGCGGGGGAGTGGATCACTCCCGCGCTGAGCACGATCTCGTCGGCGTACTCGGTGACCGCCGTCCCGTCCTGGATCACCCGTACGCCGACGGCGCGGTCACCGGCGAACACGACCTGATCCACCAGGGCGTCACCGCGTACGGTGAGGCCGGGCAGCGACCGGGCCGGCTCGAGGTAGCCGTCGTTGACCGTGACCCGGCGCCCGCCGCGCGAGTTGATCGGGTACGGCGACACCCCGGCCGCCCCGGGCGCGTTCACGTCCGGTGCCCAGGGGTGCCCGGCGGCCAGCGCGGCGTCGGCCAGCGCCGAGTCCACGGCCCCCCACCGCTCCCGGGGCGTCCGGAAGATCGGAGTCGGCCCGCCCCGCCCGTGGTACGGCTCGTCCCCGAACTCCTCGTCGTCCTCCAGCTTGGCGAAGTAGGGCAGCACGTCCGCGGCCGACCAGCCGGCACAGCCCGCCGCGGCCCAGTCGTCGAAGTCCTCCACCGGCGGCCGGATCGCGATCTGCCCGTTGATCGACGAGCTGCCGCCCACGCCCCGGCCCCGCCAGTAGGGGGCCTGGGCCTGCTTGTCGGTGCGGGAGGCGTCGACGCCCGGCCACAGCAGGCCCTCGACGGCCGTGGGGTCCAGCAGCGCGCGGACGGGGTTCGGCGAGCGCCACGCCTCGTGCATCGCCGCGGAGCGGTAGTCGGGCCCGGCCTCCAGCAGCAGGACGCGCCGGCCCCGTTCGGCGGAGCGGGCGGCGAGCGCCGCGCCCGCGGACCCCGCTCCCACGACGATGATGTCCCAGCCCGTGCCTGTCACGGCGTCCTCCTGCGTTCGGCTCAGGGAGCGGCTCCGGGAATTCCCGCGGCCGCTGTTAGCCGGTAGACTGCCCTTGGCGGAAAGTTCAGTCAATAGTGAACGTTCAATTTTTTCTGACCCATGGGAGTCCGGTGGTGTTCAGTCCGGTCGGCGACGCCAACCCCTTGATCGACGACTTCGGCCTGCACATCGGCCGCGCGATGGGCTGGCCGCCGATGGCCGGGCGCACCGCGGCCGTCCTCATGCTGAGCGAGACGCCCATGACGATGCCAGAGCTGCAGGAGGCCCTCGACGCCAGCAAGGGCTCGATGTCGGAGACCACCCGCCTGCTCGTGGTCAACGGCACCGTACGGCGCTTCAAGGAGCCGGGCTCACGCCAGTACGTCTACGAATGGCGCGACGACGCCTGGATCGGCTGCCTGCAGCACCAGCTCGACCAGACCACCGAGCTGCTGACCCTGGCCGAGAGCGCCCAGGCGCGCTCGGCCGGCCTCCCCGAGCGCCAGCGCGCCCGCCTGCGCGAGATGCACGAATACTACGTCTTCCTGGTCCGCCGCCTGGAGGCGCTCCTCGCCGACTACAAGGAGTTCCGGGCACGCTGACGCCGCTCAGCCCTCCCACGCCCCCCATTCCGCGCCCCGGCCCCGGGCCTCCTCGAACACCAGCCACGTACGGGTGGCGCGGACGCCGGGAATGTCCTGGATGCGTTCCAGCACCACGTGCCTGAGCGCCGCGTTGTCCGGCGTCCTGACCAGGACCAGCACGTCGTAGTCGCCGCCGACCATGGCGAAGTGCTCGACGTAGGGGGTCTCCCGCAGCCGGGCCGACACCGCGCGCCAGGAGTTCTGCTCGATGGTGACCGAGACGTACGCGCTGGTGCCCAGGCCGGCCTTGTGCGGGGCCAGCTCGGCGGTGAAGCCGGTGATCACGCCGTCGTCCATCAGCCGCGTGATCCGGGCGTAGGCGTTGGCGCGGGAGATGTGCACGCGCTCGGCCAGCGCGCGCACCGACATCCGGCCGTCGCGCAGCAACTCGGCGATGATCGCGCGATCTACCTGGTCCAACTGGCTGGCAGAACGTCCCGGCCAGCCGCCCTCAACGCCGTCATTGGCCGACAATTGGCCCTCCTCAAGCCCTGATACAACCCATTTGTCGCCCATCATGCCTGATGTCTTGAACAGATGGTCCCGAAGGCGGACGCTTTGCCTGTCAAACGTCCAGAGAAAGGGAGCGTCGCCATGTCCGTGAGGACGACCCGCGAAACGGTCGACGGCCTGCTGCCCTCACCCGAGCCGGTGCGCTTCGTCGCCGAGGACGGCACCGCCGTCCAGCCGCCCGCCGGCTACCCGGCGCCGGACGACGAGCGGCTGGTGGAGGCGTACCGGCGGATGGTCCTGGGCCGCCGCTTCGACCGGCAGGCGACCGCGCTGACCAAGCAGGGGCGGCTCGCCGTCTACCCCTCCAGCCGCGGTCAGGAGGCCTGCCAGATCGCCGGTGTGCTCGCGCTGCGCGAGAACGACTGGCTGTTCCCCACCTACCGGGACTCCGTGGCCCTGGTCGCGCGCGGCCTCGACCCCGTCGAGGTGCTCACCCTCCTGCGCGGCGGCTGGCACTGCGGGTACGACCCCGCCGCCACCCGCGTCGCCCCCCAGTGCACGCCGCTGGCCACCCAGACCATCCACGCGGTGGGCATGGCCGACGCCCTGCGCCGCAAGGGCGAGGACGGCGTCGTCATGGCCTTCATCGGCGACGGCGGCACCAGCGAGGGCGACTTCCACGAGGCGCTCAACTACGCCGCCGTGCTGCACGCCCCCGTCGTGTTCTTCGTGCAGAACAACAAGTACGCGATCTCGGTGCCGCTGGCCAAGCAGAGCGCGGCGCCCGCGCTGGCGTACAAGGGGATCGGCTACGGCATGCGCTCCGAGCAGGTGGACGGCAACGACCTCGTCGCGGTGCTGTCCGTCCTGACCTCGGCGGTGGAGCACGCGCGTACGGGCGGCGGCCCCTCCCTGGTGGAGGCGCACACCTACCGCATGGACGCCCACACCAACGCCGACGACGCCACCCGCTACCGGGACAGCGGCGAGGTCGAGCGCTGGGAGGCGGCCGACCCCCTGGCCCGCCTGGAGACCTACCTGAGCGGGCGCGGCCTGCTCGACGCGGAGGAGATCGCCTCGGCGCGGAAGGCGGCCGAGGAGTTCGCCGCCCGCGTCCGCGAGGAGATGAACGCCGACCCCGAGGCGGACCCGTTCGAGCTGTTCGACCACGTCTTCGCCGAGCCCACGCCCCAGTTGCGCGAGCAGCGGGCACTGCTGGCGTCCGAGCTGACCGCCACGGAGGACTGACATGCCCACGACGACGCCCTCGACGATACCCACGGTGACGTCATCGATGACCATGGCGCAGGCGCTGAACGCCGCGCTGGGCGACGGGCTGCGCGAGGACGAGCGCGTGCTCGTCTTCGGCGAGGACGTCGGCCCGCTGGGCGGCGTCTTCCGCGTCACCGACGGGCTGACCAAGGAGTTCGGCGAGGAGCGGTGCTTCGACACCCCGCTGGCCGAGGCGGGCATCGTGGGCCTGGCCGTGGGCCTGGCCATGGGCGGCTTCCGGCCGGTGATCGAGATGCAGTTCGACGCCTTCGCCTACCCGGCCTTCGAGCAGATCGCCTCGCACGTGGCCAAGCTGCGCAACCGCACCCGCGGGCGGCTGACGCTGCCGATGGTGATCCGGATTCCGTACGCGGGCGGCATCGGCGGCGTCGAGCACCACTGCGACTCCAGCGAGGCCTACTACGCGCACACCCCCGGGCTGAAGGTCGTGACCCCCGCGACCCCGGACGACGCGTACTGGCTGCTGCGCGACGCCATCGCCGACCCCGACCCGGTGGTCTTCATGGAGCCCAAGCGCCTGTACTGGTCCAAGGGCGAGACCGCGCTCGGCGACCGGCGGGCCGCGGCGTTCGGCCGGGCGGTGGTCCGGCGCGAAGGCCGCGACGCGACGCTCGTCGCCTACGGGCCGAGCGTCCCGGTGGCGCTCCAGGCCGCCGAGGCCGCGGCCCAGGACGGCCGGGACCTGGAGGTGGTGGACCTGCGCACGATCGTCCCGTTCGACGACGAGACCGTCGTGGCCTCGGTGCGCAAGACGGGGCGGTGCGTGGTGATCCAGGAGGCGCAGGGGTTCGCCGGGGTGGGGGCGGAGATCGCGGCCCGCGTACAGGAGCGGTGCTTCCACTCGCTGGCGGCGCCCGTGCTGCGGGTGTCGGGGTTCGACATCCCCTACCCGCCGCCGATACTCGAGCACTCGCATCTGCCGGACGCCGACCGGATCCTCGACACGGTCGACCGGTTGCAGTTCGACGACCAGCCCGACGTCCTGCACCTTGCCAGGGAGGCGTCATGACGGCCACCGCCGTGGGGCGGGTGTTCCGCCTGCCCGACCTCGGAGAGGGCCTGACGGAGGCCGAGGTCGTGCACTGGAAGGTCGCCGTCGGGGACACGGTCGAGATCGACCAGATCGTGGTGGAGGTCGAGACGGCCAAGGCGGCCGTGGAGGTGCCGGTCCCGTACGCGGGCACGGTGCTGCGGCTGCACGCGGCGGCGGGCACCGTCGTGTCCGTGGGCGAACCCCTCATCGAGGTCGGCCCCGCCGGCCGGGACGAGCACCCCGACGCGGCCCGCTACCGCGAGGAGGAGCAGGCCGGCTCCGGCAACGTCCTGATCGGCTACGGCACCGGCCACACCCCCGCCACCCGCAGACGCCGCCCCGGCCCCCGCCCGGCCGCCCCGGCCCCGCAGGCCGCCCACCAGAGCGCGCCGGAGCCCGCCGCCCCGGCCCTCGCCGCCCCGGAGACCGCCTCCGCGCCGGGATACGCGCCCCGCGTGATCTCGCCGCTCGTCCGCAGGATCGCCCGCGAGCACGGGCTGGACCTGGCCACCGTCCACGCCACCGGCCCCCGCGGCGTGATCCTGCGCCGCGACGTCGAACACGCCATCACCGCCGCCGGCGAGGAGCCCCCGGCCGCCGAAACCGGAGCGACGCCGCCCGCCACCACCCTGGTGGCCGAGCGCATCCCCCTGCGCGGCCTGCGGCGGACGGTGGCCGACAAGCTGACCCGCAGCCGTGCCGAGATCCCCGACGCCACCACCTGGGTGGACGTCGACGCCACCGGCCTGCTCACGGTCAAGGAGGAGCTCAAGCGGTCCCGCCCCGACCTCGGCATCGGCCTGCTCGCCCTCCTGGCCCGCATCTGCGTGGCCGCCCTGCACCGCTTCCCCGAGCTGAACGCCTCGGTCGACACCGGCCGCGCCGAGATCGTCCGGCACGGCCACGTCAACCTCGGCTTCGCCGCCCAGACCGACCGCGGGCTGGTCGTGCCGGTGGTCCGGGACGCGCACCTGATGACCACCGAGCGGCTCGCCGCCGAGCTGACCCGCCTCACCGGCCTGGCCCGAGTGGGCGGGCTGCCGCCCGCGGCGCTGACCGGGGGCACGTTCACGCTCAACAACTACGGGGTCTTCGGCGTGGACGGCTCCACCCCGATCATCAACCACCCCGAGGCGGCGCTCCTCGGCGTCGGCCGCATCATCGACCGCCCCTGGGTGAGCGGCGGCGCGGTCGTGCCCCGCAAGGTAGCCCAGCTCTCGTTCACCTTCGACCACCGCGTCTGCGACGGCGGCGCCGCGGGCGGCTTCCTGCGCTTCGTGGCCGACTGCGTCGAGAACCCCGCGATCCTGCTCGCCCACGTGTAGCGGAAGGAAGTGAGATCCCCGTGGTGCACGTGCGCCCCTCCCTGATCGAGCTCCAGTCGTACGTGCCGGGGCACAAGGCGCCCGGCGCCGTCGTCCTGGCCAGCAACGAGTGCCCCTTCGGCCTGCTGCCCGGCGTCGCCGCCCGGCTCGGCGAGCTGACCGGCGGCCTGTCCCGCTACCCGGACATGGGCGCCCGCCGCCTGCTCGACGCCCTGGCCGCCCGGCACGGCGTCAGCCCGGACCGCATCGCCGTCGGCGCCGGCTCCTCCGAGGTGTGCGGGCAACTCCTGCACACGGTGGCGGGGCCGGGTGGCGAGGTCGTCTTCGGGTGGCGCTCGTTCGAGGCGTACCCGATCCTGACCACCGTGGCCGGCGGCGCCGTCGTCCAGGTGCCGCTGCGCGGCCACGTCCAGGACCTCGAGGCCATGGCGGCGGCCGTGACCGGGCGGACCCGGCTGGTCTTCGTCTGCAACCCCAACAACCCGACCTCCACGTCCGTCGGCGAGAGCGCCCTGCGCGCCTTCGTCGACCGGGTGCCCGAGCACGTCCTGGTCGTCGTCGACGAGGCCTACCACGAGTACGCCGATCCGGCCGCCGTGCCGGACGCGCTCGCGCTGTTCGGCGACCGCCCGAACGTGGTCGTCCTGCGGACCTTCTCCAAGGCGTACGCGCTGGCGGGGCTGCGGGTCGGCTACTGCGTCGGGGCGCCCGGGATCATCGCCCAGGTCCGCAAGACGCAGACCCCGTTCAGCGTCAGCGGCCTCGCCCAGGAGGCCGCCGTCGCCGCGCTCCAGGAGCACGAGGAGGTCGCCCGGCGAGTGGCGCTCACGGTCGGTGAACGCGACCGCGTCACCCATGACCTGCGGGCCCTCGGCTACGACCCGCCGCCCTCCCAGGCGAACTTCGTGTGGCTGCCGCTCGGCCGGGACAGCGCGGCGTTCGCCGGCCACTGCCTCGGCAACGGCGTGATCGTGCGCGCCTTCCCGGGGGAGGGGGTGCGCGTCACCATCGGTCTGCCGGAGGAGAACACGGCCTTCCTCGCCCTGGCGGCAACCTGGAGCACCCGGCTCTGACGTCGTTTCCGTGAGACGATGGCGCCTCCCGGGAGGTCCCGCGCATAGCATGAACCCGAGTGTCAGCCGGAGAACACGATGGGTGACGGCGCGCCTGGGAGGCGGCATGCGAGACGATCCGCAGGTCGTGGCACTGGTCGTCCAGGCCCGCGAGGGCGGGCAGGACGCCTGGGACGACATCGTCGAACGATATTCGCCCCTGGTGTGGTCCATCTGCCTGCGCTATCGCCTAAACAACGCCGACGCGCTCGACGTGGCCCAGACCGTCTGGTTACGCCTGGTCGAGCACCTGGCGCAGCTCCGGGAGCCCGCGGCGCTGCCCGGCTGGATCGCGATGGTCACGCAGCGGGAATGCCTGCGCCAGAGCCGCGCCGCACGCCGCAGGCAGGACACCGAGCTGGTGCTCGACGTCGATCTCAAGGACGACTCCGCCGTGGTGCACGAAGAGGTGGAGCAGGCCCAGCGGGACCTCGCGCTGCGCAGCGCCCTGGCCCACCTGCCCGAATACTGCCGGACGCTGCTCGCCTGCTTCCTGAGCGAGGCGCCCCTGTCGTACGCGCAGATCAGCGAGAAGCTGGGGGTGCCGATCGGCGGGATCGGGCCGCAGCGGGCCCGGTGCCTGGCCAGGTTGCGGCGCAGCCCCTACCTCGTCGGGTTCGTCGGCCCCGATCAGGGCTGAGCGGGGTCGGGCGGCACCCAGGCGGTCGTGAGGATCTGCCCGCCGGAGACGCAGCGCAGGCGGAACGTCCCCGTCGGAGGAGGGCTCAGCGCGAAACCGCCGAACGCGTCGATCGGCGCCTTCACCACGTCGCCGTCGGGGAGCTGACGCTCGACCGTGCCGGGCAGCGGCGGCACGAGCTGGCCCACCAGCACGTCGGGGCCCACCTCGGCCTCGAGCGTGAGCTCACCGCCGGTCTCGAAGATCAGCGTACGCGGCCCGCCCCGGGTGACCGACACGAGGTCACGGTCGTAGGCGGAGTCGTAGACCAGCGCCGCCAGCTCGGCGTCGGGATCGTGCCAGGTGTAGACGGCCTTGCCGATCGCGGTCAGCTCCGGCGGCACCGCCGCGGCGGCTCGCGCGGCGTCCTGGAGCGCGGCAAGGAGCCGATCGTCGTCGGCCCACGGTGAGGTCGCCATGTCACTCGTCCTGTTCCGGTAGCCCGTCGGGTGGTCCATCAGTACGCCCGTCCCGCGCTCTGCAATCCTCCTACGGGACGGGCCTGCGCGGGAAGCAGGTCGGCCTCCGCCAGCCCGTGCTGGAAGAGCCAGCGCCCGAGCGTGACGTAGGCGTCGACGTCGCGGGCGCGCAGGAACTGGTTGAGCGTGGAGTGGCGGGGGAAGCCGGTGCGGTCCGTGGCCAGCGCGACGAGGTCGCTGGGCATGTCCTGGGTGATGTGGGTGCGCAGCAGGATCAGATAGCCGGCGGGGCTGTCGGGGGTGTCGTCCGGATAGGTGAACCTGATGCGTACGACCGGGTCGTGCGCCTCCAGGAGCAGCCCGTCGGCCTCGAACTCGACGCCCAGCTCGGTCCGCGCCAGCGCGATCATCCGCAGCACGTTGCCGAGCCGGAACTCGTCAACCGAGGCGTCGACGGCGAAGATCGTACGGCAGCGGCGGCGCAGCAGCTCGACGACGCCCGAGTTGTCCCAGTGGCCGCCGTCGGAGACGAACAGGTAGCGGTGCCTGGCCGACAGGCCGCCGAGCGCCTCACGCCAGGTGGACAGCGGGCCCGGCTGGTGCCAGTGCTCGGCCAGCCACCGCAGCGGCTGCGGCCCGGTGTGCTCCCGGGGCTTGATCGAGGGGTTGCGGAACCAGCGTCCCAGGCGCAGGTTGATGAGCGCGAGGGCGATGCGGGTGGCCCGGCCGGTGTAGCGGCCCATGTTGGGAGCGACGGCGGCGCCGGAGGCGGCCACCAGCGTGGCGGCGTCGAGCCTGCCGGTGAAGGCGGCCGGGTCGTGGTCGAGCGCGGGGCTGCCGACGTAGTCGGAGGAGAAGACGAACGACGCGCAGCCCTCCCCTTCCGCGGACTCGCTGGCGCGCAGGTTGACGGAGGCGCAGACGAGGAGGCGGGGCAGCCCGGCCGCGTGCAGCTCCTTGAGCGGCACGTGGGACAGGCGGATGGGCCTGCGGCCCGCCTCGCCGTCGCGGGTGCCGGCCGCCCGCACCACGTAGGCGCGGTCGAGGCGGCGCAGGTAGGTGTCGTGCAGCGAGGTGCGGTTGGCGTGCGCGGCGACGTGGAAGGCGAGCAGGATCAGCACCGAGGCACCGCCCACCGCGGCCGTCGTCTCGTACGGAAGCTGGCTGGCCTGCCCGACCGCCAGCAGCAGCGGCAGCACCAGGGCGGCGACCATGGAGATCGAGAACAGCGCCCGCAGGACCTGCAGCAGCAACTGGCGGACCGGCTTGATCGCGAAGCTCCACTGCGTGCGCATCACCGCCGCCGCCACGACGGCCAGCAGCGCGGCGAAGATCGCCAGGCGCGCCCCGGACGAGGCGTCGAACATGCGCGCGTCCAGCACGTGCGTGGCCAGGACGACGGCGTCCGGCAGCAGCAGCACGCCCACCACGGCGAGCACCACCCACCGCGCCCGGCGCTCGGCCAGGCCGAACCTCTTCTCGAGCAGCACCCCGGCCACCGCGACGACCGCCGCAAGTGTCCAGCGCTGCACCGTGAGATGCGCCGACAGCGCGTCGTCCACCGGCGCGAGCGCGTGAACGCTGCGGTAGAGCGAGCCCAGCAGGCAGCCCACCAGGACGGTCACGGTGACGAACGGCACCAGGTTGACCAGCAGGCTGAGCACGTAGCGGGTCAGGCCGAGGAACAGGTCGGAGAGGTCCTCACCGAGGTAGCGCAGGTTCCTGCGCAGGTGCTCCTCCTCGGCGGAGCCGCGGCTCCACGGCGGCGTCGCCTGCTCCTCGAGGGGGTTGCGCAGCAGCCACGCCCGCGAGGACAGGAACGCGGTCGCCATGTAGCTGCCGCCGGAGACCGCCGACACGTAGCGGGCGCGGGCCAGCACCCCCGACTCCTCGGCGACCTGGAGCGCGCCGAGCGCCAGGCAGGCGGCCCGGACGCCGCCGCCCGCCAGGGCGATCCCGATCTCGTCCACGTCGCCGGGGGCGTGGAGGTAGCGGTAGCGCGAGTAGGAGCGCGGCGGGGCCGTCACAGTGACACCTCCTCGACGCCCGAGGGGTAGACCGGCTTGATCCCGTGGACGCCGGGCAGCGCGTCGGGGGAGCTGTAGTGGCGCACGAACAGGGGGTGCAGGCAGTAGTCGCGGTCCGGGGACAGCGTCATCTGCCGGTCCACGGTGTAGGCGAACTCGGCCCGCAGGTAGTGCTCGGTCTCGCCCGCGTACTGGCCGAGGATGCCCAGGTCGGCCAGCATCTCGCGCATCTCGACGTAGTTGAGGTCGAAGTTCTTCCTGATCCCCGCGTGGTTGTACATCTGGTGCAGGAACCCGTCGTCGAAGCGGAAGGGCAGGTAGGGGATGATCCGCCGGGTCACGTCGGGAGCCCGCGGATAGCGGAAGCTGTGGGCCGAGAAGACCTCGGGGCACAGGACGGCCTCCGCCTCGGCGACCGCGCTGACCACGTCCATGGCGCGGATGCGCGGCCGGCCGGTCTCCACGATCGCCTGGTGCAGCGCCTCGCCGAAGATGTAGAGCACCTGGCGGGGCAGGAGCTGGGTGTGACGCAGGATGTAGGGGATCGTCTTCTCGGGGACGCCCCGGGTGTTGGTCAGGCTCGACGGGAGCACGCGTCCGAGCAGCCGCTCGTGCTCGTCGGGGCCCATGCCGCGCAGCTCCGCGGGGAAGTGGCGGGCCAGGAAGATCCGCAGGCGCATGCCGACCACCCGGAGCAGGTCGCGCCACTGCCAGCGCAGCATCAGCCGGCCGCTGAAGTCCTTGGGCGGGTTGGTGGACACCCGGTTCAGGGCCGGCCACAGCTCGCTCGGGAAGCAGCACTGGATGCGCACCGGAGACTGCGCGCTCCAGTACCCGGCCTGTCCGACCAGGTGGAAGAGTCCCTGCAGGATCCGCCTGATGTCCTTGGTGTGCTCGCTCTCGTCGTCGCGGATGTGGTCGCCGATGTTCTCCAGCGAGTCGATCAGCACGAAGACCGGGGTGGCGCGCGCCCGCAGGATGTCGGCGGCGGCCTCGATCACGTCGTTCCACGGCCGTTCGGCCAGCTTGAAGCCGTTGAGCAGGCTCTCCAGGCTGACGATCCGGACGCGGTCCTCCATGTGCTCGATCAGCCGGAGCGCGGCGTAGTCGAGGGCGTGGTCGGCCGATCCGTCGGCGGTGCGGCGCAGCTCGGCCGTCTCCCGCCACAGGATCTGGAACGCGCGGCCGGGATCCTCCGGACGCCGCTCCGACAGGACCAGCCGGGTGGCGATGGGCGCCCACAGCAGCGCCTTCCACAGCCGGGCCACGCCCTCGACGGGCAGGAACATCGACGCGCCGATCTGCCGGGTGACCGCCTGCATCCCGGCGAAGGCGTCGTCCGCGCTGAGGCGCACCGACAGGTTCTCGGGATGGAACTCGCGCGACAGCAGCAGCGCGGTCTTGCCCGAGCCGCGGCGCCCGACGATGAACGTCGGCGGGTTGTCCTCCGATCGCAGGTGAAGCTGCACGCGCGTGTCGTACAGGGCCTTCAGCACCTGGGTGTTCTGCGAGTCGGAGACGGCGATGGGGCCCAGGGGTTTCTGGATGGTGAACAGGCGGTCGATGTCACTGCCGTTTCCGTTGCCACTGGTCATCGTCCGTCACCCTCGATTGTCGGTGTGCTCACTCCTCCGGAGCGGGTGACGCGGGCGTTGATACGTGGCGCGGGCGCTTATAGCTGGAGGAGAAGGGCCTGGCCGACGCCCGGCACGAGGGTCGCCTGGCTCAGCACGGCGTTCTTGGCCTCCTCGGGGGTCCCTCCGTGCGCGGACAGGTGCCCGGCGATCATGCCGGCGACCAGGGGAGCGGCGAACGAGGTGCCGTCCCACCTGCTCATTCCCTTGAAGACCTGTACGGCGGGGGCCTTCGGGGGCTCCTGGTAGACGTACTCGCCGTGCGCGTAGGCGTTGACCATGCCTTCGCCCAGGGCGTAGACGTCCACCCAGGAGCCGTAGTTGCTGAACCAGGCGCGGTGCGCCTGATCCGGGCCCAGCGCGCCGACGGACACGGCCCACGGGTAGGCCGCCGGGTAGAAGGGGCGGTCGGTCGAGTCGTTGCCCGCGGCGGCGACCAGCACGACCCCGGGATGCGTCTCGTTGAAGACGTCGAAACCGAGCGAGGTCCAGTTGTTGCGCGTGTACGTGCCCGCGGACAGGTTCACCACGGCCGGGCCCTGCTGCTGGATCAGGTCGTCGAGCCGGGCGACGATGGCGCTCTCCAGCTCGCCGCCCGACAGCGAGAAGTGGTCGGCCACGTACACGTCGGCCTGCGGGGCCATGCAGCGGGCCACGCCGGCGGCGAACGTCCCGTGCCCCGTGAACGGCGGGATGCGCGCCAGGCCGCTGGGCAGGATCGGGCCCAGCGCGTCGATGTCGCCCTGGATCCCGCTCAGCCAGGCGGACAGGGGACCGTCCAGCCTGCCGGTGTCGGCCACCCCGATCAGGACGGGGCCGACCTGGGCGGCGGACGGGAGCTGCGCGGGCCACGGCTGAACCGGGGTGCCGATGGGCACCTCGGGCTCGGTGGCCGGGCAGAGCCTGGCGATGGTCACCACGTGGTCGGGGGTGGCCAGCGGGGTCTCGCCCTGGCGGGCCGGGTTGTCGTCGCCGAGCCGGTCGTCCAGCAGGTCGAGCGTCTGGGGGACGCTGAGCGAGCCCCGCTCGACGCCTTCGATGTTCATGACGACGAGGTCGCCGTAGGCCGGTTCGTCCGTGCGCGTGATGCCGGGGAGCAGTTCGTTGAGCTGCTCCACGTTGCGGCCGCGGTCCCTGGTGAGCAGCCGGCGCGACCGGTAGACGTAGTCGACGGTGCCGTCGTGGGTGAGGGCGACGTTGATCTCGATGCGCTCCCTGGCGAACGCTCTCTGCAGGAGGCGGTACTGCGCGGCGAAGACGGCGTCCATGGTGATCCCTTCACGTCGTCGAGCTGACCTGCCATCGGTTTCATCGAGCGGGGCCTTGCACTCGGTACGGAGATCCTCGAAAGTCATGCACATGGCTGCCGAACCGGCGGAAACCGGGACGACTGAGCTGCTCTCCCTCGCGCTTTCCCGTCCCTACGAGGCGCTGGACCGCGCGCGGGACCTGCTGGCCGCGGGTCTTCCGCCTCTGGAGGAGTCGGTCGCACGGCAGGCGATCGGCATCGTACTGCGGGAATTCGGCGACATCCACGCCGCGGTGGAGGAACTTCGGGCCGCCAGGGGTCTCGCTCGGGCCTCGGGGTCGCCCGAGCGGGAGGACGACGTGCTGGCCACCCTCGGTGTGGCGCTCGTCTTCGCCGGGCGCACGGCCGCCGGCCGCGAGGCGCTCAACGCCGCCGCGCGACGCTCCACGGGCCTGCTGCTCGGGCGCATCCTGCTGCGGCGCGGCGGCGTGCTGCTCGCGCTCGGCGAGCACCGCGCGGCCCTGCCCGACCTGAACACCGCGATCGCCGTGCTCCGCCTGGAACGCGACCTGCTCTGGGAGGCCAGGGCCCGGACCGAACGGGCGTTCTGCGCGCTCGCGCTCGGCTCGGTGCGCTCCGCGGTCACCGACCTGCGCCGCGCCGAGGAGCTGTTCTCCCGCACCGGGCAGGAGCTGGAGTCCGTGGACGCCATCGTGCACCGCGGGGTGCTCGCGCACCGCATCGGCGACCTGCCCGCCGCCCTGTCCTGCTTCGACACCGCCGCCGAGCGCTTCGCCCGGCTCGGCGCCGCCGACCCGGCCCTGAGCGGCCACCGCTGCGCGGCACTGCTCGCGGCCGGGCTGGCCGAGGAGGCCCTGGGCGAGGCCGACGCCATGATCGACCGGCTGGAACGCGCGCACGGGTCGCCGCTGAAGCGGGCCGAGCTGCTCCTGGCGGCGGCCGAGTGCGCGCTGGCGGCCGGCCGGCCCCCGGCCGCGCTCGACCGGGCCCGCGCCGCCGCCCAGCTCTTCGAGCGGCAACGCCGGCCCTGGTGGCGCGCGCACGCCCGGCTGGTGATGGCGCAGGCCCAGTTCGCCGCGGGGCCGCCGAGCGAGACCCTGCTCAGGGACGCCGCCCGGTGCGCGGACGGCCTGGCCGCGCTGTCGTCGCCGCGGCTGCCGCTGAGCCGGCTGGTGGCCGGGCAGATCGCGCTCGCGCTGGGCCGGACGGAGGAGGCCGAGGAGCACCTCGGCGTCGCGGCCCGGGCACGGTACCGGGGGCCGGCGCTCACCCGCACCGCGGGCTGGCTGGCCGAGGCGCTGCGGGCGGAGGCGGCCGGCGACCACCGCCGTCTCATGCGGGTGTGCCGGCGCGGCCTGGAGCTGATCAACGATCATCGGGCCACGCTGGGGTCGTCGGAGCTGCGGGCGCAGGCCACCGCGCACGGCGCCGAGCTGGCCCGGCTGGCGCAGCGGCACGCCCTGCGGCTGAACCGGCCGCGGCTGCTGCTGTCCTGGAGCGAGCGGTGGCGGGCGGGCGCGCTGCTGATCCCCCCGGTACGCCCGCCCGACGACGAGGACCTGCAGGCCGACCTGGCCGCCATGCGCATGGTCAACAGCCGTCTGGGGGAGGCCCAGGCCCGAGGGCTGCCGACGGCCGCGCTGCGGCGCGAACAGCTCCGCCTGGAGCGGGCGGCCAGGGACCGGGCACGGCGCGCCCAGGGCGGCGACCGGGTCGTGCCGTTCGCCTTCGACCTGCCCCGGCTGCGCGAGGAGCTGGGTGAGCGGCTGCTCCTGGAGCTCGTGGACGTGGCCGGTGAGCTGCACGTCCTGGTCTGCGGGGGAGCCGGGCCCGTGCGGATGGTGACGGCGGGCCGTACCGAGGAGGCGGGCCGGCAGGTGGACCTGATCAGGTTCGCCCTGGCCCGGCTGGCGCACGGGCGCTCGCGGCTGACGCCCGAACAGCTCTTCGGCCAGCTCGCCGCCGCGAGCCGGACGCTCGAACGGCTGCTGATCGCCGACGCGGCGCGGCTGCTCGGCGACCGGGAGGTGGTCATCGTGCCACCCGGCCGGCTCCAGGCCGTGCCCTGGGGGCTGCTGCCCGCCCTGCGGGACCGGGTGGTGAGCGTGGCGCCGTCGGCGGCGTTCTGGCTGCGGGCGCGCGGGACGCGGGCCGAGGGCAGCGGCGTGGCGCTCATCCGCGGCCCCGGCCTGCGGTCGGAGGGCGCCGAGGTCACCCACATCGCCCGCGAACTCCGAGCCCTCCAGCACACCGGTGGGGTCGGTGGGGCTGCTGGGGTCGATGGGGTCGCTGAGACCGCTGAGGTCGGTGGGGTCGCCGAGGTCCGTGGTGGCGCCGCCTCCGGTGGTGGGAGGGGGCCGGTCGTGCTCGGGGGCGGGAGCGCGACCGTCGTGCGCGTCCTGGAGGCGATGGACGGGGCGCGGCTGGCGCACATCGCGGCCCATGGCGACTTCCGTACCGACAGCCCGCTGCTGTCCTCGCTGCGGGTCGACGACGGCCCGCTGACCGTCTACGACCTCGAACGCCTGCGCCAGGCGCCCCGGCAGGTCGTGCTGTCGAGCTGCGACTCCGGCCGGGCCTCCTCCGCGGGCGCGGACGAGTTGCTGGGCCTGGCCGCCTCCCTCATGCAGCTCGGCACGACGGGCCTGGTGGCGAGCGTCGTACCGGTGAACGACGTCGCGGTCGTCCCGCTCATGATCGCCCTGCACCGCGAGCTGCGCGCGGGGGCGGGCCTGGCCGCCGCGCTGTGCCGGGCCCGCCGCGCCACCGGCGGCGGCGACCCCGTCGCGACGGCCACCGGCTGGTCCTTCCTCTGCCTCGGCGCTGGCTGATCCCACACCCCGAACCTGGACTGACCAGGACACTTCCCATTACCTCGTAAGCAGAGCTAACATTTTAGACATGAGTACCGAGGACCTGCCCGACGCCTTCGCCGGTGTCGTGGCCGGGATCCACCGGCTGATCCGGCGCAGGCTGCGCCAGGAGATGGCCGGGCCCCGGCTGCGCGGCGCCGAGGTCGAGCTGCTGCGGCTGGTCGCCGCCCATCCCGGCATCAGCGTCTCGGCCGCGGCCAAGGAGCTCTACCTGGCGGGCAACTCGGTGTCCACGCTGGTCAACCAGCTCACCGCCGCCGGGCTGCTGCACCGCGAGACCCGCAGCGACGACCGCCGCTCGGCCCGGCTGCTGCCCACCCCCGAGGCCGAGGCGCGGCTGCGGGCCTGGCAGGAGCGTCGCGCGGCGCTCGTACGGGAGCACGTGGAGCGGCTCGGCGAAGACGACCGGGCGGCGCTGGCCGCCGCGCTGCCGGCGCTGCGCAGGCTGGCCGACGGCCTGCGGGAGGAGGCGACGACGCCATGACGGGCGACACGCCACCGGAGGGGGACATGGGGAACATGACAGACACAGCGGACGCCGGGGAGAAGGGTGACGCGCTCACGTGCACCGGCCTGCGCTACTCCTTCGGCCGCTCCAAGGCCGTCGACGGGCTCGACCTGACCGTCCGCGCGGGCGAGGTGTTCGGCCTGCTCGGCCCCAACGGCGCGGGCAAGACCACCGCGATCCGCTGCGTGACCACGCTGCTGCCGGTCCCGTCCGGCATGGTCCGGGTCTTCGGCCACGACGTGGCCACCGACCGGATGGCGGTGCGCCGCCTGCTCGGCTACGTGCCCCAGCAGTTGTCGGCGGACGCGGGCCTGACCGGCCGCGAGAACGTCTCGCTCTTCGCGCGCGTCTTCGACGTGCCCCGGCGGGAGCGCGCCGCCCGTGTCGGCCAGGCGCTGGAGGCGGTCGGGCTCGCCGACGCCGCCGACCGCATGGCGGACACCTACTCCGGCGGCATGGTGCGCCGCCTGGAGCTGGCCCAGGCGCTGGTCAGCGCGCCACGCCTGCTCATTCTCGACGAGCCCACGATCGGGCTCGATCCCATCGCCCGCACCGGCGTGTGGGAGCACATCATGGCGCTGCGCGCGGCCGGCGGCATGACCGTCCTGGTCACCACGCACTACATGGACGAGGCCGACCAGTACTGCGACCGCGTCGCCCTGATGCATCAGGGCCAGGTGCGCGCGCTCGGCACGCCGCGCCGGCTCACCGACGACCTGCGCGCCCGCCGCGGCGGCGACGGCGCGGCCCCGACGCTGGAGGACGTCTTCCGCGACGTCGCCGGCAGCGACCTGGGCAACGGTCCCGGAAACGGCACTGGAAACGGTACCGGAAACGGCCCGGGAAGCGGTCTCGGCAACGGTTCCGGCGACGGAGGGGAGTTCCGCGATGTCCGCCGCACCCGCAACACCGCCTCCCGCGTCGGCTGACGGCGCGTTCGGGCTGCTGCTCGTCCCGCCGCGCTCCCGGCCCGCGTGGCGCCTGATCCCGGCCAGGGTCGTCGCGATGTGCGTGGTGGAGCTGCAGAAACTGCGCCACGACCGTACGGAGCTCTACACCCGCGCGGTCCAGCCGGCCCTGTGGCTGCTGATCTTCGGGGAGACCTTCACCCGCGTCAACGTCATCCCGACCGGCGGCATCCCCTACCGGGACTATCTGGCCCCCGGGATCATCGCCCAGTCCACCATGTTCATCGCCATCTTCTACGGCATCCACATCATCTGGGAACGCGACTCGGGCGTGCTGACGAAGCTCCTGGTCACGCCGACGCCGCGGGCCGCCCTGGTCACCGGCAAGGCGTTCGCCGCCGGGGTGAAGGCGATCATCCAGGCCGTGGTCGTGGTCGTCATCGCGGCGCTGCTGGGCGTGAGCATGAGCGCGAACCCGCTGCGCCTGGCGGGGGTGATCGTGGCCGTGCTGCTCGGCTCGGCGTTCTTCGCCTGCCTGTCGGTGACGATCGCCGGGATCGTCCGCACCCGCGACCGGCTGATGGGCATCGGGCAGGCCATCACCATGCCGCTGTTCTTCGCCTCCAACGCCCTCTACCCGACCACGGCCATGCCCGGCTGGCTGCAGGCGGTCAGCGCCGTCAACCCGCTCAGCTACGAGGTAGACGCGCTGCGCGGGCTGCTGCTCGGCATCCCGTCGAACCTGCCGCTGGACTTCGCGGTGCTGCTCGTGGCCGCCGTGCTCGGCATCACGGCGGCCTCGGCCCTGCTGGGGCGGCTGGCCCGCTGACGTCGATCCCTAGGGGATCTTGTACTCCTGTGCCGTGCCGCAGTAGCTGATCCCGACGGGCGAGTTGCTGAACCGGCACACCTGCACGACCACCCGGTCGATGGCCCGCACCCCCGTCGGGTCGGACAGCCCGAAGGCGAACTTGACCTGCTCGTTGTCCGCCTTGTACGCCTCGGAGTCCACGAGGTCGGCCCCGCGGAACCCGCTGAAGGTGACGGTCGAGTGCATGTCGTCGGGGAAGCAGACGGTCGGGAGGGCCTCGTCGGACAGGATCCCTTCGACGTTGACGAGGGGCCGGACCACCGGTCCGTCGTACCGTTCGAGCGTGCCCTCCGTGACTCCGCGGCGGCACCGGTCGCCCGAGTCCGCGGAGAAGTTCACCGCCGCCTGAGCGGCCATGGCGGGCGGGGCGGCCAGCAGCCCGGCGGTCAGTATCGCGCTCATCGTCAAGCCGGCGAGCAGACGCACGACATCACCTTCCTTTGTGCGAGGAGATCCGGTCACCCATCGTGGACAGCGTTTTCCCGCCTGCCAGTGCCCGCGGTCACACCCCGGTGAGATCGGATGACCCGAGGTCTCAGGCGAAGGTCAGGACCGGCTTGAGCGTGGTGCCCTTCTCGGAGTCCTCCACCGCCTGGTTGATGTCCTCGAAGGCGTACGTCTTGATCAGCCTGTCGAACGGGAAGCGGCCCTGCCGGTGGAACTCGACGAGCTGCGGGATGAACCGGCGTGGCACGCTGTCGCCCTCCACGATGCCGCGCACGCTCCGGCCGAACAGCAGCGTGGACATGTCGAGCGAGACCTCGGTGCCGAGGGCGGCGGCGCCGATCACGCCGCAGGTGCCGCCGTTGCAGAGCGTGTCCACCGCCTGCCGCAGCACGCTCGGGACCGCGGTGGTCTCCAGGGTGTAGCCGGGGCCGAGGCCGCCGGTGAGGTCGCGCAGCCGCTCCACCGGATCCTCGGCGGCGGCGTCGATCACGTGGGTGGCGCCCAGTTCCCTGGCCAGGTCGAGGCGGCGCTCGTTCAGGTCGATGGCCACGATCGTGGAGCAGCCGGCGATGACGGCCGCCATGACCGCGCTGATGCCGACCGAGCCGGCGCCGAAGACCGCGAGGCTGCTGCCCGCCGGGGGATCCAGCGAGTTCAGCACGGCGCCCGCGCCGGTCTGGACGCCGCAGCCCAGCGGGCCGAGCAGCTCCAGGGGAGCGTCGGCGTCCACCTTGACGACGTTGCGCCCGCTGGCCAGCGCGTGGGTCGCGAACGCCGACTGACCGAAGAACACGCCGTGCACGACATCCCGACCGCCGCCCTCCGCGCGCCGCAGGGGTGAGGTGCCGTCAGGGCGCGCGCCCGCGAAGTTGCAGCCGAAGAACCCGTCGCAGTACGCCGGACGGCCCTGGTCGCACATGCGGCAGCCGCCGCAGGAGTTGAACGTCAGCACGACGTGGTCGCCCGGCGCCACATGCCGGACCGCGTCGCCGACGGCCTCCACGACCCCCGCCCCCTCGTGGCCGAGCACGGCGGGCAGCGGCACCGGGTACCACTGGTCGCGCATGATCAGGTCGGTGTGACAGACGCCGGAGCTCACCATCCGCACGACGACCTCACCCGGCCGGGGATCGTCCAGCTCGAGCGGGGTCAGCGTGAAGGGGGCGCCTCGGGTCTCGGTCAGGGCCGCGGTGATGCGCACGGTACGACTCCTTCGCCGGTGGGGGTCTCTCCCCGGCAACATAGGCCGCACGCGCGCCGCGCGCCCCTGGACGGGCCGCCACACTTCCCTGCGGGTCAGGAATCCCGGGGGGAGACGAACCCGGACTCGTACGCGGCGATCACGGCCTGGGTGCGGTCGCGGGCGTGGAGCTTGGCCAGCACGTTGCCGACGTGCGTCTTGACGGTCTCCTGGCTGACGACCAGCTCGGCGGCGATCTCGTGGTTGGACAGGCCCCGGGTCATCAGCCGCAGCACGTGGCCCTCGCGCCCGGTGAGCCGCCCGATGCCCGGCACGCGGCCGGGGGAGGGCGGCCGGCGGCCGGCCAGCGTCCTGATCGCGGCGGGGAACAGCAGCGACTCGCCGGCCGCGACCGTCCGTACGGCCTGGACGAGGTCGTCGGGCCTGGTGCGCTTGAGCAGGAACCCGCCGGCGCCGGCCCGCAGCGCGTCGTAGACGTGGTCGTCGTTCTCGAACGTGGTCACCACGAGGACCTTGGGCGGGTCGTCGAGGGCGAGGAGGCGTTCGGTGGCCTGGATGCCGTCGAGGGCGGGCATGCGGACGTCCATGAGCACGACGTCGGGCCGCTCGCGGCGTACGACGGGGATGACCGCGGCGCCGTCGGCCGCCTCGCCGACGACGCGCAGGCCGGGCTCGGCGTCGAGGATGACGCGCAGGCCCGCGCGGATGAGGGCCTCGTCGTCGGCGATCACGACTGTGAGTGTCATGGGCTCGACCGTAGCGGCAGGCGCACGGCGATCCGCCAGCCGGCGTCGGTGGGGCCGGCCTCCAGGTCTCCGCGCAGGAGCCGGACGCGTTCCCGCATCCCGGTCACGCCCCGGCCGCCCGCCCCGAAACGGCGGTCACCGCCTCGGGCGGGGTTGACGACCTCCAGGCACAGGTCGTCGCCCTGGACGGCGGCGCTCAGGCGCACGTCGCCGCCGCCGTGCCGGATCGCGTTGGTGAGGGCCTCCTGCAGGATCCGGTACGCCTCCCGCGACACCACGGCCGGCACCCAGGACAGATCGCCCACCTCCTGCCGCACCCGCGCCCCGGAAGCGGTGACGAGCCCGTCCAGATCGGCCAGCGTCGCCTGCGGCCCCCGGCCCTCCGATCCGCCACCGGGGTCGTCCTCGCCCCCATCCTCGCCGTCGCGCAGCACGCCGAGCACGTGGTCGAGGTCCTCCAGGGCGGCGCGGGCCGACTGCTCGATGGCGGCCAGGGCGGTCCTGGCCGTGCCCGGGTCGCGGTCCAGGACGCGGCCGGCCGCCGCGGCCTGCAGGGTGACGACGCTGAGCGCGTGCCCGACCGAGTCGTGCAGCTCCCGGGCCAGCCGGTTGCGCTCGGCCAGCGTCCTGGCGTGCTCCTCGGCGGCGGCCAGGCGCTCGGCGGGGGTGGGGCCGAGCAGCACGGGGGCCAGCCGGGCCAGCAGCGCGCCCGCTCCGGCGCCGCCGCCACCAGGGCCGGTATCAGCGCCACCCCGCCCACCGCCCACAGCGCCGCGCTCCACCCCGGCGTGGCCAGGTTCCCCAGCACCGGCACCGATCGTCCCGTGAACGGCAGGACCAGGGTGAACAGCGTGAACGGCACGATCGCCAGCGTGCACCCGCTGACCACGCCCCCGATCGCCAGATGCAGCGTGAACCACGCCGCGGTGCGCCGCCGCTCCTGCCACGAGCGCCCCGCCTGCCGGGGCGGGGTCTCCACGTGCGCGCCGAGCAGGCCCTGCGCCGCGCTCAGCTCGAACCCGCGCACGGGCAGGAACAGCCCGGTCACCGCCACCACGGGCAGCACCGCCGCGAACACGCCGAGCTGGGCGGGCAGCATCAGGTTGGCGGACTCGCCCCGCAGCAGGCCCGAGATCAGCACGCCGACCATCATGTACGGCATCAGCAGCGCGCCCCCCAGGATGAGGCACGCCCATCGGCGGGGCAGGTTCCTTCTCACATCCGCGATTGTATGTCGATGATAATTCGCTCTCGGAGTAATGCGCCCTAAGAGAAATGCGCCCCCAGCGAAAAGCATCGGGAATTCCGGCCGATCAGCGTTAGCTTTTTTGTGGAATACCCGCACAGAAAGGCGTCCCTCATGACGGAGACCCAGCGCGCCGCGTGGCCTGACCAGCTCAGCAATCGCCTGCTCAAAGAGCGCATCGTCGTCCTCGGCCAGGAGGTCGACGACGAGATTTGCAACCGGCTCTGCGGGGAGCTGCTTTTGCTGGCGGCCGAGGATCCCAGGCGCGACATAACGCTTTACATCAATTCGCCGGGCGGGTCCGTGCAGGCGGGGATGGCGCTCTACGACATGATGCAGTTCATTCCGTGCGACGTGCAGACGGTGGCGATGGGGTTCGCCGCCTCGATGGGCCAGTTGCTGCTGACGGCCGGCGCCAAGGGCAAGCGCTACGCCCTGCCCAACGCCCGGATCGTCATGCACCAGCCGCTCGGCGGCATCGGCGGCTCGGCCACCGACATCCAGATCCAGGCCGAGAACATGCTCTACACCAAGCGCCGGATGGCCGAGCTCATCGCCCACCACACGGGCCAGCCGCTGGAGCGCATCCAGGCCGACTCCGACCGCGACCGCTGGTTCACCGCCCAGGAGGCGCTCGACTACGGGATCGTCGACCACATCGCCGAAGGGATGAACTGACATGAGCGGGCGTTACGTGCTGCCCTCGTTCACGGAGCGCACCTCCTACGGCATCAAGGAGATGAACCCGTACAACAAGCTGTTCGAGGACCGGGTCATCTTCCTGGGGGCGCCGATCGACGACACCGTCGCCAACGACGTGATGGCGCAGTTGCTGACGCTGGAGTCGATCGACCCCGACCAGGACATCAACCTCTACATCAACTCGCCGGGCGGCTCGTTCACGGCGATGGCGGCGATCTACGACACGATGCAGTACGTCCGGCCCGAGATCCACACGGTCTGCATCGGCGAGGCGGCCTCGGCGGCGGCGGTGCTGCTGGCGGCCGGCACGGCGGGCAAGCGGGCCGCGCTGCCGCACGCCCGGGTGCTGCTGCACCAGCCGCACGCCGAGGGCGGCCGCGGGCAGGGCAGCGACCTGGAGATCCACGCCAGGGAGATCCTGCGGATGCGCGACCAGCAGGAGGAGATCCTGGCCCGGCACACCGGGCGCGGCGTGCTGGAGATCAGGAAGGACATCGAGCGGGATCGCATCTTCACCGCCGAGCAGGCCAGGACCTACCGGCTGATCGACGACATCTACGCCTCGAGGAAGCGCACGCTGGCCCCGGCCCGCTGACCACGCCTGCCGGCCCACGACGCCTCCGGCAACGGCGCGCCCCTGCCAGGGACGCGCCGTTTTCCATGTGAAATGTAGATTTTCGGGGATAGCGTCACCTTTGCCTTGCATTTGAGGGATTCCGTCAGTAGCGATGGAGCCCATGCAAGAAGCCGTCCACATCGACGAGCTGGACCGCGCGATCGTCGCGGCCCTGCAGCTCAACGGCCGGGCCCCCTGGAGCCTGGTCGCCCGGCTCGTCGGCGCGAGCGAGTCCACCGTGGTCCGCCGCGCCGCCCTGCTCGGCGAGAGCGGGCTGCTGCGCGTCATCGGCGTGGTCGACGTGCTGCGCTGCGGGCTCGGCGTGCCGGTGCTCAGCCGGTTCCGCTGCCGGCCGGGCACCACCTACGACGTCGCCGCCTGCATCGCCGAGCGGCCCCAGGCCCGCTTCGTCGCGGTCGTGTCGGGCAGCGCCGACTGCGTGGCCGAGTTCGTCGTGCCCACCCACGCCGAGATCGGCCGGGTGATGGTGGCCGACGTGCCCGGCGGCGACCGGGTCACCGAGAGCGAGACGCACGCGGTCATGCGCACGTTCGTCTCCAACCACGATTGGAACCCCGGCGTCCTCGGCGAACGCGCCACCGCCGAGCTGCGCGACTCGGCCGAGCAGCCGTTCGAGGACCGCTTCCCGCAGAGCCCGTCCGAGCGGCTCGACGAGCTCGAACACGCGATCGTCCAGGCACTCGGCGAGGACGGGCGCATGTCGTACAAGGCCCTGGCCCAGGCCGTCGGCGCCAGCGAGTCGACCGCCAAACGCCGGGTCGAGTCGCTCGTGCGCCGCGGCTGCCTGCGCTTCCGCACGCTGGCCGAGCCCGAGGTGCTCGGGTACGCGGTGGAGTTCATGCTCTGGCTCGAGGTCGAGCCCGGCCTGCTCGAACGGGCCGGCCAGCAGCTCGCCGCCCACCCGGCGACCCGCTACCTGTCGGCCACCACCGGCCGCTTCAACCTCGTCGGCCAGGTGGCGCTGCGCCACTACGGCGACCTGTTCCCCTACCTGACCGACGACGTCGGCTCCCTGCCCGGCCTGCGCGCCGCCGACGTCACCCTCCAGCTCACCACGCTCAAACGCGCCTGGGTGCCCACCCCCGCCGCACGAACGGAGAACCCCGCATCATGACCGAACAGCAGCCCTGGCAGTGGGACGAGCAGACCTGGCGCGGCCACGTCGAGCGCGTGCGCGCCGGGCGGAGCCTGCGCCCCGGCTCCTGGCCGGGCGGCGCCCGGGTGGCCGTCGCGCTGTCCTTCGACTCCGACCACGAGACGATCCCGCTGCGCGACGGCGAGACCCGGCCGGGCAAGCTGGCCCAGGGCGAGTACGGCTCCCGCGTCGGCGCCCCCCGCGTGCTGCGCCTGCTGGAGCGGCACGGCATCCCGGCGTCGTTCTTCATGCCCGCGGTCTCCGCGCTGCTGCACCCCGGCGAGGTGCGCGACTACGTCGCCGCCGGCCACGAGGTCGCCATGCACGGCTGGATCCACGAGCGCAACACGACGCTCGACCCGGCCGACGAGCGGGAGCTGGCCCTGCGCGCCGCCGACACCCTCGAACGGCTCGCCGGAGCGCGTCCCGTCGGCATCCGCACGCCGTCCTGGGACTTCTCCGACCACACCCTGGCCATCACCCGCGAGCTGGGCCTGAGCTACGACTCCTCGCTGATGGCCGACGACGAGCCGTACGAGCTGCTGGCCGACGGGGAGCCGACCGGCATCGTGGAGATCCCGGTCGAGTGGATCAGGGACGACGCGCCGTACCTGATGATGGAGCGCTTCGGGTCGCTGCGGCCGTACACGCCGCCGCGGCAGGTGGCCGGGATCTGGCGCGACGAGTTCGACGCCGCGTACGCCGAGGGCGGGCTGTTCCAGCTCACCCTGCACCCGCACATCATCGGCCACCGCTCGCGCATGGTGGCGCTGGCCGAACTGCTCGACCACATCACCGGCCACGAGGGCGTCTGGTACGCCACCCACGCCCAGATCGCCGCATACGTCCGGGAGAACGCATGACGACCGTCGCCGAGACCCGGCTGACCCCGCAGCAGCGCAAAGCCATCGTGGCCGGCGCGATCGGCAACACCGTCGAGTGGGTCGACTGGGCGATCTACACCACGTTCGCGTCGGTGTTCTCGCGCCAGTTCTTCCCCTCCGACAACGAGACCGCGGCCCTGCTGTCCACCCTGGCCGTCTTCGCCGTCGGCTTCCTCATGCGGCCCATCGGCGGCGCGATCCTGGGCGCCTACGGCGACCGGTACGGCCGCAAGAAGGGCATGACGCTGACCATCTCGATGATGGCGGCGGCCGCTTTCGTCATCGCGATCACCCCCGGTTACGAGACCATCGGCATCGCCGCGCCGATCATCCTGGTGCTGGCCCGCCTGGTCCAGGGCTTCTCGGCGGGCGGCGAGTTCGGCACCTCCTCGGCCTTCCTGGTCGAGTCCGCGGCCCGCGGGCGGCGCGCGTTCGCCGGGTCCTGGCAGCAGGTGTCGGTGGGCGGCGGCGTGCTGATCGCCTCGGCCATGGGCACCGTGCTCACCTCGACCCTGGACGAGGCGTCGCTGCAGAGCTGGGGCTGGCGGATCGCGTTCATCATCGGCGGGCTGCTCGGGCTCGTCGGCCTGTGGCTGCGGGTGTCGGTGCCGGAGACCGAGGCGTTCGCCAAGGCCCGGTCCTCCGGCCGGACCCGCGTCAACCCCGTGGTCTCGATGTTCAGGGACCATCCGCGTGCCGCGCTGCGCGTGGTCGGCATCACCATCGCCGGGACGCTGCTCTACTACGTCTGGGTCAGCTACATGCCGACCTACGCCCACAACGACACGGGCATCCCGCTGAACCAGGCGCTGCTGGCCAACACGATCGCGGTGCTGGTGTTCCTGATCCTGCTGCCGTTCGGCGGGCTGCTGTCGGACCTGGTGGGGCGCAAGCCCACGATGCTCGCCTTCGCGCTGGGCTTCCTGGTGCTGGCCTGGCCGGCGTTCCACTTCCTCGACGGCGGGTTCGGTTCGCTGCTGGTCATCGAACTGGTCGGGATGGTGTTCCTGGTCGGCTACTCGGCCAACTGCGCGGTGGTCATGGCCGAGCAGTTCCCGGCCGAGGTGCGCACGACCGGGATCGGGCTGCCGTACGCGCTGGCGGTGGCGATCTTCGGCGGCACCGCCCCGTACATCACCACCTGGCTCAGCTCCAGCGGCTACCGCGACCTGGTCTGGCTGTACGTGGCCGGCGCCGCCCTCGTCGGCGTCATCGTCTACGCCACCATGCCCGAGACCAAGGGGAAGGAGCTCGCGTGAGCCGCCACGTACTGGTCACCGGCGCGGCCGGCGGCATCGGCGCCGCCGTCGCCGAACTGTTCGCCGGCGACGGAGCCCGGGTCACCGCCGTGGACGTGCGGGACCTGTCCGAACACGCCGGCCGGCTGCGCGCCCGCCCGATCACCGCGGACCTGTCCGACGCCGAGGCCGCCGCGGGGCTGCTGGAGCGGGCCTGGGACACCAACGGCCCGGTGGACGCCGTGGTCAACGCCGCCGGCATCTACCCGGCCACGCCGTTCCTGGAGATGACCGCCGCCCAGTGGGACCGGGTGCAGCACGTCAACGTCCGCGCCCCCATGCTGATCACCGCCGCGTTCGGCCGCGCCTGCGCGGCGAGCGGCCGGACCGGCTCGGTGGTGAACATCGCCTCCGGAGCCGCCCTGCGCGCCCGCCCCGGAGCCGCCCACTACTGCACGTCGAAGGCCGCGCTGGAGATGCTCACCAAGGCCGCCGCGGTCGAGCTCGGCCCGCTCGGCGTGCGCGTCAACGCCGTCAGCCCCGGCTTCGTCACCGTCGACAGCGCCGCCAACCCCGTCACCGAGGAGTACGCGGCCGCCGTCTCGGCCAACCCCCTCGGGCGGCGCGGCCTGCCGCCGGACGTGGCCACGGCCGTGCGCTGGCTGGCCGGCGAGGAGGCCGCCTGGGTGACGGGCGCGGTGCTGCGGGTCGACGGCGGCGCGTCCGCGGGCACCACCGCGCTGCCGCTGCACTGGACGGGAACGAGCGAGGTACAGCAGGCATGAGCTCCTACACGATCGTCGGCGGCGGCGCCATCGGCGGCACCATCGCCTTCCACCTGGCCCGCGACGGGCACGAGGTGCTGCTCGTGGACGCCGACGCGGCCCACGTCGAGGCCGTCCGGCGCGACGGCCTGATCCTGCGGCGCGCGGACGGCGACGAGTCCGTCCGGCTCGGCGCGGCCACCCCGGCCGAGGTGGACGGGCCGCTGCACCGGGTGCTGCTGTGCGTCAAGGCCCAGGCCACCGCGGGCGCGGCCGGGTGGATCACCCCCAGGCTCGCGCCCGGCGGATACGTCGTCTCCGTCCAGAACGGCCTCAACGAGCGCCTCATCGCCGGCCACGTGGGCCGCGAACGCGTGATCGGCGCGTTCGTCAACATCTTCGCCGACGTGGTCGGGCCGGGCGTCATCCGCGACGGCGGCCCCGGCGCGTTCGTGATCGGCGAACTGGACGGCTCCGCCAGCCCCCGCGTGGACCGGCTGGTCGCCGACCTGGCCGGGCTCGGCGTCAAGGCGACCGGGAACGTCAGCGGCTACCTGTGGGCCAAGCTGGGCTTCGGCGCCATGCTGAGCGCGACCGCGCTGGCCGACGCGCCCATGGCCGACCTGATCGACCGGCACCGGCCGCTCATGCACGCGCTGGTGGCCGAGGTCTTCACGGTCGCCGCGGCCCAGGGCCTGGCCCTGGAACCCTTCGACGCCTTCGACCCCGCCGCCTACCTGCCCGCAGCCACTGAGGTGCGCGAGCGGGCCACCGACCGGCTGACCGCGTGGCTGCGTACCCAGCCGAAGGACCGCAGCGGCATCTGGCGCGACATCGCCGTCCGGCACCGCCCGATCGAGGTGCACGACCACTACCGGGAGGTCTTCGCCCAGGCCGAGGCCGCCGGAGTGGCCACGCCGCTGCTGAGCGGCATGCTCGCCCGCCTGGCCGACGTCGAGACCGGCCGCGCCCCCATGAGCGAAGACCATCTGCGCGACCTGGAGGCCGCCCTGTGAACCCCGTGGAGCTGCGCGACTGGCTGTCCGGCCACCGCGCCGACCTGCTCGCCGACCTGTCCGCGTACGTGTCGCTGGAGACCCCCAGCAACGACAAGGCCCTGCTGGACACGGGCCTGGACTGGCTCGACGGCTACCTCACCGCCCGCCTGGGCGCCCCCGCCGCCACCCGCCGCACCTCCGGCGGACGCCACGGCGACATCTGCGTCAACGACTACCCCGCCCCCGCCGGCGGCCCCGATCACGCCACGCCCGTCCTGGCGCTGGCCCACTACGACACCGTGTGGCCCGCCGGCACCCTGGCCACCTGGCCGTTCACCGTCGAGGGCGACCACGTCACCGGCCCCGGCGTCTTCGACATGAAGGCCGGCCTGGTGCAGCTCGTCTGGGCGGTGCGCGCCCTCGAGGCCGCCGGGCTCCCGAGAGCGCCGCTGCGGCTGCTGCTCAACGGCGACGAGGAGATCGGCAGCCCCGCCTCGCGCCCCCTCATCGAGGAGGCCGCCCGGGACGCCGCCGCCGTGCTGGTGTTCGAGGCGAGCGCGGACGGCGCGGTGAAGACCGAGCGCAAGGGCGTCGGCATCTTCCGCCTGCGCTTCACCGGCGTGGAGGCGCACGCCGGGCTGGAACCCGCCAAGGGCGCCAGCGCGATCGACGAGCTGGCCAGGGCGGTGCGCCACCTGCACGGCCTGACCGACCTCGACGCCGGCACGACCGTCAACGTCGGCGTCGTCACCGGCGGCACCGGCTCCAACGTCGTCGCCGGGGCCGCCACGGCCGACGTGGACGTGCGGGTGTCCAGCCGCGCCGAGGCGGACCGGGTGGACGCGGCCCTCGCGGACCTGCGCCCGCACGACCCGCGCGCGGCGATCGCGGTGACGGGCGGCTGGAACCGGCCCGTCATGGAACGCGGGCCCGGCACCGCCCGCCTGTTCGAGCAGGCGCGCACGGTGGCCGCCCGGATGGGGCTCGACCTGCGCGAATGCTCGGTCGGGGGCGCAAGCGACGGCAACTTCGCCGCCGCGCTCGGCCGCCCGGTCCTGGACGGGCTCGGCGCGGTGGGCGCGGGCGCGCACGCCCGCCACGAGCACATCAGCGCCGACGGCATGATCGAACGCGCCGCGCTCGCCGCCGCCCTCCTGCACGCCCTCGCCTGACCGCCCACCCTTGGGCCCACCCTGCGGCCATCCTAAAGGCCATCTTTACGGCCATCCTTTACGGCAAGGCCAAGGTCACCGCACTCGCCGACGCCAGTGTCCGCCCGTCATGGCCGGTCGTGAAGGCTCACGGGTGGCTCGCCGTGACGAAGCGCACCCTTGACCGGCCCCCGTGGCCCGGCCGAGCACCGCCCAAAACGCGCCGAACACCACCGCACCACCTCCCACCGTCTCGGCGCGAATGGAGAACCCCGGCCCCACTGCGGCTGCGGGAGAGAGCGGTGCCGCAGGGCGCCGCGATGGTGATAGCGACGCGGCGGAGCACTACGAGGGTGCCGGTGACGCGGCGGGGCGCTGTGAAGGCGACGGCGACCGTGACGGCGACGGCGACGGCGACCGTGACAGCGACGGTGACCATGACGGTGACGGCGTGGGCGGCTGGGGTGGCGTTGGGTGGGGGTGTAGGTCGGGATTGGGTGTTGGGCGGGATGGGGCGGCGGGGGGAGTAAAGGGGGACTTGTACACTCCTGGGGGTTCTCGGGGGAATTGGGGGAGTGGCGCGTGCCGCTGGAGCAGGTCCTGTTGTTGCTGACCGCGGCGGCCGGAGCGGGGTGGGTCGACGCCGTCGTGGGCGGTGGCGGGCTGTTGCAACTTCCCGCCGTCCTCATGACCGGCATGCCGACGATCGAGGCGATGGCCACCAACAAGCTGTCGTCGGTGTTCGGCACCACCTCCGCCGCCGTCGCGTACGCGCGCTCCACCAAGGTCGACCGCGAGGTGGCGATCCCGGGCGCCGCGCTGGCCGTGGTGTGCGCCGGGCTGGGCGCGTGGGCGGCGGCCTCGATCACGGCCGACGTGCTGCGCCCGGCCGTCATGGTGGTGCTGCTGGCGGTGGCCGCGTTCGTGACGCTGCGCCCGGCGATGGGCGCCGTGCCGGTGCCGCACCTGCGTACCCGGCCCCGGGTGGCCGCCGCGGTGGCGACGGGCGGGGTGGGCATCGCCTTCTACGACGGCATCATGGGGCCGGGCACGGGAACGTTCCTCATCATCGCGTTCACCACCATCCTCGGGCTGGACTTCGTCTCGGCCTCCGCCTCCGCCAAGATCATCAACATCGGGACGAACGTCGGCGCGCTGGTGGTGCTCGGGTCGCAGGGTCACGTGCAGTGGGCGATCGGTCTCGGCATGGCGGTCTGCAACGTGGCCGGCGCCCAGTTCGGCGCACGGATGGCGCTCAAGCGGGGCGCCGCGTTCGTCCGGATCGTGCTGCTGTGCGTGGTCGCGGCCATGGTGCTCAGGCTCGGCTGGCAGCAGTTCGGCTGAGGCTCAAGCGCCCAAGCCCAAGCCCAAGCCCAAGCGCAGGCCCAAGCGCAGGCCCAAGCGCAGGCGCAGGCGCAGGCGCAGGCGCACAGGCCCAAACCCACATCGGCCCCTCAGCCGACCGGCTCCTCCGTGCGGGCCCGTAGTGCCGTTGCGGCCAGGGCGACGAACGCGGCCAGCAGCGCCGGGATGGCCAGGGCCGGTGGCAGTCCGGTCAGCTCCGCCACGCCCCCGATGAACACCGGCCCCGACAGGAACCCCAGGTAGCCGATCGACGCCACCCGCGCCAGCGCCCACCCCGCGTACGCCGGATCCCGGTGCCCCGCGGCCGAGAACACCTGGGGCACGATGCACGACAGCCCCGCCCCGAAGAGCCCGAACCCGGCCACCCCGGCCACCGGCAGATCGACCAGCAGCGCCAGCCCCAACCCCGCGGCGGCCAGCAGTCCGCAGCCGCGTACCAGCGTCACCGGCCCGAGCCGGGCGGCCAGCCGGTCGCCCGCCAGCCGGCCCGCCGTCATCATGATGGAGAACGCGGCGTACCCGGCGGCGGCGAACCCCGGCGACGCGTTCAAGTCCTCGCGCAGGTAGACCGAGCTCCAGTCGGCCGCGGCGCCCTCGCCCACCAGGCAGCAGAACGCGAGCACCCCCAGGAACACGACCCCCTTGGGCCGCCCGCCCCGCCCGCCTGTGACGGAGCCGCCCGCGGGCGCGGAGCGCAGCGCCCACCGCGCGGCCCACACCGCCAGCACCGCGATCACCGTCCCCACCGACCAGAACGTGACCGCCGGGGCCAGGTCGAAGTGCGCGAACAACCCGCCCGCCGTGGCCCCCGCGAACCCGCCGACGCTGAAGACCGCGTGGAACGACGACATGATCGGGCGCTCGTGGGCCCGCTCCACCTCGACGGCGTTGGCGTTCATGGACACGTCCAGGACCCCGTGCACGATCCCGAACAGCAGCAGCGTGCCCGCCAGCACGCCCAGGTTGCCCGCGTAGGCGGGCGGCACGAGCACCAGGCCCTGCAGCAGCGCCGCCGGGATCATGACCCGGCTGCTGCCGTGGCGGTCCACCAGGCGGCCCACCGCCGTCATGCCCGCCATCGCCCCGAGCGCGATGGCCAGCAGGGCGAGGCTCAGCTCGCCCTCACCGAGCCCGAGGCGCTCCTTGATGGCGGGGATGCGCGCGGTCCAGGTGCCGATCGCCGCCCCGGTCAGGAAGAACAGCAGGTAGACGGCCGTGCGTTCGCGCCTCACCCGGCCTCCTTGACCAGCACCCCGGCGGCCACCAGCGCGTCGCGTTCCTCCGGCGGGATGCCAGGGTTGGTCACCACCACGTCCAGCCGGGTGATCGGGCACACCGCGCCGAAGGCCGTGCGCGCGAACTTGCCCGCGTCGCACACCACGACCACCCGCCGCGCCGAGGCGATCGCCGCCTGCTTGACGGCCACCTCCGGCAGGTCGTGCGCGGTCAGGCCGTGCTCGGCGGACAGTCCGCAGCAGCCGATCACCGCCGTGTCGAAGCGCAGGGCCTTGATCGAGCTCTCGGTGAGGGGGCCCATGAAGTTCAGCTCGCCCTGGCGTACCTCGCCGCCGGGCAGCACCAGCCGCACCCGCGGCGCGGCGGCCAGCAGCGTCACCGCCTGCAGCGCCAGCGGCAGCACGGTCAGGCGACGGTCGAGCAGGGCGCGCGCCACCTCCAGCGCGGTCGTGCCGCCGTCGAGCACCACCGCCTCCCCGTCGGCGATCAGCCCGGCCACCTCCGCGCCGATGCGCCTCTTGGCCTCCACCGCCTCCCGTTCGCGCACGCCGAACGGCGGCTCCTCGCCGCGCAGCAGCAGCGACAGCGCGCCGCCCCTGACCCGGCGCACCACCCCCTGCTGGGCCAGCTCGTCCAGGTCGCGCCGGATGGTCATCTCCGACACGCCGTGCTCGGCGGCCAGTTCGGCCACGGACACGCTGTCGTGCGTACGCAGGGCGTTCATGATGGCTCGCACACGTTCCATGTGTTCATACAAACACGGAATATGTTCGCAATACAATGAGCGGCATGCGTGCCAGCCGCCTGCTCTCCCTGCTTCTGCTCCTGCAGACGCGCGGCCGCATGACCGCGCCCGAGCTGGCGGCGGAGCTGGAGGTGTCGGTGCGCACCGTCTACCGCGACGTCGAGGCGCTGTCGGCGGCCGGCGTCCCCGTCTACGCCGACCGCGGCCCCGCGGGCGGCTACCAGTTGCTCGACGGCTACCGCACCCGCCTCAACGGGCTGACCGCCGAGGAGGCGTCCTCGCTGTTCCTGGCCGGGCTGCCGGGCCCGGCGGCCGAGCTGGGGCTGGCGGAGGTGGCGGCCAACGCCGAGCTGAAGCTGCTGGCCGCGCTGCCGCCCGAGCCGCGCTCGCACGCCTCCCGGATGCGCGAGCGGTTCCTGCTGGACGTGCCGGGCTGGTATCGCTCGGCCGACGACGTCCCGCACCTGAGCGAGGTGTCGGAGGCGGTGTGGGATCAGCGGCCGCTGCACATGACCTACCGGCGCTGGGGGCGGCAGGAGGTCGACCGGGTGATCCACCCGTACGGGCTGGTGCTGAAGGGCGGCTCCTGGTATCTGGTGGCCGCGCCGCCGGACGGCGGGCCCCGGACGTACCGGGTGGCGAGGATCCTGACGCTCTCGACGCTGCCCGGCCGGTTCGCCCGGCCTGAGACGTTCGACCTGGGCGGGTTCTGGAAGGAGTACGCCAAGGAGTTCCGCGAGCGGATGTACACCGCCGAGGCCGTCATCAGGCTCGCCCCCGGGCGGGGAGACCTGCTGGCGTACACGATGGGCTCCGACGTGGTCGGCGCCGCGCTGGCCGCCGCCGGCGAGCCCGACCCCGAGGGACGGCTCACGCTCACCGTGCCCATCGAGTCGATCACGCACGCGCGCTGGCTGCTGCTGCGCATGGGCGCCGACGTCGAGGTGCTCGGGCCGCCAGAGCTGCGGGCGATGATGGGCGAGGCCGCCGCGGAGCTCGGCAAGCTCTACGGCTGAGGCGCTCCGTGGCCGGTCACGCCACGCCGTGGGCGAAAACCAGGAGAGTTCCGGCCGCCGGTCTGCGAGCATGCCCCGCATGTATCTTCTAGCTTTCGCGGGCGCCTGCGTCCTGGTGGCCATGGTTCCCGGGGTGAGCACCGCCATCATCCTGCGGCAGACCCTGCGCGCGGGCCGGGGCTCGGGCCTGGCCGCCACGCTGGGCAACGAGACCGGCATCCTGCTGTGGGGGCTGGCCGCCGCGTTCGGGCTGTCGGCCCTGCTGGTGGCCTCGCAGGTGGCCTACGACGTCATGCGCGTGGTCGGCGCCGGGGTGCTGATCGTCATGGGCGCGCAGGCGCTGTGGCAGGCCCGCAAGGGGACGCCGGCGCCCGAGGGGGACGTGGTGCCCGGGTGGCGGGGGCCCTACCTGGCGGGGGTCGGGACGTGCCTGGCCAACCCGAAGGCGGCGGTGTTCGCGATGTCGTTCCTGCCACAGTTCGTCCCGGCCGGGCAGAACGTGCCGCTGACGCTCGTGACGCTGGCCCTGGTGTGGGTGGCGGTCGACCTGCTCTGGTACGGCGCGCTCATCTGGACGGTGACCAAGGCGAAGGCATGGCTCGGCAGGCCCGCGGTCAAGCGGCGCCTCGAGCAGATCTCGGGCGTCGTGCTGATCGGGCTGGGCGTGCGGCTGGTGGTGGAGTCGCGATGACCGTCTGGCACGACGAACACGGCACCGGCGACCCGGTGGTGCTGCTGCACTCGACGGCGGCCGACTCCGGCATGTGGGACGAGCAGGCGGAGGCGCTGTCGGAGCGGTTCCGGGTGATCCGGGTGGACTTCCGGGGATACGGGCGCAGCCCTTACCGGGCCGACGGGCCCTACGGCGACGCCGACGACGTGGCCCGGGTGCTGGCGGCGCTCGACATCAGCCGCGCCGCGCTGGTCGGCTCGTCGGGCGGCGCCCGCGTCGCGCTGGAGCTGGCCTCGGCGGGGCTGGCCGGGCGGCTGGTGCTGCTGAACCCCGTCTCCGCGCTGGAGCCCACGGCGGACGTGCGGGCGTACTGGGCGGAGGAGGGGCGGCTCCTCGAGCAGGGCGACACGCAGGGGGCGGCGGAGCTGAACGCGGACGTCCTGCTCGGCCCGGCGGCCTCGCCGCGGGCCCGGGAGCGGCTGGTGGCGATGCAGCGGCACGCGTTCGAGATCCAGCACGGCATCGAGCTCCAGCAGACCGAGCGGGACTTCGCGCCGTCGGAGATCGACGTCCCCGCGCTGGTGGTGGCGGGGGCGCACGACCTGCCGTACTTCGTGGCCGGCGCCCGTCACCTGGCCACCGAGCTGCCCCGCGCGAAGCTGCTGGAGCTGGAGTGGGCCGGGCACCTGCCCGCGCTCGAACGTCCCGAGGAGATCAACGCGCTGCTGCTGGACTACCTTTAGTGCATGACGAACGACCTGGCGAGCCTCGTGACGCAGGCGCAGGACGACGATCCGCTGCGGGCTCTGCACGCGACCACCGCGCTGCGCCGTGAGATCGAACGCCTGGAGGCGGTCCAGGTTCGGCGGGCCCGGGTGGCCGGCCTGGCCTGGGCCCAGATCGCCGACGCGATCGGGGTGAGCAAGCAGGCGGTCCACAAGAAGTACGGCCGCCGCTAGCGCGCCGACCGCCATCCCGCACCGGCTCACAGGCGTGTGGCCGTGCGGATCAGCCCGGCGAGGGTCAGCGAGCGGCTGTGCGCGGGCCAGACGATGAGGGTGGTGACCAGCGGCGCGTCGATCACGGGCACGGCGGCGTGATCGGTCCACAGCCAGGCGCGGCTGGAGACGGGAATGACGACCATGGTGTGCCCGAGGGCGATCAACTGGGCGAGCTGCGACTGGTCGCGGACCTCGGGCCCCGGGCCGGGCGGATAGGTGCCGTCGTGGCGGGGCCAGCGCGCCAGCGGCAGGTCGGGGACGTTGCCGACCTCGGCCATGGAGATGGACGCGCGCGCGGCGAGCGGATGGCCGGCGGGCACGATGGCGACCTGCCCCTCGGTCAGCAGTTCCTCGCTGTCGAACCCGGCGACGAGGTCGAAGGGCCGGTGCACGAGCGCCGCGTCGGCACGGCCGTCGCGCAGGAGCCGTGGCTGCTCGCCGATGCCGCACAGCAGCACCTCGACCTCGGCCGCGTCGGGCTCGGCGGCGTAGGCGTGGAGCAGTTTCTGCAGCAGCTCGTGGTCCGCGCCGCTCTTCACCGCCAGCACCAGGCGGTTGCCGGGAGCCGCCGTGCGGCGGGTGCGGTTGGCGGCGGCGGCGGCCGCGTCAAGGGTCGCGCGGCCCTCGTGCAGCAGGACCTCCCCGGCGCCGGTGAGGGTGACGCCCCGGCGGTTGCGCTCGAGCAGGGTGACGCCGAGGCGCCGCTCGAGCCGCTGGATCGCCCGCGACAGCGGCGGCTGGGCCATGCCGAGGCGCTCGGCGGCGCGGCCGAAGTGCAGCTCCTCGGCCACGGCGACGAAGTAGCGCAGCTCGCGGGTCTCCAACAGGTCCACCGCTCCAGCGTACTGCGCTGTGATACCTGCGGAGTATCACAGCGCACCTGATGAGTGTTGGATACGCGCTCGCCGGCGGGACAGGATCGACCGCGTGAGAGAACAGAAGATCGCGCTGGTGACCGGCGCGAACAAGGGGATCGGGTACGAGATCGCGGCCGGGCTGGCCGCACTCGGCCACCGCGTGGGCGTGGGAGCCCGTGACGCGGCCAGGCGGGAGGTCGCCGTCGAGAAGCTGCGCGCCGCCGGGCTCGACGTGTTCGGGGTGCCGCTGGACGTGACCGACGACCAGAGCGTCTCCGCGGCCGCGGAGCTGGTCGAACGGCAGGCCGGGCGCCTGGACGCCCTGGTCAACAACGCGGGCGTCTCAGGGGAGACGGGGCCGGGCTGGGTACAGGACCCGACCGCGCTCGACCTCGGCGTCGTCCGCGCGGTCGTGGAGACCAACGTCATCGGCGTCATCCGGGTGACCAACGCGATGCTGCCACTGCTGCGCCGCTCGGCGGCGCCCCGGATCGTCAACGTCTCCAGCAGCGTCGCCTCCCTGACGCGGCAGGCGGATCCGGAGCAGGAGATCGGCCCGGTCATGGCGGCCTATGCTCCGACGAAGACGTTCCTCAACGCCGTCACCATCCAGTACGCCCGGCAGCTCGCCGGCACGAACATCCTGATCAACGCCTCCTGCCCCGGCCTGGTCGCGACCGACTTCACCGGCTTCCAAGGGCCCCGCACCCCCGAGCAGGGCGCCGCCGTCGCGATCCGGCTCGCCACGCTGCCCGACGGCGGCCCGACCGGCTCGTTCTTCGAGGACGCCGGCGTCATCCCCTGGTGATCGGGCCCGCGGTCCGTCCGGTGGGTCGACCGGTCTCCCACTGGCGGGCGAACCAGCCCAGGGCGATGTTCCAGGAGTAGCCGCGCCTGATCCGCCCGGCCACGTCCGGGGGTAGCGTGTCCAGGCCGCGGTGCTCCAGCAGCACCTCGGTGCCGCCCTCGACCGGGCTGAAGGCCACCTCGATCTCCATCCGGCCGCCCTCGTTGATGAGGTCGGCCCAGACGAGGCGGTGCGGCGGCTCCCAGGCGACGATCTTGCCGGTGTCGACGTGGCCGCCGTCGGACCACAGCTCGCGCAGGTAGCCGTCCTCGAACCGGATGCCGACCGCGCGGGCCGGGTCGACCCAGCTGTGGCGGCCGCGGACGTACCAGCGGTCGATCTCGTCGGTGAAGATCCGGAACGCGGTCACCGGATCGACCGGCACGGTGACGCCGGCCCGCACGGAGTTGGCTGCCGAGTTCACCGCTGCGTCCGCTCCACGTGCTCCTTGAACGAGCCGAGCTGCTCGGCCCAGAACGCCTGCACCTGGTCCAGCCACGCCTGCAGGGCCGCGAACGGCTCCTGCCGCAGCGTGTAGAGCCGCAGCCGGGCGTCGGCCCCACCGGCCTCGGCCTGCACGAGGCCGCCCGCCCGCAGCACACGCAGGTGCCTGCTGAGGGCGGGCGCGCTCATCTGCACGGCCTGCGCCAGCTCCCCGGCCGGGCGCGGCCCTTCGCGCAGCAGGTCGATCACCTTGCGCCGGGTGGGGTCGGCGAGAGCCGCCAGCGTGGCGTCAATTTCATTAACGTTGTTGTTAATCTTTGCCTGCTTCCGTTAGGCTTCTAATCCTTAACGATAGAGGCAATTATTGCGGAGGTATGTGCATGGCTGTCGAGCTGGGCTACTATACCCTGTCCGTACGCGACCTTGACCGGGCCGCCGCCTTCTACGGGCCGCTGTTCGGGTGGGAGTTCACCCGGGAACACGAGACGTACCTGCACGTCACGAACACGGCGGTGCCGATGGGCTTCGTCTCGGGCGGCCCGTCGAGCCAGCCGAACCTCTACTACCACGTGGACGACATCGAGGCGGCGCTGGAGCGGGTGCGGGAACTGGGCGGGAGTGCGGGGGAGGTGTTCGACGGCAAGTCGGGCCGCGGCTGCTCCTGCGCCGACGACCAGGGCACCGAGCTCAGCCTCTGGCAACCCGCCCCCGGCTTCGGCTGACCCGCCCCGCTAGTCGGGCGCCTTGACGGTGGCGATGCCCAGCGTGCTGGTCATCGGCAGCAGCCCGGCCTCGAACACCGCGCCCAGGAACGGCGACGCGAGCTGCGCCAGCCGTCCCGCGCGCTCCTCGCCGACCTGCCGCCACGGCTCGGCGGCCAGGTCGTCGGTCATCCTCTCGACCTGATCGCGCAGCGCCCGGCCCCGCTCGGTGGCCTGCCCGTCGGCCCCCACCAGCCCCCGCGCGGCCAGCCGGTCCCGGGCCTCGTCCCACTCCTGCTCGCTCCAGCCCCGCCCGGCGAAGTTCTCCACCGGCGCGGCCCCGATCGCCGCGAACGACACCAGTGACTCGCACCCGTCCAGCTCCGCGGCCTGCAGCGCCGCCAGATGCCCGTCGCCGCGGTGCTCGCGCAGCACGGTGGCCGCCTGCCACAACACCAGGTGCGGCTCCTGCGGCCAGGGCAGGTCCAGGTTGGCCGCCGCGAGCGGCCGCCCCTCCACCGGCACGCTCTCGGCGGTCCGCCTGGCCAGCTCCGCCGCCTCGGCCACGTCCGACCCGGCCACCCGATCGCCGAGCAGGTCACGGTAGGTCCTGTCGACCGCCTCCAGCCGGGCCCGCAGCACCGCCTCCGGCGCGGCGACCTCCCAGACGGCGGGCACATGCTCGGCCATCATGCGCGGGCTGAAGCTGTAGTAGGCGGCGGTGGCCAGCCGGGTGCCGGCCCGCCCGAGCGGGGCGGTGCGGTAGGCGAAATAGCTGGGCCAGCGCGACTCCACGTCGTATCCGAGCGCGGACGCCTCCCCGAACGCCTGGGGTGAGAAGTAGAGCACGGCGTGGACGGGTTCGAGCTGGTGCCACATGCGGCGGGCAAGCCTGGACGATGCGCTCACGGCAAATCCCTCACTGTCTAGATAAGCTATGTCAGTGACGATAGAGGCATGGCGCATCACTGGTCAATCGCAAATAGACAGTTATGTCGGGAGGTGGGCGGAGCTGGCGGTCGTCCTGGTGAACGAACTGGACGTCACGCAGGCCCGTGGCCGTCCCGCCGAGCCCCCCGCCGACCGCCGGGCCTCTCTGGAGGAGGCGTTCGTCCGCCAGGGCTGGACGCCCAGCCGCGCGCTGACCGGAGCGGACGCCGACCGGCTCGCCGAGGTCGCCGCCGAGCTCCACCCCGCCTTCGCCGGCGACGTCGCCGCCCTCAACCGGGCCCTGGTCCGCCACTCGGCCGTCCCGAACCTCCACGGCGACCCGCCCGTCCTGGCCTTCCACGGCCCCGGCGCGGACCTCGTGGACGCCTGGGCCGCCGACGCCGCCACGGCCCTGGCCATGGTGATCGGCGTGGGTCAGGGGGTGCGGTTGCGCTCTTGCGAAGCGGGCGGCTGCGACCTGGTCTTCTTCGACGTCACCAGGAACGCCTCCCGTCGTTTCTGCGGCCTGTCCTGCCAGAACCGGGCCAAGGCGACCGCCTACCGCGCCCGCCGCCGCGCATGACGCACGCGCGACACCGGCCACCGGCCCCGCGGCGGGCCTGCGGTGCAGAGCTCCGCGTCGGTCACCGCGCCCGCGGTCGTGGCGGTGACCGGTGTGCGCGTGGTCGATCGGCTACGAGCCGGACCCGGCCGCTCGGGCGTAGTCGGCGGCGCCGCCCGCGAAGTCGTACATGATCACCTGCTGGTCGCCCACCACCCAGGCGTCGTGTCCGGGCGGGCAGACGAAGACCTCTCCCGGGCCGACCTCGGTCTCGGTGCCGTCGTTCATCCGGAGGCGCAGGCGCCCCTCCATCACGAAGCCGTTGTGGTGGACCTGGCACGAATCCGTCCCCGCGATGGGTTTCACCGACTCCGACCAGCGCCAGCCGGGCTCGAACGTGGCCACCCCGAAGCACAGCCCGCTCAGGTTGCAGACCTCCAGATGCCCCTTCGGGAAGTCGCGGCGCTCGTCCGGCTTGTCGATGCTCTTGACCTCGATCATGACGTTTCCCCCCTTCCGTCACATCCAGTCTTACACCGGAAATATGCCGCTACAAGGAGCTTGACCTGGGAAAATGCCCTGTCCAGGGCCGCTCGACGGCGTACGTGGACTGGACGACGCCCGCGCCGAACACCCTGGTCGACAGGTGTGCCAGCGGCACGTCACCCCCCACCGGCCCGAACAGCGGCAGCCCCTCGCCCAGCAGCACCGGCACCGTGGTGATGGTCAGCTCGTCGATCAGCCCCGCACGCAGGAAGGCGCGGACGACCTGGCCGCCGTCGACGTAGACGCTCTTGGTCCCGCGCTCGGCCAGGCCGCGCAGCAGCTCCTCCATGCTCCGGTACACCGTGACGCGCGGGTCGTTCCCGGCTTCCAGCGTGGTGCTGAGGACGGCCACGTGCTTGCCCTCGTGCGGCCACGGATCGTACGTGAGGCCGGGCTCGTACGTGCCCCGCCCCATGACGACGGTGTCGATCCCGTCGCTGAACTCCCGGTAGCCCAGATCCCCGCCGGTGGCCGCGCCCCGGGAGGTGAGCCACTCGAGGTCGCCGTCCGCACGGGCGATGAACCCGTCGAGGCTGACCCCGATGAACACCGAGCACCTGAACGGCCGTTCCGAAGCCATGCGCGTCTCCTCATTAGTAAATGTATGTTCGTTTATAAACTAGCCCATTGGTGGACCGAAGGGGCTGATTCTGTCGGCGGAGGCGTCCATGATGGGGCCATGGCTTCATGGCAGGAGTTCGATCGGCAGGCGCCGGAGCTGGCCGAGGTGGCGCGGCGCCTGATGGACGCCTACAAGCACAAGGTCCTGGCGACCCTGCGCAAGGACGGCTCGCCCCGGGTCAGCGGGGTGGAGACGAGCTTCCGCGACGGCGAGCTGTGGACGGGCTCGATGGGCAGGGCGGTCAAGGCCGCCGACCTGCGGCGCGATCCCCGGATGGCGATCCACGTGACGTCGGCCGACCCGCAGGGGTCCGACCCGTCCACCTGGGAGGGCGACGTCAAGCTGGCCGGCCGGGCGGTCGAGGTCACCGACGAGGAGACGCGCAAGTCGTTCGAGGTGCTCGAGTCCGACTCGCACCTGTTCCGGATCGAGCTGGTCGAGGTCGTCTGGACCAGGGTCGCGGGCAACGAGCTGGTCATGGACACCTGGCGCGAGGGCGTCGGGGTGCGCCAGATCCGCCGCGAATGATCTACAAAGTAAAGGCGCCCGGCCGGGAGGCGCCGCGCGGTCAGTGGACGGAGAAACCGCCGTCCACATAGAGCATCTGCCCGGTGACGAACGCGGAGGCGGCGGAGGCCAGGAACACCGCCGCGCCCGCGAAATCCTGCGGCAGCCCGTTGCGTCCCACCATGTGCCGGGCCGCGAGCGCCTCGACCCGGCCGGGGACGGCCTGGGCGGCGGCGGTGAGCGGGGTCAGCACGAACCCGGGGATGATCGTGTTGACGCACACCCCGCCGGCCGACCACGCCTCGGCCTGGGAGCGGGTCAGGCCCGCGACGGCCGCCTTGGCGGCCCCGTAGGCGCCGCTGTCGCCGAAGGCGCTGATCGACTGCTGCGAGCCGATGTTGATGATGCGGCCCCACCCGCGCCCGGCCATTTCCGGGCCGAAGTGCTGGCCGAGAAGGTAGGGCGCGGTGAAGTTGACGGCCAGCGTGCTCTCGTAGTCGTCGAGGGTGAGGTCGGCCATGGGCTTGCGGATGTTGTTGCCCGCGTTGTTGACGAGGATGTCGATGTCGCCGGCCGTCTCGCACACCCGCCGCACGCCGGCGCGGTCGCCGAGGTCGGTGCCGATGACGGAGACGGTGACGCCCTGCTCGCGCAGTCGGGCGGCGGCCTTGTCCAGTTCGTTCTGTCTGCGGGCGGCGATCACGACGTCGGCCCCGGCGCGGCCCAGGGCCTCGGCGATGGCGTACCCGATTCCGGAACTGCCGCCGGTCACCAGCGCGCGCCGGCCGGTAAGGGAGAAGAGCTCCCGCAGATAGTCGGACATGGGTCGTCAAGCTAGCATCCCCGCCCGGACGGGAAACGGACGGGGACCCGGCCGCGTCGGCGTGCCGGCATGCGCCCGCGAACACATGCCGGCACGCTTCAGCGCCATTCCGGAGGAATAGGCGGAGCGCCTAAGCCTGCGTAGAGGGACGTCCCAGAAGGAAATCGCCGACGGTGTCGAGCCCTTCCGAGGTGAAGAACTGGCGGACCGCCTGCCGGAATTCCTCGGCCGACACCGAGCCGTCGGCATTGAGATCGAGTTTCCGGTAACCCTCCAGCACGCCGGATTCGTCGGCCATGGATCCCTGGTAGAAGGCCAGATAATCCTCCTTGCTGATGATGCCGTCGCCGTTGCGGTCGGCGATGCGGGTGATGACGTCGACGATGCGCCCGGCGCCCTGCTCGTAGAAGGCGGGGCCGGCGGCCATGCCGGTCCTGATCGCGGAGATGAACTGGTCGATGCCGAGTTCGTCGCCGGTCTTCGTCTCGAACTGGCCCCACCACGCCTGGAACGCCTCGTTGATCTCGGCTTCCTGTTTCTTGTCGGCGTGCAGGCGGGTGGTCAGTTGCCCGGCGATCGCGGCGAAGTCCGCCCAGGAAAGGCGGTCGTCCTGCGACACGTCGAGTGCTTTGAACGCGAGCGCGATTTTGGCGTCGAGTACGTTCGAAGGGTTCATTCTGGGTCACCTCTTGATACGACGGCGGAACAAGAGGGTGCATCGCCATGAAACTGCCGCCGGTGACGCCGGTCAAGGGTCCCATTACGGACAGTGGGGATTTGGGACAAGTCCTTGCCGCACCCGGCGGGGCCGGGTGGCTCGTACAATCGGCACGTTCTGAAGAGAGGCGGGCCGATGACCACGGGCGGGCGGCGGCGGAGGGTGACGATCGCCGATGTGGCGCGCCATGCCGGGGTGTCGACGACGGCGGTGTCGAAGGTGCTGCGCAGCGCGTACGGGGTCAGCCCCGCCATGCGCGACCGCGTCAAGGCCGCGATCGAGGAGCTCGGCTACCGGCCGCACGCGGCGGCGCGGGCGATGCGCGGCAGCACGTTCACCATCGGGGTGCTGCTGCCCGACCTGCGCAACCCGTTCTTCCCCGAGATCATGGACGGCCTGTACGACCAGCTCGAGGGCACCGGCTACCAGGTGATCATCGTGCTGGGCGGCCGTGACGCCAAGGCGGAGACGCGGGCGATCGACGCGCTGGTGGACCGGCAGGTCGACGGCCTGCTCATGGTGGCTCCCCGGGTGTCGCGGACGCGGCTGGAGGAGGTGGGCGGGCAGCTCCCGATGGTGGTGCTCGGCCCGCACGAGAAGTCGGCGCTCTACGACGCGGTGCTCGACGACGACGAGATCGGCGCCGAACTCGTCGTACGCCACCTCCTCGCCCTCGGCCACCGCCGCATCGCCCACATCGGCCACCACGAGCACACCGGCCGCCGATCCGCGGCGATGCTGCAGACGATCAGGGCGGTCACCTACGAGCGGGTGATGCGCGAGCACGGGCTGGACGACGAGATCGCGGTCGCGATGACCGCCTACAGCGAGGAGGGCGGCTTCGAGGGAGCCCGCGAGCTGCTGGCCCGCGAGCCCCGCCCGACGGCGATCTTCGCGGGCGCGGACCTGGCGGCGTTCGGCGCGCTGACGGCGCTGCACGAGGCGGGCCTGGCGGTGCCGGCGGACATCTCGCTGGCCGGTTACGACAACACCCGCACGGCCGCGCTGTCGGACATCTCGCTGACCAGCGTGGACCAGGACGGAGGCGTCATGGGCCGCACGGCGGGCCGGCTGCTGCTGGAGCGCATCGAGGGCCGCACGTCGTCGGTCACCTTCTCGGTCACGCCCACCCTGGTCCCGCGCCGCTCGACCGGCCCACCCCCGGAGTAGCGCCGCCGCAGGGCGTTCGCCCGCGGGCTGGGCGAGCCGGGCGCGGACATGACGGGCACCGGCGCTGCCGGCTTCGCGGGGAGCTGCTCCCGGACAACCCGATCGCGGGAACAGCGGAGGGTTTGCGCGCGGACCCGCGCGGGGTTAAGCTCGAATACTGCGCATAACAACGCGAGCTTTCACAGCCCTCCCGATAGGAGTATACCAGGGAATGACTAATCGTCAAGATGGTCTCGCGCAAGCCCTTGACACCGAGCAGCGCACTGTGTCGTGGCTGTACGGCCTGCTCGACGTCGCCCGCCTGCGCGCCCAGACGACGCTGCGCGAGGTGTACGCCAGAGGTGGCGGATCGGGAACACGCCAGGCGATGGTCGAGCGCGAGGCGATGGCCGCGGAGCAGTCGCGGCGGCTGGCGCAGCTCAACGCGGTCGAGCGGGGCCTGTGCTTCGGCCGCGTCGACGACGGGTCGGGGCGGAGCACGTACATCGGCCGGGTCGGGCTTCGGGACGAGGGGCACGAGTCGGTCCTGATCGACTGGCGGGCCCCGGCGGCGCGGCCGTTCTACGTGGCCACGGCCACCGATCCGGGCGGGCTGGTGCGCCGCAGGCACCTGCACCTGAAGGACCGCCTGGTCGTCGGGATCGACGACGAGGTGTTCGACCTGGAGCGGATGAGCGACGGCGACCGGCGCGCGCTGGTCGGCGAGGCGGCGCTGCTGGCCGCGCTACGGCGGGGCCGCACGGGGCGGATGGGCGACGTGGTGGCCACCATCCAGACCGAGCAGGACCGGGTGATCCGGGCCTCGCTGCAGGGGGCGCTGGTGGTGCAGGGCGGCCCGGGGACCGGCAAGACGGTGGCGGCGCTGCACCGGGCGGCGTACCTGCTCTACACCCACCGCGACACGCTGGAGCGGCGCGGCGTGCTGGTGGTGGGTCCCAACGCGATGTTCCTGCGCTACATCGGCCAGGTGCTGCCGGCGCTGGGGGAGACGCAGGTGGTGATGACCACGGTGGGCGAGATGTTCCCGGGCGTGCGCGCGGTCGCGGCCGACGGGCCGGCCGCGGCGGTCGTCAAGGGCGACGTGCGTATGGCCGAGGTGGTCGCGGGGGCGCTGGAGCTGCGCCGGCGCGCCCCCGAGGGCGATCTGGTCGTGGAGCTGGACGGCCTGCGGCTGCGCGTGCCGCACACGACCTGTGTACGCCTGCGCGACCGGGCCAGGGCGGTGCGCCTGCCGCACAACATGGCCCGCAAGCTGTACGTCACCGAGATGCTCAAGGAGCTGGCCAAGGCCGAGGCGCGGGCGCTGGAGGAGTCGCTGCACATCGAGGAGCTCGACGTCGACGAGCCCGAGCTGACCGAGCCGCTGGACCTGGAGGCCGACCTCGACGAGCTGGACCTGGAGCTGGCCTCGCGCCGGCTGTGGGGCGAGCCGCCGGTGCGGCGGGCGGTGGAGGACCTGTGGCCGGAGCTGACGCCGCGGCGGCTGGTGTCGGAGCTGCTGGCCTCGCCGGAGGCGCTGTGGTCGGTGGCCCCGCCCGGCCTGGACTGGCAGGAGCTGGTCCGCCCCCTGGAGGCGGAGTGGACGGTCGGCGACGTGCCGCTGCTCGACGAGGCCGCCGAGTTGCTGGGCGAGGACGACTCGGCGCGGCGGGTGGCCGGCCGGCTGGCCGAGGAGGAGTGGGCCGAGCAGGAGCTGTACGCGCAGGAGGTGCTGGAGTCGACCGGCGTGGCGGACGAGGGCGTCTTCGACCGGGCCGACGTGCTGGCCGAACGGCACGCCGACGACGGCGCGGGCCTGACCACGGCCGACCGGGCGGCGGCCGACCGGTCCTGGGCCTACGGCCACGTCATCGTGGACGAGGCGCAGGAGCTGTCGCCGATGGCCTGGCGGATGGTGATGCGGCGGGTGCCGGCCAAGTCGCTGACCGTGGTGGGCGACGTGGCGCAGACGGGGTCGGCAGCGGGCGCGCGGTCGTGGGGCGAGGTGCTGGACCCGTTCCTGAAGGGGCGCTGGCGGGAGGAACGGCTGCTGGTCAACTACCGCACACCGGTGGAGATCATGCGGGTGGCGGCCGACGTGCTGGCGGCGTACGCGCCGGAGCAGGAGCCGCCGGACTCGGTGCGCGAGGGCGGGGCCGAGCCGCGGGCGGTGCGCCTGCCGGTCGCGGGCCTGCCGGAGCTGGTGGCCTCGGAGCTGGCGGAGATCGGTGAGGGGCGGCTGGGCGTGGTGGTGCCGGACGCCCGGCACGCGGAGGTGGCGCGGGTGCTGCCGGAAGGGGATCTGGACGCGCCGGTGGTGGTGCTGACGGTGACGCAGGCCAAGGGGCTGGAGTTCGACGCCGTCGTGGTGGTGGACCCGGCGGGCATCATCGGGCAGTCGCCGCAGGGCGGGCAGGACCTGTACGTGGCGGTGACGCGGGCGACGCGGCGGCTGACGGTGGTGCACGAGCGCGACCTGCCGGCGGTCCTGTCGCGCCTCACCTAGAAATCTACATTGTAAAGGCGCCGGGCCGGTGCGATCGCGCCGGCCCGGCGCCCTCAGGAGCCTTCGTCGATGAGCTTGGCGGCCACGTCGCGGATGGTCCGGGTGACGTGGTCGAGCGCGTGCAGGGTCGCGGTGTCGAGGTGGTCGAGGATGCGGCGGTAGTGGTCGAACCCGGCGTTGTTGATCTCCTCGACGAGGGCGGCGCCGGCGGGGGTGAGCTCGACGCGGCGGACGCGGCGGTCGTGAGGGTCTTCGTGGCGGCCGACGAAGCCCTGGGCGACGAGGCGGTCGACGATGCCGGTGACGGTGCCGAGACCGACCCCGAGGCTCTGGGCGAGATCCTGCCCGGAGGCGGAGCCGTTCATGGAGACGATCAGGATGACCTTGAGCTGTCTCATGGTGAGATTGGAGCTGAACAGCGGGCTCTGGTGCTGGGCGAACAGTCTCCCGAGGCCGCGCTGGGTTTCGGTGATCCGGCGGATCAGGTCTTCGCGTTCGTCGTCTTCGTTGGTCACGCTCACCTCTCGCTTCCTGAGAAGGTTATCAGGATTGCTTGAGCGGTCTAAATATTCGTGTAAAGCGAAGTGTTAGTCTGGGGCGAACTCTTTGGAGGGGGAGTCCATGACCGCTTTCGCCCGGTTGAGCCTGGTCAACCGCAGCCTTGTGATATTGGTCGCGGTCGTGCTCAGCGCCTTCGGCGCGTTCACGATCCCGCAGTTGAAACAGCAGTTGCTGCCGTCTTTGTCGTTTCCTGGGGCGTTCGTGGTGGCGCCGTACGCGGGGGCCTCGCCGGAGATCGTCGAGGACCAGGTCACCAAGCCGATCGAGGACTCCTTCCAGGGCTTGACCGGGATGGAGCAGATGACCTCCACCTCGAAGGAGGGCATGGCGCAGATCCAGGTGGCCTTCGAGTACGGCACGGACATCGAGTCGTCGCTGAACAAGATGCAGCAGGCCATCAGCAGGGTGCCCCTCCCGGACGGGGTGGATCCGCAGGTGGTGGCGGGCAACACCGACGACATCCCGGTGCTGGTGCTGGCGGTGGGCGACGGCGGTGACGAGCGGGCGATGGCCGACAAGCTGCGCCGGATCATGGTGCCGGAGTTGCAGGGCGTCGAGGGCGTGCGGGAGGCGGCGGTCACGGGCACCCGTGACGAGGTCGTGACGATCGAGCCGGACGCCAAGAAGATGGCGCTGGCGGGGGTGTCGGCGGCGCAGATCCCGGAGGTGCTGCGGGCGAACGGCACGCCGATCCCGGCGGGCACGCTGACCTCGGACAGCAAGTCGCTGACGGTGCAGGTCGGCTCGCGGGTCGACTCGGTGGCCAAGCTGAAGGCCCTGTACCTGACGCCGGCCCAGCCGGCGGCGACCCCGCAGACCCAGCCGCAGCAGAGTCAGCAGCAGGGCCGCCCGCAGACCGGTCAGCCGGGTCAGGGCCAGTCGGCCCCGGCCCAGGCGCAGGCGGCTCTCGCTCAGCAGCAGGCCCGGCCGAAGCCTCTCAAGCCGGTCAAGCTGGGCGACGTGGCGAAGATCTCCCGTGGTCTGGCGGACGCGACGACGATCACCCGTACAGACGGCAGGACGAGCCTGGGCGTGTCGGTGACGATGGTGCCCGACGGCAACGCGGTCGCGATCTCGCACGCGATCGGCGAGAAGCTGCCCGAGCTGACCAAGGCGCTGGGCGACTCGTCGGAGACGGCGGTGTCGGTGGTGTTCGACCAGGCGCCGTACGTGGAGGAGTCGATCGAGAACCTGACCACCGAGGGCCTGCTGGGGCTGGCGTTCGCGGTGCTGGTCATCCTGGTGTTCCTGCTGTCGGTGCGCTCGACGGTGGTGACGGCGGTGTCGATCCCGCTGTCGGTGGTGATCGCGCTGATCGCGCTGTGGGCGGGTGACTATTCGCTGAACATGCTGACGCTGGGCGCCCTGACGATCGCGGTGGGCCGGGTCGTGGACGACTCGATCGTGGTGCTGGAGAACATCAAGCGACATCTGGGCTATGGCGAGGCCAAGCTGCAGGCCATCCTGACGGCGGTGCGTGAGGTGTCGGGCGCGGTGACGGCCTCGACGCTGACCACGGTGGCGGTGTTCGCGCCGATCGCGGTGGTGGGCGGCATGGTGGGTGAGCTGTTCTCGCCGTTCGCGATCACGGTGGCGGTGGCGTTGCTGGCCTCGTTGCTGGTGTCGCTGACGGTGGTGCCGGTGCTGGCGTTCTGGTTCCTGAAGGCGCCGGATCTGACGCCGGAGCAGGCGCGCAAGCAGCGCGAGGAGGCCGAGGCCAAGGAGCTGCGCTCGCCGTTGCAGCGGGCGTACCTGCCGGTGCTGCGGTTCGCGACGCGGTTCAAGCTGGTGACGGTGCTCATCGGCGTGGCGGTGTTCGTCGGCACGATCGGGCTGGCCGGCGGGCTGCAGACGAACTTCCTGGACTCCTCCGGGCAGAACACGATCTCGCTGTCGCAGCGGATGCCGGTGGGCACGGACCTGGAGACCACCGACAAGGCGGCCAAGCAGGTCGAGGGTGTGCTGTCGGGGCTGGACGGCGTGGAGACGTACCAGGTGAACGTGGGCGGTGGCAACGCCATGCAGGGCGGTGTCGGCGGTGGCGCGGACCGGGCGTCGTACTCGGTCACGGTCAAGGAGGGGTCGGACACCGCGAAGGTCGAGCAGTCGCTGCGCGACGCGATCGCGGGCCTGTCGGGCGTCGGCGAGGTCACGGTCGGCGGGGCCGGCGGGGGCGGGTTCTCCTCCGACTCGATCGATGTGATCGTACGGGCGCCGGACACCGAGGCGCTGCGCACCGCGACGGACTCGGTCAAGGCGGCGATGGGCCAGGTGTCCGGGCTGCGGGACCTGTCGTCGAACCTGGAGGCGAGCGCGCCGCGGGTGGAGGTCGTGGTGGACCGGCAGGAGGCCGCGGAGCGGGGCCTGTCGGAGGCGCAGGTGGGCCAGGCGGTGGCGCAGGCGTTCCGCGGGGCGCCGCTGGGGCAGATCACGCTGGACGGCCGTACCAGTGACCTGGTGCTGCGCGGCGCGGACGCGCCGGACGACGTCAAGGCGATCGAGGACCTGAAGCTCGCCACGGCGGGCGGGATGGTGAAGCTGTCGTCGGTGGCCGACGTGCGCGAGGTGGCCGGTCCGACGCAGGTGACCAGGATCGACGGTGAGCGTTCGGCGACGGTGTCGGCCAAGGCGGACGCCGCCGACCTGGGCGCGGTGACGCAGGCGCTGACGACGAAGCTGGACGCGGTGGCGCTGGAGTCGGGGGCCTCGTACGAGATCGGCGGCGCGTCGGCCGACCAGGCGGAGGCGTTCTCGGACCTGGGCATGGCGATGCTGGCGGCGATCGCGATCGTGTTCCTGATCATGGTGGCGACGTTCCGCAGCTTCATCCAGCCGCTGATCCTGCTCGTGTCGATCCCGTTCGCGGCGACGGGCGCGATCGGGCTGCTGGTGGCCACGGACACGGCGATGGGCGTGCCGGCGCTGATCGGCATGCTGATGCTCATCGGCATCGTGGTGACGAACGCGATCGTGCTGATCGACCTGATCAACCAGTACCGGGATCAGGGCATGGGCGTGGTGGAGGCGGTGATCGAGGGCGGCCGGCGCCGCTTGCGGCCGATCCTGATGACGGCGGTGGCCACGATCTGCGCGCTGACGCCGATGGCGCTGGGGGTGACGGGTTCGGGCGGGTTCATCTCGCAGCCGCTGGCGATCGTGGTGATCGGCGGCCTGATCTCCTCGACGCTGCTGACGCTGGTGCTGGTGCCCACGCTGGTGGTGGCCATCACCCGCAAGCGTGATCGGGGACCGCGTCCGCCGCACACCGGTAAGCGGGTACGTGAGAGCGCCGAGGAAGCCGGACGGGAGGATCTGGCCGGTCAGCCTGCGTGACGCTCTTGAGCCATGGGCCGCCCGGCGGGGCTACCACATCCCGCCGGGCGCGTGGCCGGAGGGCAGGAGCGGTGCGGCGGACCCGCTCCGCCACTGCGCGACCCGGGACCCGCGGCCGACAGCGGGCCGGCCCCTGGTACGCGGTCCCATGCCCCATGGCGGGCTACCGAATCGACGCGGTCCCGCTTCCCGCCCGCTGGCGCGGAGGTCGGCGACGGGAACGGCGGCGCTTTGCTAGGTGATGGTGCTTTCGGTAGATCGGGTCTGTGATGGGAGCGGTTGTACTCCGAAGCTCACGAGTAGCTCTGTCGGGATAGGGCGGATGGCGCTGGAATCGCGTTCGCCATACGCAGCGGGGGGCGCGTTCCCGTGGCCTTGCGCGCGAAGTGGATGCTGACGAACAGTGCGATCACCGCGACGAGCAGACCAAGGACGGATGCTACCTTGTCGGCGACGTCGAGTCAGGAGGGCATAAGAGCGGCCCTTGGGAGGTCATAAAATGAGCGGGTTGATGGTCATATTGCATCCCGAGCGATGCGGGCGTGTCTCGTATGTGGCTCAACTGTGTTCGTCCACGCTTCATGATCATTAACAACCCCCCATGATGCGGGTTATGGGGGCAATACGGTGGTGATCTCCCCGGAACCCCCGGAGGAGCGTTATCCCCTACCCGAAAGCGGACGCGATGGACGCAAACCAGCAGCCGACCCCCCTCCGCCCTGATCAGGTGCGTGTCTCGCATGACGAGCGCGAAGCGGTCGTGGAGCGGCTGAACACGGCGGCGGCCGAAGGACGAATCGACTTCACCGAACTGGAAGTGCGGCTGGATTCGGCACTGAACGCCAAGACCTACGCCGACCTGGCACCCCTCACCGCCGATCTGCCACAGGAGGTCCCAGCGGAGCCGCTGGTCCTCAAGGGAGGCCTGAACGGCGAGTCGCGGACCGGGCGCTGGCGGGTACCTGCGCAGATCACCGTGTACGGCGGCATGGGGAGCGTCAAGCTCGACTTCACCCAGACTGAATGCCGACTGCCCGAGATCGCGATAGAAGCGCACGGGCAAACGGGCGGCGTCACGATCGTCATCCCCGACGGGTGGGTGGCGGATACCTCGGAGATGAGTCCGGGCCTTGGTGGATTCAGGGACAAGACCACATCGGAGCGGCTCTCTGGGACGCCGCGGATCCGTCTCGCCGGCAATGGTGGCGCCGCGGGCGTGGTCATCCGCCACCCGAACAGCTGGGAACGCCGGACACAGCGCCGCAACCAGGGGCGTTGAGCCATGACGGGTCCCGACGCCAAGTTGTACGCCGCAGTGCTGCGACGCACCTACACCCGCGGGCCCGACGCCACCCCGGAAAGCCTCTCCGCCGCGCTGCAGACCCGCGCCCCGGAGCCCGCCGTCCTGTACGAGGTCGCCGGCCCCGAGCTGGAGCGGCTCGCCGTCGGCAACGCTGTCCTGCAGGAGGCACTCACCGAGATCGCCACCCGCACGAGCCCGACCGAGCGCGCACCGTGATCGCCTAGCTACTGCCGAGCCCGGGGCAACCTCGCCTTTCCACCGAACCTGCTCGGCTACGTCCAGGGCCTGACGAAGGCGTGGCTGCAGTCCTACGGCTCCCCGAGCACCCGCGCCAGCCACAGGCGCGAGATCGAGCGGTGGTTCAGCTCCTGCACCGAGACCGGGCTCGACCCGCTGCAGGTGCGCAAATCGCACGGCGAAGGGGAGAGCGTGCTGCCGGTGCTGGAGGGCGACGCGGGTCACCGCACGCGGCCGAAGTGCCGGCCCACTCCGGCGCTACGAGACGAGGTTCGAGCTGAAGAGGGCCAGGGCTGCTCCTGTACCGAATGCGGCCAGGGTGCGCCCTCGGGTTGATATGGCTTTATGACGGTGAATTATTGGCCGGACCTTGAAGGGCATCGATCTCGCCAGTTCTTCATCCATGATGCGGCAAAAACTACAGGTTCGGCATGGGTGCGTGCCCACGCTGGTGGTGGTCATCACCAGCAAGCGTGATCGGGGGCCGCGTCCGCCGCACACCGTGAGAGCGCCGAGGAAGCCGGTCCGTCTTTCGGTGTCTTCACCCTGGGGGCTGGCACACGCAGAACTCGTTGCCGTCGGGGTCGGTGAGTACGTACCACGTCCAGCCGTCCTCCTCGATGGGGTCGCCGGTGGTGTGCCGTCCGCCCAGGGCGACCAGCCTGGCCACCTCCGCCTCCACGTCGGGGACGCGCAGGTCCAGGTGCAGCCGGTTCTTGGTCACCTTCGGCTCCGGGACCCGCTGCAGCAGCAGTTCGACGCCGTTCCCGCCGGCGGGCCGCAGGCTTCGATAGCGCCCTGCCGAGCCTGGTTCGACGTCGTAGCCGAGCGCCCCACACCAGAACGCCGCCGACCGGTCCAGGTCGGCGCAGTCCAGGACCACCGCCAGGACGACGTCGTCTCGCCCGCCGAATCGGGCCGGCCCACCAGTCATGGCAGCACGCTACGCGCCTCAGTACCGGACGCAGTCCTGCTTGGCCAGAACGAGGCTCATTCCGGCGACCTTGTTGTCCGAAACGTGGAAGATGTAGAACGCCTGCCTGTTGCCCGGCACGTCGGCGGTGGGGTATCCGCCCGGACCGCGCCGTAGCCGGGGGTAGGCGGCCTTCAGTCGCGTCCTGCTGGAGCCGAGGCCGATGCCCTGCGGTGTTCTGAGGCCAGGGGGTGCGACGATCATGGCCAGGCCGCGCCTCTTGGAGATGTACACCCCTACCCGGTATTCGCCGTACGGGTTCTCCTTGAGGTCCCAGCCCGTGCACCTGGGGGAGTCACCGACGGTTTTGCGGGTGATCCGGCCGGTCGCCCTGGCCTTGGCGGCGGTCATGCCGAGCTTCAGGGTGCCGTACCCGTACGGCCCCAGCGTCGCCTTCCGCTCGGCGAATGCCGGGGAGGCGACGGCGGCCGGCATGACGCCTCCGGCGAGTGCCAGCACCAGCGCCGAACGGCCGATGAGCTGGGCCATCGTCTGCTTCACAACACTTCCTCCGTGATCTTTGACTTGATCACCTTAGTGAGGGTCTGGAGTGGTTGTGGAGTGTTCGCGGGATTTCGAGCAAGCGCGCCCACCGGCCGGGGACGGGCGGCGTGCGTGCCCACCCCCGGTTGAGGGTGGCTACTTCGTCCAGACCTTGTAGTTCCTGGCGTCGTTGAACCTGAACGTCGGCGTCCAGAAGGTCGCCGAGGGGTCGCCGCCGGTGGTGAGCCCGTAGGCCTTGCCGCCGTAGTAGAACGGGCCGCCGCTGTCGCCGCCCTTGGCGATGCCCGCGTTCATCTGCACGAGGCCCTTGCGGGCCTTGCCGTCGGACCAGCTTCCGCCGGTGACGTTCCGGTACTTCACCGTCGCGCAGGTGGCGCCGGTGTTCCAGCCGTACTTGCAGATCATGGTGCCGACGGCCGGTCGGCTCATCGCCGCGGAGGTGGCGTAGCGCGCCAGGTTCTTCGCGTAGTAGAACGTGCGCGTCGCCGTCCCGCCGCCGTGGGTGTAGTAGCCGAGGTCGCCGTAGGTGCCGATGTGCGTCCACACCTTCTTGACGGTACGGGTGCCGCCCTGCGTGGGGTGGTTGCGGTAGACCCAGGTCGCCGGGTTGCAGTGCCCTGCCGTGGCCAGGCGCTTGGTGTTCGACGTGGCGTACTTCAGGTTGAATCCGCTGGTGCAGTTGCCGGCGTCGGTGAGATAGCCGCCGCCGCGGACGTAACTGTCGTAGGGCTCGTTCGGCTGGTCGACGATCGTCACGTTGACGACGACGCCCTCGATCCCGGAAGGAGGCGCGGAGACGCTCTTCACCGTCTCCTTGGCGGCCGGGGTCAGTATCGCCTCGACCTCGACCGTGCCGGATCGGATGTCGTAGGCCGTTGACGTGCTCGCGATCTGGGGGTCGGCGCTGAGCTGCTCGTTCACGCTCTCACTGGCCGCCGCGAGCTCGGCCTCGGAGAAGCCGCGGTCGCTCTGCAGCCGCACCTCCACGGGCAGTGTCCTGGCCAGGGCCAGCGCCGCCTCCGGGGTCTCGCCCTTGAAGGCGATCCAGGCCGACGAGCCGTCCTCGGCCATGGCGGCGCCGGAGAACTCGGCCCCGAAGTCCGCCTCCAGCTTCTCGGCCACGTCGGAGAACCTGGTCTGCCAGCCGCGCCGTTCGATCGTCTGCGCGAGGTCGAGCCCTTGATCTGTGGCGTACTGCGTGAGATCGGTGAGTTCGGCGGCGGTCAGGTCGTCCACGTTCAGCTCAGGTACGGCGACAGGCCCATCCGGCTCGTCCTCCACGGTCAGGGACGTCCGGGCCTGCGCGAAGTACTCGGTCAGCGCCTGCGCCAGCGGGACGCCCCGGGCGGCGGCGTCGGCCTTGATCCGGTCGAGCTGGGGTCTGTCGATCTTCGGCTGGGTGTCGGCGGCCAGGACCTGGATCTCGGCACCCGAGGTGGCGGACGCCGGGACGGTCAGCAGGGGGACGCCGAGTAACGCGAGCAGCGCGACGGAGGCGGACTTCTTCACGGGCCCAACTTTCAGTGGAGTCGACGGATCAAGATGATCATAGTGGTCAAGATCCACTTCTCCTGGCAAAGGCCGCAGATGCCCACCACGCCCGGCAGCAACCGACCTGGAGGCCGGTCGGCGGTCGTCCCCGGTCGGTTCGAGAACGCCCGCGGACACTCGAGGGATCAGCGGGCGGCGAAGTCCTGCGTCCAGTAGATCTGCCCTTGTGAGTCCTTGGCCGCACCCACGCCGATGAAGGTGTACGAGCAGTCCATGATGTTGCGCCGGTGGCCCGCGCTGTCCATCCAGCTCTCGACCACCGCGGCCGCCGAGCGTTGCCCCATGGCGATGTTCTCGGCCCAGGCCGAGCCGGTGAAGCCGGTCGCGCGGATGCGGTCGGTCATGTCGCGGCCGTCCCGGGAGTCGTGGTCGAAGTAGTCGTTCTTCGCCATGTCGGCCGAGTGCCCGAACGCGGCCTTGCGCAGCTTCGCGTCGTGCTTGAGCGGATCGCAACCGCCTTTGGCCCGCTCGGCGTTGGTCAGCCGGACGACCTCGTTCTCCGCCGCCGTGCCGACGGACGTGGCGGGCTCCTCGGCGGCCGGTTTCCTCGGCGTCGTGGGAGTGGGCGTGGGAGTGGGGGTCGCGCAGGTCAGCCGTGCGGCCTTGGACGTGGCGGTCTCGCCCCGGTAGTCGGTGGCGACCGTGTAGTACGTGCCGGGCTTGCAGGGCAGCCGCAAGGTGATGCGGCCCTTCCTGGTGGCGCCGCTCTTGACCACGGGATCGTCGCCGGGAACGGCGCGCTTGACGCGGATGCGCAGCAGCGCCGGGCGGACACAGTCGCGGCGGGCCGCCGACGCCTGGATGGTGAGTGCGGAGATGCCCGGACCGGCCACGCTGACGCGGCACTCGTCCGATTCGGGGATCGGTTTCTTGGTCCGGGCCGGCGTCGGCGCCGGCGTCGCATCGTCCTCGTGCGGGGTCGCCTGGGCCACGGATCCGGCCGTACCGCTCTGCACTCCGCCCGTGGACGGGGTGCAGGCGGCGAGGCTGGCGGTGGCGGCGAGTATCCCAAGGGATCTACGCATGGAGTTCCTCCAGTGACGACAGACACGCACAATCCCCGCATTTTGCCATAAAAAGGACATTCGTCCTGTACGGCTCTCTTGCGGGGGTCCGCGGAGCACGAGGCATCCCGCCGGCCTGGCCCACCCGTCTAAGGGCGTTGCCCGGGCTTGTCCACCATGGCGATGAAGGAGGTGTGACAGAAGGGCAGGATCGATGAGACCAAGGCATGTCCCTCAATTGGCACACATTTCATACTGATCTTGCAGGTAAACGATCTTTATTCGTCCTGGAGATGAAGTGCAGAAATCAGCGTTCACCCTGGTCTCGGCCGCCGTACTGGCACTGGCCGTCACCGGGATCGCCGTCATAGCGCAACCGACCCCCGCCGCGGCCGCCCGGAAAGAGGTGCAGTGCACCGGGACGGACGACGCCACGACCATCAACAACGCCATCGCGGCGTCGAAGGCGGGCGACGAGATCGTGATCTTAGGACGCTCCGTGGCGGCGGACGAGCCGGCCGTATGCGTCATCAACAAGGCCATCGTGCTGCGCGGAGATCGCACGTATCGCGGTGACTCGCGAACCGGCCTGAGGATCAAGCAGGCGGACGGCGTGAACCTGCCCGCCCTGCTGGCCTCGGACACGTGGGACGCGAATCAGGCGTATTCGGGCACCCCCATTCGCCTGGAGCGGCTCACCCTGGACGGCAACCGCGCCAAGAACACCACCGGGACCGTCGGCCTGATGCTGCGCTCCTGGGGGAGCAGGATCTCGGACGTACAGATCGAGCAGACCTCCTCCGACGCCATCCGTCTGAGCAACCCGTCGAAGAACGGGACGACCATCGACTCCGCCACCAACACGATGGTGAACGGGGTGATCAGCGACGTCTACATCACCGGCTCCGGCGGCGCGGGCCTCAAGGTCCTCGACCCGGCGGGCGGTGTGATCACCGACTGGACGTTCACCCGCTCCTGGGTGCGCGACAGCGACACCAGCGCCGTCGAATCGGACAACGCCGCCGGCTGGCTCCTCAGCGACCTGCACCTGTACGGCAACGCGAGCAGCGCCCTCGACCTCAACCGCTGCTTCGGCACCTCGATCCAGGGCAACTACATCGAGGATTTCGGCTACAAGGCCACCACGGAAAGGGCGTGGCTGTACGGCATCCGCTGCGTCGTCCAGCAGGGGGCGACCACGACGATCTCCAACAACAAGATCCACAACTTCCGCGACGAGGGCAAGACGCCGCCGACGGGCCCCTATTACTTCTACATCGCCGTGGACGGCGTGGAGTCGGGCGCCGGGAACGTGGTGGTCACCGGCAACGCCATCCTGGGCAACGGCACCGCCGACCAGACGGGGCTGCAGTACGAGAGGAAGAGCGGCGCGTCCCTGACCGTCGCCTCCACCGGAAACCTCGTCAAGAACGTCACCAAGCCCCTGGTCAAGGTGCCGAATGACGCGACGGTGGTGGTGAACGCGGGTCTTTGAACCCACCCGCCCTGGACGGTGATACCCGGCTTGCGGGCGTGATGGCGAGGCGTGTTCGGCGTTCCTGCGGGAAGTCCTGCGACATGACCAATCATGCGCGACCCAGCGTTCCGGACCTCTTACGTCACGCGCGTCAGTTCTATGAACTGGCCACCTTGCTGAACCACGACGGGGACTTCGCCCGCAAGTTCGGCGCCGCCGTCCAGGCCGACGACGAGGCGGAGCTCGGGAGCCTGCTCGCCCCCTTGGGGATAGAGCGCGTCTCGATCTCGTCCGGGGCCGCCGATGGCTCCCAGCAGCGGACCTACGACCCATGCGAGCGGTGCTGGGAGTACGAAGGCAAGACGGTCTGCATCCCGATATGCATGTAGGGGGCGAGGCCGGACAAGTCATCCTCTGGGATCGGACATCCGCGCTGCCCTTCATCTTCACCGCCGGGTGATTCGAGGCCCTTTCGCGCGTCGCCGACAGGGCATATAAGTAAGTATCTAGTTCGTTCGTTAGTCGACGCTAGGAAGGTGAGACGCCCATGCTCACCGCCGGCATGGCAAGTCCTGTCACCAGCCGCTCCGCGGGTGCTTCACTGGCGCTCGCGACGGCCTGCCTCTCCGGCACCTTGGAGGACAAGCTCGCGGCCGCCGCCGCGGCGGGCTTCAACGGGATCGAGATCTATGAGGGCGACCTCATCGTGTCGAACTGGTCGCCGGGCCGGATCCGGCAGGAGTGCGCCGACCTTGGCCTGGCGATCCACCTCTATCAGCCGTTCCACGACTTCGAGGCGGCGCCGCCCGAGACGTTCGAGGCCGATCTCCGCCGGGCGGAGCGGAAGTTCGACGTGCTGGAGCAACTCGGCGCGACCACGCTGGCGGTCTGCTCGACGACCTCCGCCGACGCTCTCGACGACGACGACCTCGCCGCGGAGCAACTCCACACGCTGGCCGGCCGGGCCGCGCGGCGCGGCCTGCGCATCGCGTACGAGGGCCTGGCGTGGGGCCGGTTCGTGAACACCGTCGAACACGCATGGCGGATCGTTCGGCGCGCGGGCCATCCCGCGCTCGGTTTATGCCTTGACAGCTTCCACCTGTTCGCCCGTGGCGACGACCCCGCGAAGATCCGCGCCGTGCCCGGTTCGAAGGTGTTCCACCTGCAGCTCGCCGACGCGCCGCTGCTGAACATGGACATGCTGGAGTGGAGCGAGCACCACCGGCTGTTCCCCGGGCAGGGCGTCTTCGACCTGGCCGGCTTCGTGGCCCACGCGCTGGCCACCGGATACGACGGCCCCCTGTCGATCGAGGTGTGCAACGACGTCTGCCGGCAGGCGGATCCCCGGCATGTCGCCGTCGACGCGATGCGCTCACTGCTGTCGCTGGAGGAGACGGTCGGCGCGCTCGGCCCGGTGGCGGTCCGCGAGCGCGTTCGGCCGGCCGCCCTGCCGCCGGCTCCGCGGCTCGACGGTCACGTGTTCACCGAGCTGGCCGTGGACGAGATCTCCGGCCCGATCGTGGCGCAGGCGCTCACCGCACTCGGGTTCGTCCATACGGGCCGGCACCGTTCCAAGCCGGTGCAGCTCTGGTCGCAGGGCAAGGCCCGGATCCTGCTGAACTTCGCACCGCAGCGGACGGTGCCGGCGGGCACCGCGGCCATCTGCGCCCTGGCGGTGGAGAGCGCCGACCCGGCCGGCTCGGCCCGGCGGGCCGAACGGCTGCTGGCGCCCGTGTTACCACGCGTCCGGCAGATGGAGGAGGCCGACCTCAACTCCGTGGCGGCCCCCGACGGAACGGCCGTCTTCTTCTGCCGGACGGGCGGGGACGACAACTGGCTCGACGACTTCACTCCCACCGGCCGTACGGCCCGCGGCGACGCCCTGCTGACCGGAACGGATCACGTCTCGCTCACCGAGTCGGTCGACGACTTCGACCAGGCCGCGCTCTTCTACCGTGCGGTGCTCGGCCTGCGGGCGACGCAGACCACCACGCTGCCCGCGCCGTTCGGGCTGATCCACAGCCGGGCCGCGACCGACCCGGAGCACCACGTCCGGATCAGCCTCAACACCGCGCCGCTACGACGGGGCGACTGGTCACCGGCGGTGCCGAGCCCGCAGCACATCGCCTTCACCACCGACGACGCGATCGCCGGCGCGAAGGCCATGCGGGCGCTCGGCGCGCCGCTGCTGGCGATTCCCGACAACTACTTCGATGATCTCGACGCCCGCCTGGCGCTGCCCCAGCACCTCCTCACGGCGATGAGAGAGCACTCCATCCTCTACGACCGCGATCAGCACGGCGAGTACCTGCACTTCTACACCGAGATGCTCGGCGCACGGATCTTCTTCGAGGTGGTGCAGCGCATCGGCGGCTACTCCGGCTACGGCGCCGCGAGCGGCGCGGCGGTGCGCATGGCCGCGCACCGCAGGCGCCGGCTGACCACGCTGAGGGAGCCGCCCTCCCCGGCCGGCGGCGACCACCGGCACGACTACTCACTGGCGCACCTGACGGCGCTGAGCCTGTCGCCACCCGAGCTGGTGAGCGCCGCCGCCGACGCGGGCTATCGGTACGTGGGCCTGCGCATGACCCGGGTCACACCGCATGAGCCGCATCACCCCCTCGCCACCGACCCCGCCCTGATGCGGGCGACCAAGGTCCGGCTCGCGGCCACGGGAATCGAGGTGCTCGACATCGAGCTCGCCCGGATCGCCCCCGATGACGACCCCGCGGACCTCCTGCGCTTCCTGGAGGCCGGAGCCGAGCTCGGCGCCCGTCATGTCATCACCCAACTTCCGGACCCGGACTTCACCCGCAAGGCCGACCGGTTCGCGCGGCTGTGCGACCTGGCCAGGCCGCTCGGCCTCACCGTCGATCTGGAGTTCCCGTCGTGGACCCAGACGCCCGACCTCACCGAAGCCGTCCGTGTCCTGCGGTACGCCGGCCGGCCCAACGCGGGCATCCTCGTCGACCTGATCCACTTCGCGCGCTCCGGCTCCAGCGTGGCCGACCTCCGCGACCTGCCACCCGAATGGTTCCGCTTCGCCCACGTCTGCGACGCACCGGCCACGGCGCCGGCCACGCAGGAGGACATCATCCACGCCGCCCGCTTCGAGCGCCTGTTCCCCGGCGAGGGCGGCATCGACGTGCACGGCATCCTCGCCGCCCTGCCACCCGGGATCCCCTACGCCCTGGAGATCCCGCGGGCCACCCTCGTGGCCCAGGTGGGCGCCAAGGAGCATGCCCGCCTCGCCATCACCGCGGCCCGGCGTCACCTCGACGCGGTAGCCCGGCGGGCGGGCCCCACGGAGGCGGCCTAGTGCCGCGTCAGGCCACGTTTGCCCTCTTCACGATGCGGCGTAGGCGAGGGTTATCGGTGTTGCGGTTTCGCCAGGCGATGTAGCGGCGGA
>NZ_JBFAIM010000068.1:0-80027 GCF_040654715.1 Nonomuraea sp. NPDC050643 | reverse complement strand
AGTGGCTGGCCTCGGACAACCGGGAATATCTGACGGCGTACGCGGCGGGCGGCGGGCGGCGGGCGGCGGGCGGCGGGCGGCGGGCGGCGGGCGGCGGGAGTAGCAAGGCATCAAGCTGGCAGGTTGTCGAGATGGCATGGGATCGCCGGAGAAACCACCTCCCGTACACCCTTGACCCCAGGCGCCGGTACGGTTGGACAGCGTGCGATCTGCGGAGGAGTTGTGATGAGCGATCTGGGCCACGTGCTCGTGCTGGCCGGGGGCCTCTCCTATGAGCGAGAGGTGTCTTTGCGCTCGGGTCGCAGGGTCAGCGAGGTGCTGCGCGCGGCCGGCATCGACGTCGAGGCTCGCGACACCGACGCCTCCCTCGTTCCGTCGATCCTCGCCGATCCGCCGGACGCCGTGTTCGTGACCCTCCATGGCGGCGCGGGTGAGGACGGCGCGATCCGTTCCGTCCTCGAGCTCCTCAACGTCCCCTACGTCGGCGCCGACCCTGACGCCTGCCGGGTCGCGTTCGACAAGCCCACCGCCAAGGCGGTCGTCCGTTCGGTCGGCCTGCGCACGCCGCAATCGGTCACGCTTCCCAAGGAGACGTTCCACGACCTCGGCGCGACGGTCGTCCTCGGACGCATCGTCGAACGTCTCGGCCTCCCCCTGTTCGTCAAGCCCGCACGAGGCGGCTCGGCGCTGGGCGCCTCTTTCGTCCGCACGGCCGAGGAACTGCCGGCTGCGATGGTCGGCTGCTTCGCGTACGGCGACACGGCACTCATCGAGCGGTACGTGGAGGGAGTGGAGGTGGCGGTTTCGGTCGTGGACCTCGGCAACGGCCCGGAGGCGCTGCCGGCCGTGGAGATCGTCCCTGACGAGGGTGTCTACGACTACGCGGCCCGCTACACCGCCGGACACACGGAGTTCTTCGCCCCCGCCCGCCTCTCCGCCCAGGCGGCTGCGGCATGCGCGGAGACCGCGGTGACGGCCCACACGGCTCTTGGGTTGCGGGACATCTCGCGTACCGACCTGATCGTGGACGCGGACGGCGTCCCGCACTTCCTGGAGGTCAACGTGGCCCCCGGGATGACGGAGACATCCCTCCTGCCGATGGCCGCCGAGGCCGCCGGCCAAGACCTGGGCAACCTCTGCAGCACCCTCCTCCAGAACGCCGCCGCCCGCTCCCACCCCTCCTAACCCAACCCAACCGCACGGCCGTGCGGGAACGCGCGCCGTGCGGGAACGCGCGCCGTGCGGGAACGCGCGCCGTGAGCCCTCCGGTCTGTTCGTGAGGGAGCGGGGACCTTATGGGTGTCCGCGCCGTGATGCCTCCGATTCGTGAGAGAGCCGGAAGCATAAGGAAGTCCACGCCGTGAGGAACCCGCGTCGGAAGAAAGCCCGCCTCGTGAGAGGGCTGCGGCGCGGCTACGAGAGCCCGGCCGTAACGAATCCCCACAGTCCTTCCCTGTGCGCACTCCCTCGACCCTCACCCGCTGGGCCGTGTCCCCGCCTGGGGCGTGCCCGGGCTCTGTCGGTCGTGCCGCACACCTCGCCCGCCCACTGCTCCGGCGCGCAGCACGACCTCAATCGTGTGGCGAGACCGAGCCTCGCGGTGCGCCGCGCGGCACGAAACGCGGGGATGCTGGGCGTCACCGATGCGCGCGAACCGCAGCACGACCCCGACGCAAGGCATGACCCCGACGGGCAGCACGAGCCCGACGCGCAGCAACCGATGCGCGGCACGACCTCGACACGCGACACGACCTGACGCAGGGCAGAGCACCGAACGCACAGCACGACCTCAACGCGTAGGGCGAGGCTCGGTCGCTCGCCCGATACCTCAGCTCAGGCGCCCGCACGCGAGTCGACGCGCAGCACGACCCCGACGCACGGCGCGAGGCTCAACCGGCCCACCCCGGCTAGACGCGCGGCGCGACCCTTGACGCACGGCATAGCACCCGACACACGGCACGACCTCGACGCGCAGCACGCCCTGACGCACGGCATGGCACTCGACGTAAGGTGCGAGGTTCGGGCGGGTCGCCCGTGAACGTCAGCTCGGGCGGCCCGCCAGATACGTCACCCACATGCGACGCGCGACCAAAAGACTGTTCGTTGCTGCGGCGGCTTGGCGCGAGGCGGCAGGTGTTCAGCGCGCAAGCGCTCTCCCTCGCCCCGACCGGCTCCGGTGATCCCAACCCGGTGTAAGTAGCCTTACGGTGTGCTGATCGAATCGATGTACCCCAAGAGCTTCGCCAGTGACAATCACGCAGGCGTGCACCCGGCCGTCCTTGATGCCATCGTCGCGGCGAACCACGGTGACGCGCCCGCCTATGGCGACGACAAGTGGACGTCGGCGTTCGAGGAGAAGGCCACGGAGGTGTTCGGTCCGGGCGCGCAGGGCTTCGCGGTGCTCAACGGGGCGGGTGCCAACATGGTCGGCCTGGCGCTCATGCTCGGCCGTTACGACGCCATCATCTGTGCCGACAGCGCCCACATCGCCACTCACGAAGCGGGCGCTTCGGAGCGTCTGCTCGGCGTGAAGCTGATGACCGTCCCGACCGAGGACGGCAAGCTGCGTCCGAACGACATCACCTCGCGCCTGGGCGGGATCGGCAATCCCCACGAACCGCAGCCGACGGTCGTCTCCATCTCCCAGGCCACGGAGTTCGGCACCTGCTACTCCCCCACCGAGATCGCCGCCCTCGCCGAAACGGCGCACGCGTCAGGATTGCGCCTTCATGTGGACGGTGCCAGGCTCGCCAACGCAGCCGCCTATCTGGGCTGCGATCTGAAGGCGATCACGACGGACGCCGGCGTCGACGTGTTCAGCTTCGGCGGCACCAAGAACGGCGCCTTGGCCGCCGAGGCCGTCGTGGTGCTCGATCCGTCGCTGGCGGACGCGGTGCCCTTCCTGCGTCGCCAGTCCCTTCAGCTCGCCTCGAAGATGCGCTTCATCTCGGCGCAACTCTCCGCCCTGCTGACGGACGACCTCTGGAGGCGGAACGCGGCGCACGCCAACCAGTTGGCCACGCGCCTCGCCGACGGACTCGCGGAGATCCCCGGGGCGTCGCTGGCTTACCCGGTCCAATCCAACGCGGTCTTCGCCACTCTCCCGCTCACCGTCGTGGAGGCGCTCCACCGCCGCTACCTCTTCCACGACTGGGACGCGACCACCGGCACCGTCCGCTGGATGACCGCCTTCGACACCACGCCTGAACACGTGGACGACTTCCTCGACGACATCCGCAAGGCCGCCGCCGGCTAGTCGCTTCGGTCGCGTGCCGCCGCCTGTTTCACGTGAAACAAGCCGCACTCACGGGCGGCGGCGAGATCGGCTCATGGGGCTCTCGCCCCGACGTGTTTCACGTGAAACAAGCCCTTCCCGGCAACGTCGGCCGCTCCGGCGCCCGTGTTTCACGTGAAACAAGGAAGAGTCGGGTCAGTCTTCGGATTCCCGCATCGCGCGAACAGCCTCGGGCGCCATGGTGCCGATGATGCGCTCGAGGTCGTCGATCGTGGCGAACTCCACCACGATGCGCCCCTTCCGCCGCCCCAGATCGACCTTGACCTTCGTCTCGAAGTGATCCGAAAGCCGGTCCGCGAGATGCGTCAGACCGGGAGCGGTCGGCTTGGGAACCTGGCGCTCACGGGGTGGCTTCTGGGCGGCCTTGGCGCTGCCCATCGCGACGATCTCCTCCACCGCGCGCACCGAGAGGAGCTCCGCCACGATTCGCTTGGCGAGTTGCATCTGCTCCTCGGCGCTGTTGAGGCCGAGGAGCGCTCGGGCGTGCCCGGCGCTGATGACTCCGGCCGCCACCGTGCGCTGGACTTCCGGCGGGAGGTTCAGCAGGCGCAGCGTGTTGGTGATGTGGGAGCGGGAGCGGCCGACCTTCGCGGCCAGTTGCTCATGGGTGGCTTGGAAGTCGTCAAGGAGTTGCTGGTATGCCGCCGCCTCTTCGAGCGCGTTCAGTTGCTCACGCTGAAGGTTCTCGATGAGCGCGTCCCGGAGCAGATCGTCGTCCTGGGTGTTGCGCACGATCGCGGGAACCGGATCCAAGCCGACCCGCTGGCACGCCCGCCAGCGCCGCTCCCCCATGATCAACTCATACTGACCGCCACCTACCGACCGGACCACGATCGGCTGCAGAAGGCCGACCTCACGGATGGAGGCGGCCAGTTCCTCAAGGCGCTCCTCGTCGAAGATCTCACGTGGCTGGCGTGGGTTGGGGACGATCGCCTTGAGGGCGACCTCCTTGAAGTACGCTCCGGCAATCGGCCTTGGACCCGTCTCCCCCGTTGAACCGTTCACCGGGGCGGGCGCCGCCCCCGTGCCGTCAACGATGGGACCGGTCGGGATGAGCGCCCCGAGCCCCTTGCCCAATCCCCGCCGCTGCTGACTCACTGCGTCTCCTCATCCAGCCGGTCGATTCCGGTCACTCCAGGAGAGGTTACCGTCGTGCGCCCGGCGGGGTGCCGCCTCGCCACACACCGCCCATGGGATTTACGCCGACACGGTCACAAATCTGCCCAACTCGTGACTGCGTACGAAGAGTGGGACGGCTTGTCGTCCAACCGCTGCGCTCGCAGCCACCAAACCCGGCTTGATCCAATGGATGCTTGGGCGAGCGCGGCACCCAACGCCATCCGTCACGACGACAGGCAACCTCCTCATAAACGAAAGCGCCTGCTGTGGATGACAAGCGAGCGCCCGGGACAACACCATCTGTAGAGGCATCGGGGAAGCACCACGACCACGCCATCCCATCTCGGCGCCACGCGAAGGCAGCCCGACATGACGCTCATCCGCCGGGGCACGGGAGGCACGCGCGATGACGCCGCCTCATCTCGGTGATAGGCGGTGCCCAGGACACACCGCCCACAGAGGCAACAGGAACGCAGGCGATGACGCCACCCTGAGGCGATAGGCAAGCGCACGCGACGGGGTCGCCATCGTGACCACAGGCGACCGTGGCCACACATGAGCATGACGACGACAGGCGGGCTTGACGACGGGCGAGCCATGGCGCTGCCAGCGGGCGCGGAGGGCCAGGTGGCCACGCGTGATTGGGGACGGGCGTCGTAACGCCGGTCCCCAATCACGACGGGACGGGCGAGCATCACGACAGACCGGCGTTACGACGAGCGAGCGTCATGGATGGCCTCGTCGGGCAACGGGCAACGGGCAACGGGCAACGGGCAACGGGCAACGGGCAACGGGCAACGGGCAACGGGCAACGGGGCACACTACTCGGCCGATCGGGTCGACGGGCAACCGCAGCCGACACCGAAGTCCGGCCAGCGGGCAAGCGAGCGCGGGAAGCTGGATCAGCTCTGCCATCGCAACAGGCCGGCGCGCGAGAAGCCACTCGTTCTCGGCTGTCGCGACCGGCGAGCATCAAAGAAGCCGCTGCCCCGCCGCCGAGACAACCAGCGAGCGGGAGAAGGCAACTCGCCCTTTGCCACGGCAACCAACGAGCACGGCAACCGATGAGCACGGCAGCCGGCGAGCACGAGAGAAGCAACTCACCCGCTCCTGCTCAGCAAGCGTGAAAGAAGCAAACTCCCCCACAACCGGCGAGCGTGAGGGAAGTCCGCTCGTCCCTGCCGCCACGACCAAGGAGCGCGGCCGGCAGCCGCTCACCTCATCGACCGGGGGCAAACGACGAACGGACCGCTCCCCCAGCAACCAATTGGCGGGTCAGGCGACGACGGCGCGGTGGGCGATCTCGCGGGCGGCGTCCATGTACGCCATAGCCCCGCTCGACCCCGGGTCGTACGTCATGACCGACTGCCCATAGCTCGGCGCCTCCGACAGCCGGACGCTGCGCGGGATGACCGTGTTGAGCACCGTGTCCCCGAAGTGGGCCCGCACCTCGTCCGCCACCTGCGACGCCAGCCGCGTACGCCCGTCGTACATCGTCAGCACGATCGTCGACAGGTTCAGTGTCGGGTTCAGGTGGGCGCGGATCAGGTCCACGTTCCGCAGGAGCTGACCGAGTCCCTCCAGCGCGTAGTACTCACACTGGATCGGGATCATGACCTCGTCCGCGGCCACCAAGGCGTTGACCGTCAGCAGGCCGAGCGACGGCGGGCAGTCGATCACGATGTAGTCGAACTCGATCCCCTCGTACGCCGCCAGCGCCCGCCGCAGCCGAGCCTCACGGGCCACCAGGGAGACCAGCTCGATCTCCGCGCCCGCCAAGTCGATGGTCGCCGGAGCGCAGTAGAGATTCGGCATCTCGGGCACCTGCTTGATGATGTCCGCCATGGGAAGATCGTCGACAAGAACCTGATAAACGTCCGGCACATCACCACGGTGCTCGGTCGCCAAAGCCGTCGAGGCGTTGCCCTGCGGGTCGAGGTCGACCACGAGGACACGCTGGCCGTGCATCGACAAGGCGGCAGCGATGTTCACCGAAGTGGTCGTCTTACCCACGCCACCCTTCTGGTTGGCCACCGCGATCACCCTGCACTTGGACGGGCGCGGCCAGCCGCCGTCGCCATCACCTAGGGTCTCGTCGACCTGGGTGGCGGTCGGGGTTGCGGATGTTTCACGTGAAACCACTGAGCTGAGCGCCTCTCGTACCAACGGCGAATCACCGGGGTTCAGGGGGGTCTGGGTCACGTTGGCCATCCTTTCAACCAGTGGTGTGCCGGTGCCGGGAATTCGCTGTCGCGACACGCCCTTTTCGGGCCAGCCAACCCCGGTTGGACTCTCGGACCGACGGCTGTCCGGCCAGCCAAGACCGCTTGACGCGACTGGCACAACCGTCACCTCCTTCGTCGCCGCCTAGCTCGCTCCGGCGCGCGACCCGCTACCACCCGAACCAATGTTGCAGGCGGCTCGACCTTACCGCGCCCGACGGTCACAAGCTCGGCCGTTCGGGCTCCGCTCGCCCGCAATTGGGCCTCCGCCTCGGCGAGTTCGCCGGCGGCGCGCTCCCCCTTCATCGCGATGAGCTCGCCGCCCTCGCGAAGCAGCGGCATGGCCCACGTGAGAAGCCGGTCGAGCGGCGCCACCGCGCGGGCGCTGGCGACGTCGAACTCGCGCTGACCCGCCAGCTCCTCCGCCCGGCCGCGCAACACCTCGACGTTGTCCAGCTTGAGCGCCTCGACGCACTCCTCCAGGAACACGGTACGGCGCAGCAGCGGCTCCAGCAGCGTGACCGTGATGTCCGGCCGGACGATCGCCAGGACGAGCCCCGGCAGACCGGCGCCGGAGCCGATGTCCACCAGGCGTACGTCCGGCGGCACCGCCTCGGCCACCACCGCGCAGTTGAGCAGGTGACGATCCCAGATCCGCGGCACCTCCCGCGGACCCAGCAGCCCACGGACGACACCGGGACCCGCCAGCAGGCCGGCGAACGCGTTCGCGCGATCCCAGGCCTCCCCGGCGAAGACGTCCCGCGCTATGTCCGGGGGCTCCGGAAGCTCATCGCTCACTGGTTGGTGGCCCTTTCTGGGGCTGATGGCCCTTGATCGGTGGGTGCGGGATAACCGGCACGGAATCCGGGTGTGTGTCTCTCCCAAGGCTACGGGTGAGATCACAAGGGAAGACTAGCGGGCCGGGGTGAACGCGGCCTCCGAGCGCGCCGTCCACAACCGCCACGCCGACGGGGGCCACACCTAGTACGACAAACCCGCCGCAGCGGGCGTACCAGAACATAAGGGCCTAAATGCGAAACGGCCGTCTACCGCGCGCTACGGCGGGCAGACGGCCGGATCGAACGGCGTGGAGCGGCTCAGGCGGGCATGACCACCACGTACCGCAGCGGCTCCTCGCCCTCGGACTCGCTACGGAGCCCGGCGGCGGCCACGGCGTCGTGGACGATCTTGCGCTCGAACGGCGTCATCGGCTGCAGCGACTTCGGCTCGCCCCGCTCCTTGACCTGATTGGCGATCTCGGTGCCGAGCTTGGTCAGCTCGGCCCGGCGCCGCTCCCGGTAGCCGGCCACGTCGAGCATCAGCCGCGAGCGCTCGCCCGTCTGCCGGTGCACGGCCAGACGCGTCAGCTCCTGCAGTGCCTCCAGGACCTCTCCTGCGGGCCCCACCAGCTCCGTGCCCTTGAGACCGACGACGGAGACCAGGGCACGGTCGCCCTCGACGTCCATGTCGATGTCGCCGTCGATGTCGGCGATGTCGAGAAGGCCCTCGACGTAGTCGGCAGCGATCTCGCCCTCCTGCTCGAGCGCGTTGAGATCAGGAGCCTTCTCCTGCTCGGCCTCGGTCATGGCCGGCCTCTCCTTCGTGTTCAAGACTTCTTGCTGCCGGTGCGCTTGCTGCGGGACTGCCTGGTCGGCTGCTGCCTAACGATCTTAGGCTCCGGCGGGGGCGGCGGGGCCTGCTCTTCCGGAGGAGGCGTCTTGCGAAGCTTGGCGACCAGGCTCTGCTTCGGCGGGACCGGAATGACGTTGCCCTTGGCGTCGTACTGGGGCATCGGGTACCGGCTGTAGAACCAGTGCTGCTGACCGAGCGTCCACACGTTGGTGGTGACCCAGTAGAGGATCAGACCCAGCGGGAAGTTCAGGCTGAAGAAGGCGAACAGCGGCGAGATGTACATCAGGATCTTCTGCTGCTGCGCCATGGGGTTGTCCGGCATCTGCGCCATGGAGCGAGTGACGCTCTGCCGAACGGTGAGGAACGTGGTCAGCGAACTGATCGCCACGAAGATGGCGAGAACCACCTTGGTCTGTACGACACCCGCGTTGAAGCTGGCGATGTCCTCGGAGGACATGAAGAAGTTCGCGGGCAGCGGCGCGCCGAAGATGTGCGCCCGCCGGGCGCTCTCGACCAGCTCCTGGGTCATGCCGTATTTCGCGTGACCGTTGGCCATGTTCTGCAGCACGGTGAACATGGAGATGAAGATGGGGAACTGCGCGACGACGGGCAGGCAGCCGCCGAGCGGGTTGGCGCCCGCGCCCTGGTAGAGCGCCATGACCTCCTGGTTCATGCGCTGCTTGTCGTTCTTGTAACGCTTGCGCAGGTCTTGAACCTTGGGGGCGAGTTCCTGCATCTTCCGCGACGAGCGCATCTGCTTCAGGAAGAGCGGGAAGATCAGGATCCGCATGAACACGGTAAGCGTGATGATCGTCAACGCCCAGGTCAGCCCGCTGTCCGGGTTGAGGACCGTGCTGTATGCAGTATGGATCCAAATAATGACTTGGGCTACGGCTTGGTACAGCCAGCTCAGCCAGGACAGCTCCACCGAGCTATCTCCCTTGCGTTTCGTGGGACCGGACCGGGCGTGGGGGCACCGGGTCTATACCTCCGGGATGGAATGGGTGGCACCGCCCGATGCGCCGGACAGTCAGCCAGGTGCCGCGCAATGCTCCATGTACGGCGATCGCTTCGAGTCCGTAGGCACTGCACGACGGATAGAACCGGCAGCGCGGACCGAGCATCGGGCCGATGAACGCCCGGTAGAACCGAATGGGGATGATCAGCGCACGAGCGGCGAGGCTCGGCACCACCCCTTGCGGCTGCTCCGTCATCTTTGTCCACCCGTCGAGGACTCGCGCCGCCCGAGCAAACGATCCAATGCGGAATCGAGCTCGGCGGCCAGGTGCTCGAATCGCGCGGACGCGGCCGGTGGGTTGGCGCGTACCACAAGCAGGCTACCTCGCGGCAGCCGGTCAAGACGGTCTCGCATCAGGTGTCGGAGCCGTCGTTTGACCTTGTTCCGGGTCACGGCGCCACCCACGGCCTTGCTCACCACGAAACCCACCAGAGGTGGCTCTTCCCCGGAAATGGTGAAATGCACCACCAGGGTTGGGCGGCCGGCGCGCTTTCCACGCCTGACCGCCGCCTCGAATTCGTCCCCGCGTCGCATGCGGGATTGACGGGACAGCACCGTATACGCCTAACGCCCGCCGGCGTGATCCACCGGCGGGCCGACTAGCCTGACAAGAAATCTGCTCGTTGGACTGCCTCCCTGCTGTCGTGCCGGGTCAAGGCCGAAGCGGCCGTCCACTTGGCAGTCTTCTCATTGGTTGGGCGAGGGCGGTCAGGCCGACAGCTTCTCGCGGCCCTTACGGCGGCGAGCGGCGAGGATGGCGCGACCGGCCCGGGTGCGCATACGCAGCCGGAAGCCGTGGGTCTTCGCGCGGCGACGGTTGTTCGGCTGGAAAGTACGCTTGCTCACGGGTGGGCTCCAGGCTTGATGGTGCGCCACGAAGGCGCCTAACACACATGGGTGGCCTGCCAGGAAAGCGAGGGCACGCGAAATAGCCGTCGCGTGACAAGCCGACCGTCGTACGTTACGGGCCAAGGACCGCCCAGGTCAAACCGGACCGGTTATCCACTATTCCACAGGCCACTTTTCCACCGGTGGCCCCACGTCCACAGTATGTGCACTCTGGTGCCACTAGGCTGTGGACAACGTCTTGAACACAGCTGTGCACATAGATACTGTCGGCCCTTCCGGACCCGCCCAAACGCTGTGCACAGCTTGTGGAGATCCTGTGGAGGCCCTGGGTACGAAGCCCGGCCGACACTCTGTGGACAAAGGGGTCGCCGACCAACGCGGGCGGCCACGCCATGTGGATAAACGATCGCGGGGGGCCGCGAGAGGAAGGAGGGGGAGCCGCACCATGAACGGTGTCGACCTCGGCGTGGTATGGGAGAGGGCCCTGGGCAACTTCCTCAACGAAAACGTGCCGATCCAGCAGCGAACGTGGCTGTCGATGGTGCGTCCGATCGCCTTGGCCAACGACACGATCGTGCTCGGCGTCCCCAACGACTTCCTCAAGGACCTCATCGAGGGCAAACTGCGCCCGCTGGTGGCGCACGCGCTGTCCCAGGAGCTCGGCCGGACCATGCGGCTGGCCGTGATGATCGACACGACGGCTCCGGAGCAGCCGCAGGTGGACCTTCATCAACAGCCTGTGACTCAGAGTTATCCCCAGGGTGTGGAGAGTCAGCTCCGTTACGCACAGCCCACGCAGCCGCAGCACAACCCCGCTTCTGAGCCGCCTCAGTTCTATTCTCCACAGCCCGAGCCGCCGCAGGTATCCACCGAATATCCACAGTCGGGCTTCTCTTTTGAACAGGCGCAGCCGTACACACCGCCTGTGGAAAAGGCGCCGGAGCCGGCTCCGAATCGCTGGGAAGCGAAGAGCAACAAGCCCAGCGAACCGGCACGACTCAACCAAAAGTACACATTTGAGACATTCGTCATCGGTGCCAGCAACCGGTTCGCCCACGCGGCGGCCGTGGCGGTGGCCGAATCCCCCGCGAAGGCGTACAACCCGCTCTTCATTTATGGGGACTCGGGGCTGGGGAAGACGCACCTGCTGCACGCGATCGGGCATTACGCCCAGAGCCTGTACGACGGCGCGCGGGTCAGATACGTGAGCTCGGAGGAGTTCACCAACGACTTCATCAACAGCATCCGCGACCACAAGGCCGACGGGTTCCGTGGCCGCTACCGGGCGATCGACATCCTGCTGGTGGACGACATCCAGTTCTTGGAGGGCAAGGAGCAGACGCAGGAGGAGTTCTTCCACACCTTCAATACGCTGCACAACGCCAACAAGCAGATCGTCATCTCCAGCGACCGGGCCCCCAAGCAGCTCATCACGCTGGAGGACCGGCTGCGCAACCGGTTCGAGTGGGGCCTGATCACCGACGTCCAGCCGCCCGAGCTCGAGACCCGGATCGCCATCCTCAGGAAGAAGGCCATCCAGGAGGGCCTGGCCGCGCCGCCCGAGGTGCTCGAATACATCGCCAGCCGCATCTCCACCAACATCCGCGAGCTCGAGGGCGCGCTGATCAGGGTCACCGCGTTCGCCAGCCTCAACAGGCAGGGCGTCGACCTGCAGCTCGCCGAGGTGGTGCTGAAGGACCTGATCACCTCGGAGTCCGACACCGAGATCACCATCGCGGCCATCATGAGCGAGACCGCCCAATACTTCGGCATCAGCATCGACGACCTGTGCGGAACCTCCCGCAGCCGGGCCCTCGTCAACGCCCGGCAGATCGCCATGTACCTCGCCCGCGAGCTGACCGAGCTGTCGCTGCCCAAGATCGGCCAGCAGTTCGGCGGACGCGACCACACGACCGTGATGCACGCCGAGCGCAAGATCCGGTCGCTCATCGCCGAGCGCAGGTCGATGTACAACCAGGTCAACGAGCTAACAATGCGGATCAAGCAGACACAGCGCGGGTCCTGAAGTCATGCACAGCCTGTGGAAAACACTGTGGACCAGCGAAAACGCAAAAAGGCGCCTGCCGTTCGCCCCACAATGCCGGGAAAAATCCATCCACATGGGTTGGGGACAGGGATGGGGACATCCTGGGGAGAACCTGGGGACTACACGTGGATAACGTGTGGACAGACTGTGAACAGTCGATCTGGGGCTCCAGAAGGGTGCCTTTTACCCCGTGGACAACCTGTGGAAACCTCGTGGATAACCCCCGGTTGGCCGTGGATGAAGGCACCAAGATCTGGGGACGGCCTGTGGGCGAAGAATCGTCATCCCCAGGCGCGAGAGTTCTCCCCAGGCGTCACCCACACCCGCAGTGGATGAAAACAGGGCCGCTGACCAGGCAGGACGCCAGTTGTCCACAGTTCCCACAGCCCCTAGTGTGATGACCTCTTATCTCTCTTACTAAGAAACTCAAAGACCCATAGTTGGGGTTCTCCCGGATCGCGAGTGCGGGAGAGTGGATCCTTGAATCAACGACGAACCCAGGAGGCTGATCACCGTGATGTTCCGAATCGAGCGAGACGTCCTCGCTGAGGCGGTGGCATGGACGGCACGCAGCCTCCCTGCGCGTCCGTCGGTGCCCGTGCTCGCCGGCATGCGCCTGGAGGTCACGCAGGAGCAGCGGCTCAAGCTCTCCGGTTTCGACTACGAGGTCTCCGCCGAGGTGACGCTCGAACTCCACACCGGTGAGCCGGGCGTCGTCCTGGTCTCGGGCAAGCTGCTCGCCGAGATCACCCGCGCGCTTCCCGCACAGCCTGTGGATCTCGTGGTGGAGGGCGCGAAGGCGGTCGTCACGTGCGGCAGCGCGCGATTCACCCTTCTCACCATGCCTGTGGAGGACTACCCCTCGCTGCCGGCCATGCCGCCGGCCGCGGGCCGGGTGGGCAGCGACGTGTTCGCCTCAGCGGTCGGCCAGGTCGCCGTCGCCGCGGGCCGGGACGACACGCTGCCGATGCTGACCGGCGTGCGCATGGAGATCGAGGGCGACACGGTGACCCTCGCCGCGACCGACCGCTACCGGCTGGCCGTACGCGAGCTGAAGTGGCAGCCGGGCCAGCCCGACTTCTCGGCCATCGCGATGATCCCGGGCAAGACGCTCGCCGACACGGCCAAGGCCCTCGGCACGACCGGCGCCGAGGTGGAGATCGCGCTCAGCTCCGCCGGCGGCACCGGTGAGGGCATGATCGGCTTCTCCAGCGCCGGGCGGCGTACGACGACGCGGCTGCTCGACCCCGAGTTCCCGAAATACCGCTCGCTGCTGCCCACCGAGTTCTCCGCCCGCGCCGACTTGTCCACAGGCCCGTTCGTCGAGGCGGTCAAGCGCGTGGCCCTGGTCGCCGAGCGCAACACGCCCGTACGGCTCGCGTTCAAGAGCGGCGAGGTCGTGCTGGAGGCCGGCAGCGGCGACGAGGCGCAGGCCGTCGAGGCGATCCCGGTCGACTACGAGGGCGAGGAGATGAACATCGCCTTCAACCACCAGTTCCTCTTGGAGGGTCTGGGAGCCATCGACTCGGACATTGCGCGACTTCAGATGACCACGTCGACGAAGCCCGCTATTCTCACCGGGGGCAAGCCCGTGGAGGACGGCGCCGCCACGGACTACCGTTATCTGATCATGCCCATCCGCCTGTCAGGCTGAACCTGTCATCGGGGATGATGGAAGCCTGACAAGGGGGTAGGGGACAGTCATGCAGATCGGCATGGTGGGACTGGGCAAGATGGGCGGCAACATGGCCGAAAGGCTGCGCCGCGGCGGTCACGAGGTCGTCGGTTACGACCGCGATCCGGAGATCAGCGATGTGACCAGCCTGAAAGAGCTGGTCGAACGCCTGGAGAAACCACGTGCGATCTGGGTCATGGTCCCGGCGGGCAAGGCCACCCAGACCACGGTCGACGCCCTCGGCGAGCTGCTCGACGAGGGTGACACCGTCGTCGACGGCGGCAATTCACACTATGTGGACGACCAGAAGCACGCCGCCGAGCTCAGCCAGAAGGGCGTCGGTTTCGTCGACTGCGGCGTGAGCGGCGGCGTCTGGGGCCTGGAGAACGGCTACGCGCTCATGTGCGGCGGCGACGACGCCAACGTCCAGCGGCTGATGCCGATCTTCGAGACGCTCAAGCCCGAGGGCGAGGACGGCTTCGTGCACGCGGGCGAGGTGGGCGCCGGGCACTTCGCGAAGATGGTCCACAACGGCATCGAATACGGCATGATGCAGGCCTTCGCCGAAGGCTGGGAGCTGCTCGAGGCCTCCGACATCGTCAAGGACGTCAAGGGCTCCTTCCAGAGCTGGCGCACCGGCACCGTGATCCGCTCCTGGCTGCTCGACCTGATGGTGCGCGCCCTCGATGACGACGAGCACCTCGACCAGCTCCGCGGTTACGCACAGGACTCCGGCGAGGGCCGGTGGACGGTCCAGGCGGCCGTCGACCACGCGGTCCCGCTGCCGGTCATCACCGCGGCCCTCTACGCCAGGTTCGCCTCGCGGCAGGACGACTCCCCCGCGATGAAGGTCGTGGCCGCGCTGCGCAACCAGTTCGGCGGCCACGCGACCACCGCGCCGGAGGGCAGCACCGAGAAGGGCGCCGACTCGCCCGGCGCGGACGTCACGCCGCCGCGCGAGTTCGACCGCTGAGGCTCTGCCCCGCGAAGGTGCCCCGCGAAGGGTTTTCCACAGGAACGCATGCCGGTGACCCCAGCGGCGCGCGGGGCCCACTAACCTTCGTGGGGTGCATGTCGCCCACCTCTCGCTGACCGACTTCCGGTCCTACGCGTCCGTGGAGCTCGGCCTGGAGCCGGGTGTCACGGCGTTCGTGGGGCCCAACGGCCAGGGCAAGACCAACCTGGTCGAGGCCCTCGGCTACGTCGCGACGCACGCCAGCCACCGGGTGGCGAGCGACGCGCCGCTCGTGCGGCAGGGCGCCAGCCGGGCGATCGTGCGGTGCGTCGTCCACAGGGACGACCGGCGGGCGCTGGTGGAGCTGGAGATCAATCCGGGGCGGGCCAACCGCGCCCGGCTCAACCGCTCCCCCGTGTCCCGGGCCCGCGACGTCGTGGGCCTGCTGCGCACGGTGCTGTTCGCCCCCGAGGACCTGGCGCTGTCCAAGGGCGACCCGTCCGAGCGCCGCCGCTTCCTCGACGACCTGCTGGTGGCCAGGGCGCCCCGGTTCGCCGGGGTCCGCGCCGACTACGACCGGGTGCTCAAGCAGCGCAGCGCCCTGCTGCGCACGGCCGCGCAGGCCCGCAGGGGCGGCAGGAGCGCCCGGCGGCAGGAGAAGGACAGCGGGTTCGCCGCGGCGGGCGCGGGCGACGTGCTGGGCACCCTGGAGGTCTGGGACGCCCACCTCGCCAGGCACGGGGCGGAGCTGCTGCGGGCCCGGATCGAGCTCATCGAGGCGCTGCGGCCACTGGTCGCCGGCTCCTATGCCGCGCTGGCGCCGTCGAGCGCTCCCGCGACGCTGTCCTACCGCAGCACGTTGTCCACAGGTGGGGACCCAGGTGAGGGTGGCCCGGAGGGTGAAGTCCCCGGTGAGCGGGGATCTTTCGATACACAGACGTTATCCACAGACTTGGGGAAAACCCTTGAAGAACGTCTGCGCGAGCGGCTATTGGAGGTCCGCACGGCGGAGCTCGAACGTGGCGTCACGCTCGTCGGCCCGCACCGCGACGACCTGATCCTGGGTCTCGGAGACCTGCCCGCCCGGGGTTACGCCAGCCATGGCGAGTCGTGGTCGTTCGCGCTGGCGCTGCGGCTGGCGGCCTACGACCTGCTGCGGGCCGACGGCGGGGATCCCGTGCTGATCCTCGACGACGTGTTCGCCGAGCTCGACAGCCAGCGCAGGCGGCGGCTCGCCGGGATCGTGGCCCCGGCCGAGCAGGTGCTGATCACCGCGGCCGTGCCGGACGACGTGCCGCAGGAGCTGGCCGGAGGCAGATACGACGTCGCGGAAGGGGGCGTGACCCGTGTCCGGTGAGGAGAAGGACGGCGCGAAAGGGGCGCGCCCCGCCGACGGGGGCTCCGCCGGGAAGCAGGCGCGTCCCGGCGGTGAGAACGCGACCGCCAAGGGCGTGGCCATGGCCAGGGAGAAGCTCGCCCAGGCCAAGGCCGACGCGGCCAAGCGCGGGCAGTTGCCGCGGCGCGAGCCGAGGCGCAAGGCCGGAGGCGCGCGCAGGGACAACAGCGATCCACAGCTTTTCGGACGCGCGATCGCCGACCTCCTGGCCGACCGCGGCTGGGAGCGGCCGGCGGCCGTCGGCGCGGTGTTCGGGCGCTGGATCGACATCGTGGGCCCTGACCTGGCCGCACACACCAAGCCCGAGTCGTTCGACGATGGCGAGGTGCTGGTGGTGGCCGATTCGACGGCGTGGGCGACGCAGGTGCGGCTGCTCGCGCGCAGCCTCGTACGCAGGCTCAACGAGGAGCTCGGCGACGGAACCGTCACGAAGGTCAAGGTCAGGGGCCCGCAGAACGCCCCGCGCCCGTCAGGGGGTTTGCGGGTGACCGGAAGCCGGGGTCCCGGCGACACCTACGGTTAGGCGTTCGGGGCGATCAGACAGCCGCAGACGCGATAAGCCCCCTTTCCGGAGGGGGGATGCTTGACAGGGGGCAAAACGAGCTAGAGGGCATCACAGGCGCGTTCATTGCCACCTACGGCCTCCGGAGGCGGTAGAATGAAAAAGGATTCCGGACACGTCCGCTTGCGTGTCACCCCGGCAGCAAGCCGACTCCCCCGGGTGACCGCGCATCGGGGCACTCACGACGGTGACGGGCACGGCAGGGGCAGCTTTCGCGATTGATCGCCTCCCCCGCCGCGTGTCCGCGGCAGGAGGATTTCGCAGTTGTCCTACGACGCTAGCTCAATCACCGTACTCGAAGGGCTTGAGGCGGTTCGCAAGCGCCCGGGTATGTATATCGGCTCCACCGGGGAGCGCGGCCTGCACCACCTCGTCTACGAGATCGTGGACAACGCGGTGGACGAGGCCCTGGCAGGTCACGCGACCAGGATCGACATCACGCTGCTCGCCGACAACGGCGTGCGCGTGATCGACGACGGCCGTGGCATCCCCACGGGCATCCACCCTGTGGAAAAGCGCTCCGCTGTCGAGGTCGTGCTGACCACGCTCCACGCGGGCGGCAAGTTCGACAGCCAGTCCTACGCGGTCTCCGGCGGTCTGCACGGCGTCGGCTCGGCCGTCGTCAACGCGCTGTCCACCGTCCTGGACGTCGAGGTCAAGCAGAACGGCCACTACTGGCGCCAGCGTTACGAGATGTCCAAGCCCACGGCTCCCTTGGAGAAGGGCGAGGAGACAGACGAGACCGGCACCACGGTCACGTTCTGGCCCGACCCTGACGTCTTCGAGACCACCACATGGAACTACGAGACGCTGTCGCGGCGCTTCCAGGAGATGGCCTTCCTCAACAAGGGCCTGACCATCACACTGACCGACGAGCGCCCCGACCACATCAACGGTGAGGTCCACACCGTCGTCTACTGCTACCAGGGCGGCCTGGCGGACTTCGTCCACCACCTCAACGCCAAGAAGGACCCGGCGCACGCGTCGATCATCGCCTTCGAGGAAGAGGGCGACGGCATCGCGGTCGAGATCGCCATGCAGTGGAACAACTCCTACTCGGAGTCGGTCTACACCTTCGCCAACACGATCAACACCGCTGAGGGCGGCACCCACGAGGAGGGCTTCCGCGCGGCGCTGACCACGATCGTCAACCGCTACGCGCGTGAGCAGAAGTTCCTCAAGGAGGGCAAGGACGACAACCTCTCCGGCGAGGACGTCCGCGAAGGGCTCACCGCGATCATCTCGGTCAAGCTCTCCGACCCGCAGTTCGAGGGCCAGACCAAGACCAAGCTCGGCAACACCGAGGCGAAGTCGTTCGTGCAGAAGGCCTGCAACGACCACCTGCGCGACTGGTTCGAGCGCAACCCCGGTGAGGCCAAGGACATCATCAACAAGTCCCTGCAGGCCTCCCGCGCGCGCCTCGCCGCCCGCCAGGCCCGCGACCTCACGCGGCGCAAGTCGCTGCTGGAGTCGGGCAGCGGACTGCCGGGCAAGCTGGCCGACTGCCAGTGGAACGACCCGGAGAAGTGCGAGCTGTTCATCGTCGAGGGCGACTCGGCCGGCGGCTCGGCCAAGGGCGGCCGCGACTCGCGTTTCCAGGCGATCCTGCCCATCCGCGGCAAGATCCTCAACGTGGAGAAGGCGCGGATCGACAAGGTCCTCAAGAACAACGAGGTCCAGGCGCTCATCACCGCGCTGGGCACCGGTGTGCACGACGAGTTCGACATCACCAGGCTGCGCTACCACAAGGTCATCCTCATGGCCGACGCCGACGTCGACGGCCAGCACATCAACACGCTGCTGCTGACGCTGCTGTTCCGGTTCATGCGGCCGCTGATCGAGGCCGGCCACGTCTACCTGTCGTGCCCGCCGCTCTACAAGATCAAGTGGGACCGTAAGGGTGAGGACGCCTCCTACGCCTACTCCGACCCCGAGCGCGACGCGGTCATCGCCGAGGGCATCGCCAACGGCAAGCCGGACCCCCGGCCGCGTGACAACGTACAGCGCTTCAAGGGCCTGGGCGAGATGAACGCGGGCCAGCTCTGGGAGACCACGATGAACCCGGAGACCCGGCTGCTGCGCCTCGTCACGCTCGACGACGCGGCCCAGGCCGACGACCTGTTCAGTGTGCTGATGGGCGAGGACGTGGAGGCGCGCCGCGACTTCATCATCCGCAACGCGCGCGACGTTCGCTTCCTCGACGTTTAAGAAGGACCTAAACCTGTGACGGACGTGAACACCACTCCCCCGGCTGACCGCATCGAGCCCGTGGACATCCAGTCCGAGATGCAGCGCAGTTACATGGACTACGCGATGTCCGTCATCGTGTCCAGAGCGCTGCCGGACGTGCGCGACGGTCTCAAGCCGGTGCACCGGCGAGTGCTCTACGCCATGTACGACGGTGGCTATCGTCCCGACCGCGGCTACTTCAAGTGCGCCCGCGTCGTCGGCGACGTGATGGGCAGCTATCACCCCCACGGTGACACCTCGATCTACGACGCGCTGGTCCGCCTGGCCCAGCCGTGGTCCCTGCGATACCCGCTGGTCGACGGGCAGGGCAACTTCGGCTCGCCCGGCAACGACCCGGCGGCGGCGATGCGCTACACCGAGTGCAAGCTCGCGCCCATCGCCATGGAGATGCTGCGGGACATCGACAAGGAGACCGTCGACTTCCGCCCCAACTACGACGGCAAGTCGCAGGAGCCCGACGTCCTGCCGGCGCGCTTCCCGCAACTGCTGGTCAACGGCTCGGGCGGCATCGCCGTCGGCATGGCCACCAACATCCCGCCGCACAACCTGCGCGAGGTCGCCTCCGCGGTCAAGTGGTACCTGGAAAACCCGGAGGCCGACGACGAGGAGCTGCTCGAGGCCTCGATCCGGCTGGTCAAGGGCCCCGACTTCCCCACCAAGGCGCTGATCGTCGGGCGGCGGGGCATCGAAGACGCCTACCGCACCGGGCGCGGCTCGATCACCATGCGCGCGGTGGTCGAGGTCGAGGAGGAGAAGGGGCGGCAGGCGCTGGTCGTCACCGAGCTGCCGTACCAGGTCAACCCCGACAACCTGGCCCTGAAGATCGCCGAGCTGGTGCGCGAGGGCAAGCTCACGGGCATCGCCGACGTCCGCGACGAGAGCTCGTCGCGGGTCGGGCAGCGCCTGGTGATCGTGCTCAAGCGTGACGCGGTCGCCAAGGTCGTGCTCAACAACCTGTACAAGCACACCCAGCTCCAGGACACCTTCGGCGCCAACATGCTGGCGCTGGTGGACGGCGTGCCGCGGACGCTGCGGCTCGACCAGTTCATCCGGCACTACGTGGCGCACCAGGTCGAGGTCATCGTCCGCAGGACCCGCTACCTGCTGCGCAAGGCCGAGGAGCGCGCTCACATCCTGAGCGGGCTGCTGAAGGCCCTTGAGCGGCTCGACGAGGTCATCGCGCTGATCCGGGCCTCCGAGTCGGCCGCACACGCCCAGCAGGGCCTCATGAGGCTGCTGGAGATCGACGAGGTCCAGGCCCAGGCCATCCTCGACATGCAGCTGCGCAAGCTGGCCGCCCTGGAGCGGCAGGCGATCCAGGACGAGCACGACTCCCTGATGACGCAGATCGCCGAGTACAACTCGATCCTGGCCAGCGAGAGCCGGCAGCGGGAGATCATCAACGACGAGCTGGCCGAGGTCGTGGGCCGCTACGGCGACGAGCGCAAGACCGAGATCATCGCCTACGACGGCGACATGTCGATCGAGGACCTCATCGCCGAGGAAGAGATCGTCGTCACGATCACCCGGGGTGGCTACGCCAAGCGCACCCGTACCGACCTCTACCGGGCGCAGAAGCGCGGTGGCAAGGGCGTACGCGGTGCTCAGCTCCGGCAGGACGACATCGTCGACCACTTCTTCGTCACCACGACCCATCACTGGCTGCTGTTCTTCACGAACAAGGGCCGGGTTTACCGGGTGAAGGCGTACGAACTGCCCGACGCGGGTCGTGACGCCCGGGGCATGCATTTGGCGAACCTTCTTGCCATGCAGCCCGACGAAACAGTCATGGAAGTTCTCGACCTACGCGACTACAACGTCGCTCCCTATCTCGTCCTCGCCACCCGCAGCGGGCTGGTCAAGAAGACGCGCCTGTCCGAATACGACTCCCCCAGGTCCGGCGGTCTGATCGCGATCAACCTGCGGGACGACGACGAGGTCATCGGAGCCCGCCTGGTCTCCGAGGAAGACGACCTGCTGCTCGTTTCCAAGAGCGCGCAGTCGATCCGGTTCACCGCCTCTGACGAGGCGCTGCGTCCCATGGGACGGGCGACCAGCGGTGTCATCGGCATGAGGTTCCTCGATGGTGACGAACTTCTCGCCATGAATCGGATCGCCGACGGTCAAGATGTGCTTATCGCCACGAAGGCTGGGTACGCAAAACGGACGCCAGTGGAGCAGTATCCAGTTCAAGGACGTGGCGGTAGGGGCGTGCTGACTGCGAAAATCGTATCTTCCCGTGGCAAGCTGGTCGGAGCCGTCATGGTCAACCCAGAGGACGAGGTCTTCGCGATCACGTCTGCCGGCGGGGTGATCCGGACGAGTGCCGGCGAAATCAAGCAGTCCGGCCGCCAGACCATGGGAGTGCGATTGATGAACCTCGCGGAAGGCGACAGCGTGGTGGCCCTCGCCCGGAACGCGGAGTCGATGGAGACTTCGGTGGAGAATGAGGAAGACGGGGGAGGAGAGTAATTCATGAGCGCCCAGGGTGGCACCGCCAGAACAAAGGCGGCTTCGGGTAACGGACAACAGCCGAAGAAGCCGACAGAACCCGACATCTTCCATCCGGTGGAGGAAGGCAAGGAGACCTCGCCCGCTCAGGGCAGGCCCCTTCCTCCGAAGGAGGACGCCAAGCCCAAGCCATCTCCGCCGCCTTCCGCACCGCCGCAGCAGCAACCGCAACAGCAGCAGGCGGGCCCGCCGCCGCAGCAGCCGCAGCAGCAACAGCAGGAGGGCAACGAGACGATCCGCCTCCGTCCGTCGCTGGCAACGGAGGCGCCACCGGCCATCGAACTGCCCGGCAAGAAGAAGTCGAACGCCTCGGGAGGCCGCCTCCCGCGCAAGGCCCACCTGGTCCTGCGCCGCGTCGAGCCGTGGTCGGCCATGAAGTTCAGCTTCGTGGTCTCCCTGGTCTGTTTCGTGGTGCTGTTCGTGGCGGTCGCCGTGCTGTACGGCGTGCTGTCGGCCTTGGGCGTGTTCGACTCGGTCGTTGACCTGGTCAACCAGCTTGGCCAGGGTGAGCAGGGGCAGAGCTCGATCCCGATCGACATCGCCTCCTGGTTCGAGCCGGTGCGCATTCTCGGCTACACCGCGTTGATCGGAGCCGTGAACGTGGTCCTGATCACGGCTCTGGCCACGTTGGGGGCGGTCATCTACAACATCGCCTCTGACCTGGTCGGGGGCGTGGAAGTGACGTTCAGCGAGGCTGAGTAGGTGCTTTCTGACCGGGTGCTCGCGCCGTACATTTGATGTGGGTACGGCGCGAGCAGCCTGTCGGAGGCGGTAAGCTTTTCCCTGTCGAACAACCGGTTCGCCTCCGATCTGCGGATGCGATACCGTTCGGTGTGCGCGGGGCTATAGCTCAGACGGTTAGAGCGCTTCCCTGATAAGGAAGAGGTCCCAGGTTCAAGTCCTGGTAGCCCCACTCCCCTGACCAGCAATAAGGCCGCTGTCCGATTCTCGGAGAGCGGCCGTTCTGCTGTCTGCGTGATCATCGTTCCGGGGTCGCGGGCCGGCGGCCCAACCTACCCCCCCCGTGATTGTTTGGCGCTGGTCTCCGGGAGGCGGGGATTCCGGTTCGTCTCCTCGTCCTGCACGCCGACCAGGGCACTCTTACCCGGCGAATCGAGGGGGACGCTGAGATGGGGGTCAGCGAGTGGCGTCTTGATCACCTGTCGGCGAACTGCGAGTTCTCCTGGCTCAGTCGTGCGGGTTGCCGCGCGTGGGGGCGCTCCGCGAGGAGTCTCCCTTGCGGAGCGCTGGATGCGCTGGTGCCAGATGTGTCACCAGCTGTTACTCGTCGTCCTCGTCCTCATCGGGGTCCGAGCAGAACATCGTCCTCCACTTTCCGTGCTTGTAGCACTGCTTGCACCAGTCGCCGTGGATGGTCTTCCAGCGGCACTTGGCCACGGCAGTCCCCGGTGCGACGCTCTGCTGGGCGGGCGTGCACTGCGCTTCGGTGGCGTTGGCGGCTTGTGAGGTGACCGGGCTACTGATCACCAGCGTGGACGCGGCCACGACGATGGCGACGAGAAGTCGTTTCACCATTGGTTCGCTCCTGATGGAGGGAGGGAGTTCCAGGCTCGGCCTGGAACTCGGCGAAGCGTCGTGCACGGTGGTCGGAATTTCGCCGCGACGGCGCTATGGGCAATTTCCACGCTAGCGACGGCTGCCCGAATCGTCCCCCTATCGGCGGCAAAGCCTAATTTCTCGAACAAATAGCCTTATGTCGTAATTGAGTGATAATTGCGGGAAATCGCCGTGGGGGCGGCGCTTCACTTGGAGCCGCTACATCGCGTGCATGCGGTGACACAGGCTCCCGTCCCGGGACGTCGATCTGAGGCGATCTTTCGTTCCCCGGCCGAGCCAAGGTGGCGCCGGGCTTTCTGCAGGGTTCGGGAAAGGCGCCGGGCGACTGACCAGGGGTGGAGGCGACCGCTGCAGGTGCTGCGGTTCCATACGGGCTGGTCAGCCAGGCCGCCATGGGCGAGTCGTGCTGGGGTGGGCGTCGCTGGTGTGAGCTCTGTGGCTGGGTGAGCCTGCGGCTTTTGACGGGGCGTTTGGGTTTAAGGAGGTAACTGAGAATATTTGCATGGGTACGTCTGCCACTACCTGGGTGCCCCGTCAGAAGAGTGGGTGCCGGATTCTGGCCGATATATCCATGAACGGAAACGAGAGCACGTGAATACTAAGATTCGGCAATCGCGGGCGCCACGCCATGGGCGGCTCGCGGCAGCAGCGCTGACCGGCGCGGTCGCCAGTGTCATGTTCCTTCCCCTGGGCATGGGGGTGGCCAGTGCGAGCACGGGCTTCTCCACCGTCCAGGCCGGGGGTCCGCCGTCCGCGCCGGCGCCGGTCCGGCACTACTCGAAGCCGAGGTACGTCCCGAGGGAGAAGCCGCTCCTGCGCAACCCGCGCTGGCGCCCGCCGCGGATCGACGTCTCCATCGAGAACGACAACGAGTCGCACAACGCCCACAAGCGTCGCGTCGAGCGGCGTCGCGAGGAGATCAAGCCGATCGTCAAGCCCGAGCCGGTGAAGGAGGAGAAGGAGCAGGAGCCGGAGCCCGAGAAGCACGACGACGGCAGATGGTGGTGGTAGGAAGAGCCGGGCTGGTCTTCGTGCGGAGCGCTTGGAGTCGGGTGTGATGAGCGGTGGGAGCCTCGGCGACACATCGTCGAAGGAAGCCGTGAATCCGCACCCGTGATGCCGTGGCGTTTCCGGCAGCACGACAGACCATCGTGGCCGGCGGCCGACCCGGGTGGGGTCGGCCGCTCTGAGGGGCCGTTTCCTGCGTGGGGCACGCAGGGAGCGGCCCTTTTCATGGGAACGGGTCACTGGTGTCCATGATCCGGGGACGGCACGGCCGTGCCGTCCCCGGCATGGCTGAAACACGGTTTACCAGGCGTTCCAGTACTCGTCGAACGAAGACCTTGCGCATCCGCCGCACGCCGCCAGGTCGGAGTGGCCCCGCCCGGCGCGCTTTGGGCGTCGGCTAGACGCAGCTCTGGGCCGCGTTGATCGTGACGGGGACGGATTGGGACTCCGTCCCGTCCGAGGCTGTCAGCAGCGGGGTGTACACCCCGGCGGGGAGTGGGGCGATCGATAGCTGGACGAAACCGTTTATCGTGGTCGCCCCGTTGCGGGGGTCGGGGTAGTTGGATCCGGGGGGTATCGATGTGCCGCCCGCGCTGGTCGAACCCGAGGGCAGGTGCCGCAGTCCGATCTGGATGGTCTTCGACCAGCGTCCGACGACTGCGGCGACGAAGTACGTGCTGGGGTGGCCGCTGTCCGGTCTGACGCAGATCCGCTGCTGGAGATCGCGCAGCTCCCATGTCGTCGCCGAGGCCGGGGTGGTGCCGGACATGACGAGGGCCAGTCCGGTCGTCGTGCCGAGTGCCAGCCTGGCGGCACGGTGGATCATTTTCACAGTTGCCTCCTTGGTGCGTGCGCTTCGGACGTTTCATCTTCAATTATTGACGGTTTAAGGATCTACGGGAAGATCTCCCGGCCGACTTCAGCGGTGCAGGGCGGTCTCCTGCTCCATGTACGCCAGCTTCTCGGGATTGCGTACGGCGTAGAGCCCCGTGATGAGGCCGGCCTCGATGCGTACCGCGATGACCGTGTCGATCCGGTCGTCGAGGCGGAGGACCAGCGCGGGGTGGCCATTGACCTGGGCCGGGTGCAGCGACGTCGCGGCGGCGATCCGGCTCAGGACGTGGGCCACCATGTCGGCCCCGAGGACGGGCGCCAGTGCGGCCTTCACGACCCCCCCACCGTCGGTCAGGAGGACGACCTCCGGCGCGAGGATGTCGAGCAGGCGCTGCAGATCGCCTGTCTTGACCGCCCGCTGGAACGCCTCGAGCGCGTCCCGGGTCTCGGCCGGGGAGACGACCTCGCGCGGCCGGCGCGCCGCCACGTGCGCCCGTGCCCGGTGCGCGATCTGGCGCACCGTGGCCGGGCTCTTGTCGACGGCTTCCGCGATCTCGTCGTAGGCCAGCGCGAACACCTCGCGCAGCACGAACACCGCCCGCTCGGTCGGCGTCAGCGTCTCCAGCACCAGGAGCATCGCCATCGAGACACTGTCGGCCAGCTCGACGTCCTCGGCCACGTCCGGCGTGGTCAGCAGCGGCTCGGGCAGCCAGGGGCCGACGTAGGACTCCTTGCGCCGGCCCAGCGTACGCAGCCGGCCCAGCGCCTGCCGGGTGGCGATCCGGACCAGGTACGCGCGCCGGTCCTGCACGATGTCGAGATCGACGCCCGCCCACCGCAGCCAGGTCTCCTGTAGGACGTCCTCGGCGTCGGCCGCCGAGCCGAGCAGTTCGTAGGCGACGGTGAACAGCAGGTTGCGATGGGCGACGAACGTCTCCGTGGCCGGGTCCATGTCCCCGTCGCGATCTTCGGGCGTGCTCTGCGACGTGCCGGCCATCCGTGGCTCCTCTTCACTCTCGGCTGTGCCACCCACCAGACGCTGGACCCCGCTGTTTTGTGACACCGAGACGGCGGGCGCCCGGGTGTGGCGTACGTCACCTGGCCGTGGTGTCACAGGGATCGGGGCGTCGGCATCTTCTGTTCGTTCAGTGCGGCAGCGCACACCCCCACCAGTGAGGACGATGTCATGGAACCCCGTATCGACCTGTACACCAACGAGTTCGGCGCCAAGTTCTCCAAGCGGTTCGCCAGCGCCAGCACGGTGATCGTCCAGTCGACGGTGCCGAGGGCCACCCAGGAACTGGTGCAGTTGCGCGTCAGTCAGATCAACGGCTGCGGCTTCTGCGTCGACTACCACACCAAGGACGCCACCGCCGCCGGTGAGAGCGCGGTCCGGCTCCACCTGGTCGCGGCCTGGCGCGAGTCCACCGTGTTCAGCGAGGCCGAGCGGGCCGCGCTGGCGCTCGCCGAGGAGGGCACCCGGCTCGCCGACGCCCACCAAGGCGTGTCGGACGAGACCTGGGCCCAGGTGTGCAAGCACTACGACGAGGAGCAGGTCGCCGCGCTGGTCTGCCTGGTCGCCCAGATCAACGCGGCCAACCGGCTCGGCGTGATCGCCCGCAAGCCGGGCGGTTCGTACGTGCCCGGCATGTTCAGCTGATCGGCACCTGAGTACCGGGGCCCGGCTCAGGATCGTTCGATCCGTGCCGGGTCCCGCAGGGCGGCCAGCGCGATCAGGATCAGGAACGAGGGCTCCTGCATGCTCCTGGGCATACGATCTTTGCGTACCGACAGCTAGGGGCTGGGGGTGCGGCGCGTACGTGGGAGCAGGCGGCCCCGGCGACGGGCGAGCCGCAGGAACATCACGGTGGGCACCCCGCACGCCAGGATCGCCACAATGCTCGCCTCCGGGCCGAACGCGCCGCCGGTCAGCGCGGCGGGGCCGGACATCGTGGCCTCCAGCAGACCCTGCGCCTTCAGGCCCGACCCCGAGGAGATCGTGCCGAAGACGGCGACCTCGGCCGCGTTCCAGCCCAGGTGCAGGCCGATGGGCAGCCACAGGGTGCGGGTGGCGGCGTACGCGGCGCCCAGCATCAGCCCGGCCTCGACCGCGATGGCGAGCGCCCCCCACACCGAGGCGCCGGGATTGACCAGGTGCAGCACCCCGAACAGCACCGCCGACACGCCCAGCGCGCCCCACGTGCCGGTCAGCTCCTCGACGATGCGGAACAGCACCCCGCGGAACAGCAGCTCCTCGACGACGGCCGTCGTGCACATCACCCCCGCGATCGCCAGGGCGCCGCCGAACGAGCCCCAGCCGAGCACGCGGTAGCCGCCGAACACGGCGATGACGGCGATCGTGACCGTGAACAGGCCCACGCCGACGCCCGTCCCCCGCCACGCGTCCCGGATGCCGGCGATCGGCAGCTCCACCGCGCGCCGCCGCTCGGTGAACCGGACCGCGGCGACGTAACCGCCGAGTGCGAGCGCCGCCATGACGACCCCCATCACCAGGCCGCCGACCGGAGCCGTGCTCAGTCCGGTGACGACGCCGCTCGCCACGGCGCTGACGGCCGCGAACAGCGCGAGCATGAGGACCAGACGCACCGCCGCGGGCCGCAGCCACCGTGGTGTCCCGGCCGCGGGCACCGCCTCGCCCGTCGTCTCCTCTGACATGATCTCTCCCTCCGAGGCGTCCTGCTGAAGGACGCTAGGGGGCGGGGAAACGGGCGGGCATCGCGCCGGGGTGGACATCCTCGTGTAGCTCGCTCGGGGGACAGCGGGAGGCGTCAGTCGTGGACGGTCACCAGCCCGGTACGGAAGGCGAAGATCACCGCCTGCACCCGGTCGCGCAGGTCGAGCTTGGTCAGGATCCGCGACACGTACGTCTTGACCGTCTCGTGGCTGATGACCAGCGCCGCCGCGATCTCGCCGTTCGACAGCCCGTCGGCGATCAACGTCAGCACCTCCCGCTCCCGCTCGGACAGCACGGCCAGCGGGTTCCCCTCCCCCGGAGCCGCCGGGTCGGCCGCGCGGATCCGGGAGCCGAAGCGGCCGATCAGCCGGCGGGTCACCGCCGGTGACAGCAGCGACTCCCCCGCCGCGACCGTACGCACTCCGGCCACGAGCTCCGCGGGCGTGGCGTCCTTGAGCAGGAACCCGCCCGCGCCCGCGCGCAACGCGTCGTAGACGTGCTCGTCGAGGTTGAAGGTGGTGACGGCCAGCACCTTCACCGGGTCGGCGACGCCGGGCCCGGCCAGCAGGCGGGTGGCCTCGATCCCGTCGAGGACCGGCATCCTGACGTCCATCACCACCACGTCGGGGCGTACGCGCCGGGCCACCGCCACGCCGGTGCGCCCGTCGCCCGCCTCGCCGACCACCTCCATGCCGGGCTGCAAGGACAGGATCGTCACGAAGCCCGCGCGGACCAGGGCCTGGTCGTCGCAGACCACCACCCGGATCGGGTCGTCGCGCGGCTCTTCCCCGTTCACGACCGGCTCCGGGGGATGCGCGCCCGTACGGTGAACCCGCCGTCCGGCGAGCCACCGGCGCGCAGGTCGCCGCCGACCACGCTGACCCGCTCCCGCAGCCCGGTCAGCCCCCGGCCCGCCCCGGCCGGGGCCGGGGTGGCGGGCGGGCCCTCCGTGCTCACCTCGATGTCCACTTCGTCACGGTCGTGCCGGATCCTGACGACGGTACGGCGGCCGAGGGCGTGCTTGAGCGCGTTGGTCAGCGCCTCCTGGACGACCCGATAGGCGGCCAGCTCCGCCGCGCCGGTCATGGGGCGCGGTGCGCCGTCCTCCACCAGCTCCACCGGCTGACCTGCGGAACGGGCCCGCGCCACGAGCTCGGCCAGCCCACCGGCGATCGGATCGCGCACCGGGCCGCCGGCGGATTCGCCGCCTCGGTCGTCCAGCACGCCGAGCAGGTAGCGCAGCTCCGCCAGGGCCTGCCGGCCGGTGCCGCTGATCGAGGCGAGCCCCGCCGCCACCTGATCTGGCGCGTCGGTGACCAGGAACCCGGCGGCGTCGGCCTGCACCACCATGGCCGTCACGTGATGGGTCACCACGTCGTGCAGCTCGCCGGCGATGCGGGCGCGCTCGTCGGCGATCACCGCCGCCTCGGCCAGCCGTGCCCGTTCGGCCTCGCGGGTGGCCCGCGTACGGATCCACGTGCCCGCCAGCCAGCAGGCGGCCAGAACGAAGAAGAACGTGACGTATTCCTCCGGCGTCTCCGGCGACCCCTCCGCGTGCAGCACGAGGGCGAAAACCGCGTACGCCGCCGTCGCGGCCCCCGCCACCAGGCCCCGGTGCCGCTCCTGGTGCGCGCCGACGCTGTAGAGGGCCAGCAGCAGGGCGATGCTCGCGAAGGTCAGCGGGTAACGCAGCAGCTCATGGGCGACGAACGCGCCCGCCACGAGGGCCAGGCACACGGCCGGCCACCGCGTGCGTACGGCCAGTGGCAGGCACTGGGCCAGCAGCAGGAGCACGCCCACGGCGTCGGACGGCCGTCGTGGCCACTCGGCCAGATCGATGCCCTTGTCGGAGAGTCCTGGCAGGAAGGCCAGTCCCACGAACAGGGCGGTCGTAACGGAGTCGCGCACCGGCACGTCGCGCCGCCACCAGCCGGCCACCGGCCGCAGGCGAACCGTCAGCGAAGACACCCGGGTCAGCCTAGCCCTGTTCGCCACATGTCCCCTATCGCCGTACAGGCCCGTGCCGGCGGCGTTCGGCGTCGGCGTCCGACATGATCCCGGCCGCCCGTTCGAGCCGGTGGCCGCGCGCCCGCTCCAATGCGCTCAGCAGGTTTCCGTGCTGCTCGATCAGGCGCCGTTGGTGGGCGGCGGCCACGGTGTTCCACACGCCCGCGAGGTTGGTTTCGTGCTTGCACCTGACGTCGGCCGTGGCCACGGCCTTCTCCTGGCGGCTCACGGTGCCGTCGTCGTGGGGCCACGGGTGGTTGTTCGGCTCCCACGGATCCTCGTAGTCGAATCCGGCCGCCGCCATGCACGCGCTCCAGCGGGCGAACGCCGCCCTCACCCGCCCGTCCGCCTCGGCTCGCACCCCGGCCACGTACGCGAGATCGATGATGAGGTTCTCGTCCGCCTGCTGAGAGCCGGCGGCCAGGTCGCGGCGGGCCTCGCCCACGCAGCCGCCGTCCGGCCCGGTGCCGCGTTCCGGCGAGCCGGTCAGCAGCTCTTCATGCCTCTCGGGCGCGGGCGGCCGGGCCTGCGCCGTGCCGAGGCCGGCCGAATTCTCGCCGGTGTAGCCCCAGTTCGCCGCGATCTCCGGATCGAGCAGCCCGTAGAGGCGTTCGTGGCCGGCGCTGGACAGACCCGGACGGGGTTCGGGCGGCTCGTACGTGACGCCGAAGCGTGCCATGCACACCACCACCAGGTGCCCTTCCGCCCGCTGGAGCAGGAGATCCTCTTCGAGCGTCAGCCGATGGCCGTCGAGCGGCAGCGAGATCTGTGCGGCTGCGGTGATGACCGGGGTGGGGCCGGTCGGCGGGGGCGGTTCGCCGTTGGTGCCATCGCGGACGCCGCAAGCGGTCGCGACGACGCCGATCAAGATCGCGCCGGCGCCGATCAGGGCCGCCCTGCGTGACACCGCGCCATGGGCTCTGGGGGCTTTGCGCGCCGTGGTGGGAGGATGCTCCCGAGCGGGGGAGCACCCTTTGCTCACCGGCACCATACGGGCCGGGTGGTGTCCAGCCAGCAGTGTGAGCTGATCCGGTCGTTCCAGGTGTCGGCGCCCAGGGGATCCTGGGCGAGGTTCGCACGCGATCCTTCGGCGGCGACGTGCAGCTTGGCTCCGCCGCCGTTGCGGTGCTGGTAGAAGAACATCTGCACGTTCCTGGTGTTCCTGATCGAGCTGACCTCGTCGTTCAGCCCGCAATTGATGGAACAGTTGAGGAAGCTGTTGCCGTCGTAGTCGTTGTCGTCACTCGTCCGGTCGTGGATCCCGGCGGTGGCCTGGAAACTCGAGTTCTTGTAGAGGCAGACTTCGTTGTCGTCGCAGTTCGCGTCCAGGTTGGCGGCGTGGGCGGGCGCGACGGAAACACCCCATGCGAGCGCGGCCACGCAGGCCCCGGCGATGACGGAACCGAATCTCACGGTGATCCTCCTTGAGTTCCCGTGTCCTGTTGAATGCCGGCTTCAGCCTGTCGCGCGTGACCCGGCCGGAACCTTGACGTTTTCCTGACGGCCGCTCCAGGCTGGCGCTCAGGGGGCCGTCGAGGGGCGGAGCCGTGGAGTTGCGCGTTCTGGGGCCGGTGGAACTGTGGGTGGCCGGCCGGGAGGTCCCGCTGGGGCGACCTCGCCAGCGGTGCGTGCTGGCCGCGCTGGCGCTGGCCCGTGCGCGGCCGGTCGGGATGGATCAGCTCCTGGAGCGGGTGTGGGGCGAGCGCCTGCCGGGTGACGCGCGGAACGCGGTGTACACGTACGTGTCGCGGCTGCGCCGGGTGCTGGAGCGGGCCGGAGCCGGTCGCGGGCAGGACGTGCTGCGGCGTACGGGCGGCGGTTACCTGCTGGACGTCGATCCCGACCTGGTCGACCTGCACCGGTCCCGGCGTCTGGCGGCCGAGGCGCGGGCCCTTGAGGACGGCGGGCGAGCGGTGCGCCTGTGGGAGGAGGCGGCGAGCCTGTGGCGCGGCATGCCGCTGGCCGGGCTGACGGGCGACTGGGCGGAGCGGACCCGGGCGGCGCTGGAGCAGGAGCGGCTCGCGATCCTCACCGGCGGGCTCGCCGCGCGGCTGCGGCTCGGTCCCGACGGGCCCGCCGCCGTGATGGGCTCGCTGTCGCAGTCGGTGGCCGAGCATCCGCTGAACGAGCCGCTGGCGGGGCTGCTGATGCTGGCGCTGTACCGGGGTGGGCGGCAGGCGGACGCGTTGGCGGTGTACGCGGGACTGCGGGAGCGGCTGGTCGAGGAGATCGGCGACGAGCCGGGCGAGCGGCTGCGGCAGTTGCACGAGCGGATCCTGCGCCGCGATCCCGCCCTCGACCAGAGCACGCCTCCGCCGGACGCGGACGCCAGAGGGGCGGAGGCGGACGCCAGAGCAGGCGAGGCGGGCGCCAGAGGGGCGGAGGCGGCGACCGAGCACGGCGGCGGCGCGAGAGGAATGCCGGGCAGCGGTGCTGCGGGAGCAGGTTCGGCCGGCGTCAGTGGGGGAACAAGCTCGCTCGGCGTCAGTGCGGGTGCAGGACCGGTCGGCGTCAGTGGGCGAGTGACGCCGGCGCAGCTCCCCGCGGACGTGGCGCAGTTCACCGGACGGGCGACCGACCTGGAACGGCTGGACACGCTCGTCCGCCGCCACGGTGCGAGCCGGCCCGCGATGGTCCTGATCTCGGGGGTCGAGGGCATGCCCGGCGTCGGCAAGACCGCCTTGGCCGTGCACTGGGCTCACCGGGTCCGTGACCGGTTCGCCGACGGCCAGCTCTACGTCGACCTGCGCGGGTACGCGCCACAACCCCCGCTGTCCTCGATCGAGGCGCTGGCCCGGCTGCTGCGCGCGCTCGGCGTCCCGCCCGAACGGATCCCGGCCGAGGTGGAGGAGGCCGCGGCGATGTACCGGAGTGTGCTGGCCGACCGGCGCATGCTGCTGGTGGTGGACAACGCCGCGAGTGCCGAGCAGGTCCGGCCGCTGCTGCCCGGCGGGGGCGGCTCGGTCGTGCTGGTGACCAGCCGCGGCGGGCTCGGCGGCCTGGTGGCCCGCGACGGGGCTCATCGGATGAACCTCGACGTCCTGCCGTTGGACGACGCCACCGCGCTGATGGGCCGGATCCTCGGCGCCGAGCGGGCCGCGGCCGAGCGCGAGGCGGTCACCGAGCTGGCCGAGCTGTGCGACCGGCTGCCGTTGGCGCTGCGCATCGCCGCGGCGAACCTGGCCACCCGCCCGCGGCAGCGTGTCGCCGACTATGTGGCGCGGCTGCGTACGGGTGACCGGCTCACCGCGCTGTCCGTGGCCGGAGATCCGTACAGTGCCGTCCTCGTCTCCTTCGACCTGTCCTACGCGCATCTGTCGGTGGCGGCGCGGCGCGTGTTCCGGCTGCTCGCGCTGGCGCCCGGACCGGACGTCACCGCCGCCGCGGCGGCAGCCCTGGCCGGCCTCGGTACGGCGGCGGCCGAGGGGTTGCTGGAGGAGCTGGCCCGCGCGCATCTCGTCGAGGAGCGTGCCACCGGCCGGTACACCTGCCACGACCTGCTACGTCACTACGCCGGCGACCTGGCCGCCCGCGAGGAGAGCGAGGCCGGCCGCGCCGCCGCACGGGCCCGCCTGTACGACCACTACCTCTCCAGCGCGGACGCCGCCGCCCGAATCCTGTATCCCCACATGTCGCGTCTGCCGATCGAACCGGACGACGACAGAGGCGCCCTTTTCCCCGCGGAGCAGCCTGCGCTCGCCTGGCTGGACGAGGAGTTCTCGTGTCTGGTGGCGGTCGTCCGGCACACGAGCCGCCACGGCCCTCACCGGGTCGCCTGGCTGCTGGCGGACGCCCTGCGCGGCTACTTCTGGCTGCGTCGCCCCATGGTCGACTGGCTGACCGTCGCCGAGGCCGCGCTCACGGCCGCCGAAGCCGACGGCGAGCCGCACGCCCAGGCCGCCGCCTGGCTCAGCCGGGCCGACGCCGACCAGGCGCGGGGCCGGCACCAGGACGCGCTCGCCCTCTATCAGCGGGTGCGGCGCGCCGGCCAAGACCTCGAAGGTTCGACGGTCCAGGATGCCGCGCTGTCCAACATGGGGATGCTGTGCCTCCGATCGGGCCGGCTCGCCGAGGCCGCCGCCTGCTTCGAGCACCTGCTGGCGCTCAATCTCCGGCACGGCTCGTTGCTGAACGAGGCGCTGCAACTGGGAAACCTGGGCGCCGTCCACCGGGCGATGGGGCAGTTGGAGCGGGCGGCCGACCTGCACACGCGAGCCAGGGCCATCCACCGCCGGGCCGGCATCACCAAGGCCGAGGCCACCGCGTTGCGCGACCTCGGCGAGATCCATCACCAGTCAGGCAGGTTCGATCAGGCGCATCGGTTCCTCGCCGAGGCCCTGTCGTTGCACCGGCGGTCAGGCGATCCGGTCGGGGAGGCGGAGGCGCTGCTGTGCCTGTCGTCGATCCGGCGGGACACGGGCCGGCCCGCGCTCGACCTCGCCCGAGCCGCGCTGGGCCTCGCTCGCGACATCGGCGACGCTCGCCTCGAAGCCGACGCGTTCAACACCCTCGGCAGCATCCATCACCGGCTCGGCGAGCACCTCCAGGCCGTCGAGCACCACCGGCAGGCCCTCGGCGCTGCCACGGACATCGGGCTCGGGCACGCCAGGGCCGAGGCGCTGATCGGCCTCGCCGCGGCCCACCGGGACCTGGGCGGTCACGACCGGGCACACGAGCTGATCGAGCAGGCCACGACCGTGGTCAACGAGGCGGGGTTCCGGTTGCTCGAAGGTCACGTCCTGACCGTGCTCACCGGGCTGTGGCTCGCCGAGGCCGATCTTCGGCAGGCGCTCCGGACGGGTCGGCGCGCGCTGGCCGTCCACCGCGAGACCGGGCATCGCCTCGGCGAGGCCCACACCCACTTGCTGCTCGGCCGCGCCCACGAGCGAGCGGGCGACACCGGCGAGGCCGGCCGTCACCTGCTGCGAGCGCGCGACCTGCTCGCCGACCTCGGCATACCGTCAGAACCGAGCGAGACGCGAGCACGCGGTACGGACGAGCGCTGACCACGCTCGCACCACCGCCTCGGTCAGGTTCTCATCCCCGCGAACCGGCAGCGACCGGCCCGGCAGTCCGCCAGGCTGGCCACGGCGGCGTGCCGGGCTCTGGCCAGCTCGGCCATCTTGGCGTCGATCCGGTCCACGACCGCCTCCAGCCGCCACCGCTCGCTCTCGCACGTCGTCCCGCCCGCGTCGTGCGCGGCCAGCGCGTCGACCACTTCGTCCAGGGTGAGGCCCAGCCCCTGCAGGCTCTTGGCGAGGCGGATGCGCTCCACCGCCGCGGCGTCGAAGTCGCGATAGCCCGACGGCCTGCGCTCGGCCGCGGGCAACACCCCGCGCCGCTCGTAGAACCGCACCGTGTCCACGCTGACCCCGGCCTCGCTCGCGACCTGCCCGATCTTCACGCGCCTCACCCTTTCGCCCTGGAGTCCGGTCCAGAGTCCAGGGTCTTGGCGCTGTCGTTTCTGTACAAGACCCGGCTTCGCATTTCCCCCTAATCTGCTTCTCGCAGGATGACTAGGGAGCAGCGCAATGGCAAAGATCATCTCGAGTTTCTTCATCTCCGTCGACGGCGTCGTCGAGTCGCCCGACCAGTGGCACTTCCCGTACTGGGACGACGAGATGGGGGCGTTCGTCCAGGCGGGCATGTCGACCGCGGCCGGGTTCCTGATGGGCCGCAGGCTGTACGACGAGTGGTCCTCGTACTGGACGACGACGGGCAAGGACCAGGAGCCCGCCGAAGCCTTCAACAACGCTCGCAAGTGGGTCGTGTCCAGCAGCCTGGAGCGGGCCGACTGGGTCAACACCACGCTCATCAACGGCGACGTCGCGGCCGGGCTGCGGGAGCTCAAGGAGCAGACCGACGGTGACATCCAGATGTCCGGGTCCGCGACGACCGTGCGGTGGCTGCTGGCCAACGGGCTGCTCGACGAGCTCAACCTGCTCGTCCACCCGATCGTCGTCGGCCGTGGTCAGCGGCTGTTCGAGGACACCCCGACCCACCCGCTGAAGCTGGTCAGGTCGGAGACGTACAAGAGCGGCGTGGTCAACCTGGGGTACGTCCCCGACGCCGGCTGACTGGCGCCCGTGACCGGCGACAGGGCCGCTTTCCGACCGACGGGAAGCGGCCTTTCGCTTTGCCGCTCGACCGTTCTACGGCTCCAGCGCCGCCGTCATGCGGTCGAGGTCGGTGAGCATGGTGGCGAGGCGTTGCTCCGGGACGGCGTCGGTCATGCGCTGGTCGATGGCGTAGACGGCGGAGCGGGCCATCGCGAGACGGCGATGGCCTTCCTCGGTCAGGTGGGCGGGCAGGGCGCGGCCGTGGTCCGTGGTGGCGGGGCGGGTGATGAGGCCGGCGTCCTGGAGCCCGCGCAGGACGACGTTCATGGACTGCCGGGTGACGAAGGAGCCGCGGGCCAGCTCGGCGTTCGACAGGCCGGGGCGCTGGTCCAGGAGTTCCAGGCAGGCGTACTGCGGCACCGTCAGGCCGTACTCGCGCAGCGCTCTGTCCATCGCGGTGCGCAGGGCCGAGGCGGCGCGCTTGAGGCGGTAGCCGAGGCGCTCTGTGACGTCGGCGGTGCGGGCCGGGCTTGAGGAAGTCCCATCGTGCATGTCAGGAGTTTGACATATAGGAGGGGGTGCGTCTACTTTGTCGTTATGTCAATGTCCTGACATGGAGAAGGGAAGTACTCATGACTGTCAGTGGGCCGGACTTCGTCGCTCTGCAGGTGCGTGATGTGGCCGCCGCGGCGGCCTTCTACGAGGAGCGGCTCGGGCTGCGCCGGGCGCCCGCCTCGCCACCCGGGGCCGTGGTGTTCGTGACCGAGCCGATCCCGTTCGCCGTTCGCGAGCCGCTGCCGGGGGTGGATCTCGACGCCGTCGATCAGCCCGGGCTCGGGGTCGCTCTGTGGTTCAAGACCACCGACGCGCAGGGGCTGCACGACGAGCTCCGCGACGCGGGGGTGCGCATCGTCACGGAGCCCGAGGAGGGGCCGTTCGGCAGGATGTTCGCGTTCGCCGGGCCTGAGGGTTACGTCATCACCGTGCACGGGGAGTAGGGATGTGACGACACGCGGCGTTCGGTGACCTCGATGTAGTCGTGGAGGGTCTGCCGGGAGCGGTTGAGCGTGTCGATGTGCTCGTCCATCGCCCGCAGCCGGGCGCGCAGGGCGTCCAGCAGCTCGGGGCAGGGCTCGAGGTCGGGGGCCGCGCCGGTGGCGCAGGGCAGCAGGAACCCGATCTCTTGGGTCGACAGGCCGGCTTCGAGCAGCCTTCTGATCTGGGCGACGGTCAGGACGGCGGCGTCGGGATATTCGCGGTAGCCGTTGCTCCCGCGGCCGGGCTCCAGCAGGCCCTGGGCCTCGTAGTAGCGCAGTTGATGCGTGTGGACGCCGGTGCGCCGGCTCAGCTCCCCGATCAGCACGTCGCTCCTCCTTGACCTTCATACCGGTATGAACGTTGATGATTCTGCCATGAGCACTAATGCACAGAATCGTGATGTGACGGTCATCGGACTGGGTCTGATGGGGCAGGCGCTGGCCGAGGCCTTTCTGCGTGACGGATACGCCACGACCGTGTGGAACCGTACGGCGGAGAAGGCGGACAAGCTCGTCGCCCAGGGGGCCACGGCGGCCGGGTCGGTCGGGGAGGCCGTCGCGGCCGGCTCGGTCGTGGTCGTCTGCGTGTCCGACTATGACGCCGTGCGCGAGCTGCTCGATCCGCTGGGCGACGACGCCCTCCAGGGCCGGATCCTGGTGAACCTGACCTCGGGCACGTCCGAGGCGGCCCGGGACATCGCGCGATGGGCGGAGCGACGCGGGGCCGCCTACCTCGATGGCGCGATCATGGCCATTCCCCAGGCCATCGGCACCCCGGACGCCGTCATCTTCTACAGCGGGCCGCGGGCGGCCTTCGACCTGCACGAGCCGGTCCTCAGGAGCATCGGCGAGGGGACGCACCTCGGCGACGACCACGGTCTTTCGTCCTTGCACGACGTGGCCCTGCTGGGGGTGATGTGGAGCGTGCTGAACGGATTCCTCCAGGGGGCCGCCATGGTCGGTGCGGCGGGGGTGCCCGCCTCCGCCTTCGCCCCGCTGGTCAGGACGTTGATCGGGACGGTGGGCGGGTGGCTGCCGGGGTACGCGCGGCAGATCGACGAGGGTTCCTATCCGGCGCTGGACGCCACGCTCGACACGCATGTCGCCGCGATGGAACACCTCGTCGAGGAGAGTGAGCTGTTCGGCGTGAGCACCGAGTTGCCGCGCTTCGTCAAGGATCTGGCCGATCGCGCCGTCGCCGCCGGGCAGGGTGACCGCGGTTACCCGGTGCTGATCGAGCAGTTCCGCCAGGCCGGCGAGGGGCGAGCGTGAGCGCCGTGCCGTTCGACCCGCGGGCGCTGCTCGCGGAGAGCCGGCTGGGGGTGCTGGCCACGATCAAGGCGGACGGCCGGCCCCAACTCTCGCCCGTCATGCCCTTCTACGACGCGGCGGCCGGCGTCATCCACGTGTCGATGACCGAGGGGCGGGCCAAGACGGTGAACCTGCGCCGGGACCCACGGGCCTCGCTGGAGGTCACCAGCGCCGACGGCTGGTCGTGGGCCACGGCCGACGGTCTGGCGACCCTCGTCGGGCCGGGGTCCGATCCCTACGGCCCCGAGGTGGAGGCGCTGGTGGACTATTACCGCCGCGCGGCCGGGGAGCATCCGGACTGGGAGGAGTACCGGTCGGTGATGGTGTCCGATCGCAGGGTGCTGATGACGATGAGCGTCGACCACGTGTACGGGGCCAGGCTCCGCTGACCGGGCGGCGGGGAGGGGCTCACTGCTTGGGAGGGGTGACCGCCACGTTGCCGTCGGAGACGATGAAGGAGACCCGGCCGTCCTTGATGGCCTGCCACAACACCGCGCCCTCGGGGCCGAGCACCTTCACCAGTGCCTTGATGGACTCCAGCTCGGTGGTGGCCTTCGCGTTCTTCGCCTTCTGCGCCGTGTTCTCCTCCACCGCCTGCTGCGCGGAGGCGAGCGCGTCGCGTACGCCCTGGGGCGGCTGCGGCTGCTGCAGCGTGACGGAGAAGCCGCCGAAGAACCCCTCGCCGCCCTGCTCCTTGATGAACTGGGCCGCGTACGTGGCCACCGACTTCTCCCACTCCTGCTTGACCGCGGGGTTGGAGAACAGGTCCTTCCAGCCGTACGCCTTCGCCGCCGCGTCCATCGCCCGGTCCAGGGGCTGGCCGATGTAGACGCCGAGCAGCCGGGCCCAGCCCTCTTCCTCGTACGCCTTGAACTTCAGCCCGATCTGCTCATGGAACTTGCGCAGCGTCGCGCAGTCGGTCGTGAGCGAGAACGTGGCGACGCCGGAGACGGTCATCTCCAGGTTGTCCTTGGTGACCACGGTGAGGGGCTTGGACTCGGCGCTGTCCTTGTCGGCGAACTCGAAGGTGCGCTGCCCGTTGGGGTAGACGAACCCCTGGTCGCCGGGGCCGGACACATCCCGGCTGCCGGGGTCGATGCAGTTCTGGAACGTGGTGTCGGAGAACATGCCCGCGTCGTAGACGATGCCCTTCTGGTCGGGTTCGGGGGTGGTGATCGAGCAGCCGGCGACCAGGGCGGTGGCGGCGAGCAGGCCGATGGGCAGCGCTATGCGATTCACGGGGGAGCTTTCCTTAGGGGGTGTTGTGGAAGGGGGAGTCTAGTTACTTTGCCGACACCCAGAGTGCCCCCTTGAGGAGTTAATCGGGTGGACGTGGCCGGTGGGTGTGCCCTAACGTCACGCGCGGCATACGTTCCCACTGCGTGATGAGGTGTATTTGATGACGGTCCTGGCGCGTTCGACCGGTTTTGTCCGGTCGCGAATCGTCAATATCGCGTCTTCGACCGTTAGGAACCTCAGAAGTGGATCTTCCACGTAGCTTCACCATTCGCGAGAGCAGTCACCGCATTCTCAACCCTTTCACCGCCGACAAGCTCGCCACCCTCGGCCGGGCGCTGGCCCTGCCTCCCGGCACCAGGATGCTCGACCTGGCCTGCGGCAAGGGGGAGATGCTCTGCACCTGGGCGCGTGACCACGAAGTGGCGGGCGTCGGCGTCGACGTCAGCACGGTGTTCACGGCGGCGGCCCGGGAGCGGGCCGGCGAACTGGGCGTCGGCGATCGGGTCACGTTCGTGCACGGCGACGCGTCGGCGTACGTGGCCGATGAGCCCGTCGACGTCGCGTCGTGTGTCGGCGCGACCTGGATCGGCGGCGGCGTGCCCGGCACGGTCGAGCTGCTCGGGCGCAGCCTGCGTCCCCAGGGGATGATGCTGATCGGGGAGCCCTACTGGCGGCTCGACCCACCCGACCAGGCCACCGTCGAGGGCTGCTACATGAGCGCCAAGGACGAGCTGAGCTCCCTGCCGGGGCTGCTCGAACGGTTCGGGGAGCTCGGCTGGGACGTCGTCGAGATGGTGCTGGCCGATCAGGACAGTTGGGACCGGTACGCCGCGGCCCAGTGGCTGAACCTCCGGCGCTGGCTCGACGCGAACCCCGGCGACGAACTGGCCGGGGAGCTGCGGGCCGAGCTGACGACGGCGCCGGTGCGGCATGCCCGCTACCAGCGTGAATACCTGGGGTGGGGCGTCTTCGCCCTCATGCGGCGCTCCGGCTGAGCCAGACGTGCGCCCCGGTCCCGTGCGGCAGGGCCGGGGCGCGCGCTCGGTTCGAGGATTTTTGATCTGTCGGGGTGTGACGCGGTGGCGCCGCTACCGTGCCGACGGTGAAGAAGCAGAGGATGAACGCGCGGCCGGCCGTCGTCGTGGGGGCGGTGGTGGTCACGGTGCTCGCGGGGATGACCGGACCAGCGCAGGCGGCCGAGAACTACGGTCAATACTCCCAGTTCGCCGAGCGCAGCGCCGGTCAGCACTGGGCCGACGGCCAGGCGGCGGGGCAGTGGACGTGGAAGCCGCTGTCGTCCGACACGTCGGAGATCAGCTGGGGGGATCCGAAGAAGTGGCCGCCGTCGTACGCGGAGAAGTTCGTCCGTACGGGTGACTGGCTGACGCTGGACGGGTGGCGGGACAACGGCACGTACTACACCGTCCGGGTTACCAAGGAGCAGATCGGCGACGCCAAGTGCGGAAACCTGCGGACCTTGGCCACGTCCGGGCCGCAGCATTATGTGAAGTGGGACATCCCCTCGCAGGGATACTGCCTGAAGGCGTGGGGGACGATCACCGAGCGGTCTTCGGGGAAGGTCGTCGACTTCGGGCACACCCAGATCTGGTCGCCGCCCGCGCCCTGCTCCAACCAGTACCTCGGCAACCAGACCTGCATCAAGCAGTGGGAGTCCTGGTGGGACAACAACGGCAGCCCGGGTAAGCCGATCGCCAGGAAGCTCGATCGCGACCAGTACATCGCCCGTGGTCACGGGATGGCGTTCAAGATCCACCAGTACTTCCCGAAGGAGTGGAAGTCGGAGGCCAAGTCGTACTGGAATTGGTGATCTTGTGGAACCTGTCCGGTTACGCTGCTCGTCATGGTGATCTGGCTGAACGGGACGTTCGGGGCAGGTAAGACGAGCACGGCCAAGGAGCTCGTCCCGCTGGTTCCCGATGCCCGCTACTTCGATCCCGAGCAGGTCGGCTACATGCTCACGACCGTGTCCGGCCTGCCGCGGCTCGGGAACTTCCAGCACTGGAAACCGTGGCGCCATCTCGTCGTGGAGACCGCGGTCCAGCTCCTCGACTATGTGGGCGGGGTGCTGGTGATGCCGCAGACCGTCCTGTTCGAGGAGTACTGGCAGGAGATCGAGTCCGGGCTGCGGAAGGCGAGAGTTCCCGTCCGGCACTTCGTGCTGCACACCGATCAGGACACGCTCGTCCGGCGCATCGAGAGGGACGAGGCGACGATCGGCAACTGGCGGATGGAGCATTTGGCGGCGTACCGGGAGGCCATGTCCTGGCTCGCCCGGGAGGGCGAGGTCGTGGACACGACCGATCTGCTTCCAGAGGAAGTGGCCCGCGTCATCGCCGGCAGCCTGAAGCGTTCTTGAATCTTTATCCACAGGGTGTGGGTAAAAGCTGGACGCGGCTCCGGGACGCCTGCGGGGGCCGCGGGATCGAGCTGGAGAACGGGATTCGGCCGAAGGCGCCCGTGCCGGCGGGGGTTGTGGTAGTGGCAAGCGGAGCTGGGGAAACGCGCCGCCGGGAGGACTCCGGCGGGGATGATCTTTACGATGGCGGGCCGTGGCTGCCGGGGCCTTGGGGCGGGGGTGTCTCGGGGGTGGGGTGCCGGAAAGTTATCCACAGGGAGTGGGGGTTATCCACAAGTGTGGATTCATCGGCTCGCGGGAGGTTCCGGGGTGGTGATGATGACGTCGTGGTGGGTGACGGTGGTGCTGTAGGTCAGGAGGGCGGCTTGGGCGTCCGGCTCGACGACGGCCGTGTCGACGTCGTCCCCGGCGAACGCCTTGATCGCCTCGAGGGACGTCCAGAAGGTGACAACCTGGAGCTCTATGTGCTCGTCGACGGGCCGCTGCAGGAGGTGCACGCCCCGGTGGCCGTCGATCTTCTGCAGCTCCGGGAGGACCGCGCTCGTGAAGTGGCGGCGGTAGGCCTCGGCTCCGGCCGGGGTGGCGGTGGCGTGCCAGACTCTGGCGATCATGCACGGCTCCTTGGCGTCAGTCGGGCCTGGCGGCGGCCCGGTCGAGCGACTCGGCGAGGGCGGCGATGGAGCTCCTGGCCGAGCGGATGCGCGCGGTGCGCGCCTCGTCCGCCCAGCCGAGCCGCAGGCCCTCCGCCGCCAGCTCGTCGAACGCGGCGAACGCGGCGAGCTTCTGCCGGATGACCCTTGACCAGGCGTCGTCCTCGATCTGGTAGTAGACGTTGCGCTCGCCGGGCTTGCGGAGCCTGCGGATGAGCTTGATGGACATCAGGAGATGCAGGTTCGTCGTCAGGGAGGCCCGGCTGGCGCCGATGGCATCGGAGATCTCGCCGGCGGTCTGCTCCGGCGGATCACAGGCCATGAGCCAGCCCAGGATGCGACCGCTGATCGGCGCGAGGCCCCACTCCTCGGAGACGAACGTCGCCACCCGCTCGACCCAGGCGAGCACCTGCTCGCGCTCCGGGCCGCCCTGCGCTGTCATGCGACAATCCTAACCTTGCCCGTCCTGACCAGCCGTTTCAGCCCGGACCGACTCCATCCGCCTGCGCTGCTGCGCCAGGGCCCCCGCGTCCCGCGGCAGACCGCGCACGGCGAGCCCGACCGCGACGCGATCGCGCAGCTCGACCGGCTTGTGGTCGTCGAACTTGAACTTGGCCCGCACGTCCACCACACGCAGCCGCAGCCCTCTGAGCGCCGACAACATCTTGTGGTACGGCCCCTCGTCGGCGGCCATCAGGCCGTAGTCGCCGTCGGGCTGGTGGTGGGCGAGCTGGCGGCGCAGGATCGCCGCCTTGTCCTCCTTGCCGTCCACGATCTCGGCCCGGCAGGCGAGCTGGACGGAGGCGTAGTAGCTGGTCGCCACGCCGGTCACGGGGGAGTCCGAGCGCCAGCCCGTGGGGATGTAGGCGTAGTCGTCGTGCACGCTCACCACCGCCACCGGGTTGGCCTCCAGCGCCGCCCAGATGGGATTGGGCCTGGCCAGGTGGAGCACGATCTCCTCCCCGTCGAACAGGAAGTGCGTCGGCACCACCACCGGCGGCGCGCCGTCCACGCCGTTGACCGCGATCTGGCCGAAGTCACGCGTACGCAGCCAGCTCCGCCACTCGTCCTCGTCGCGGGCCGCATCCCAAGGCTGAATAAGCACCCAAACTCCTTTGTATTAGTACATAATGTAAATTGTGCTAGAAACATATCTGGTCAACGCCGGAACTGCCAGTGAGATCGCGGCCGGTGTCGAGGCCGCCGTGTCGGAGGGCCGGCTGGCGCCAGGCGCGCTGCTGCCCCCGGTGCGGGAGGTGGCCGCCCAGGCGGAGGTCAGCCCGAACACGGCGGCGGCGGCGTACCGGCTGTTGCGGGAGCGTGGCGTGGTGGAGACCGCCGGGCGGCGCGGCACCCGGGTCAGGCCGCGGCCGGCCAGCACGTTGCGGGAGGAGATCCGCATCGAGGTGCCGCCAGGCGTGCGCGACCTGTCCCAGGGCAACCCCGATCCGCGCCTGCTGCCGTCGCTACACGAGGCACTGGCCGCGGCGGCGCGGGCGCACGAGGAGCGGCCGGCCATGTACGGGGCGGGCGACGACGAGGAGCTCCTCGCCCTGGCCGGGGACCGGCTGCGGGCCGACGGCGTGCCCGCCGCCCCGCTGGCGATCACCTCGGGCACCCTCGACGCGGTCGAGCGCGTGCTGGCCGCCCACCTGCGCCCGGGCGACGCGATCGCCGTGGAGGACCCGGGGTGGACGGCCCTGCTCGACCTGGTGGCCGTGCTCGGCCTGCGGCCGGTGCCGCTGCGGCTCGACGACGAGGGTCCGCTGCCGGAGGAGTTGGAGCGGGCCCTGCGCGGCGGCGTACGGGCCGTGGTGATCACGGCTCGTGCCCAGAACCCGACCGGCGCCGCCGTCTCCGGGGAGCGGGCGGCGGCGCTGCGGGGTGTGCTGGGGGCCCACCCGGAGGTGCTGCTGATCGAGGACGATCACGGGTCGGGGTTCGTGGACCTGCCGCTGCATCCGGTGGTGGGCAGCACGAAGCGGTGGCTGCTCACCCGTTCCACCGCCAAGGCCTTCGGCCCTGACCTGCGCCTGGCCCTGATCGCCGGTGACCCGGTCACGCTGGGCCGGTTGCGCGGCCGGCAGCGGCTGGCCGCCGGCTGGGTGAGCCACCTGCTGCAGCGGGCCGTCGCCCACCTGTGGCGAACGGAGGCGGTGGACACCGCGGCCGTGGCCGCGGCGTACGCCGAGCGCCGGGACGGCCTGGTGACGGCGCTGGCCGAGCGCGGCGTCACGGCGCACGGCCGCAGCGGGCTCAACGTGTGGATCCCCGTCGCCGACGAGACCACCGCCATCACCCGCCTGCTGACCCGTGGCTGGGCCTGCGCGCCCGGGGCCCGCAACCGCATCGGCACGCCGCCGGCCGTGCGCCTGACCGTCTCCACGCTGCGCCCGGAGGAGCTCAGGACCCTCGCCGACGACGTGACCGCCGCCCTCCGACCCGTCTCCGGCGGCCGGTACGGGTGAGCCTCGCGCCTGTCCGACGGCTCGACCGGCGACGGCCCGGCGGGGATCGGGCCGTCGCCGTGTCCGTCAGGACAGCAGGCCCTCCCCGATCCACCCGCCGGGCGCGCAGCCGGGCGGGATGGCGAAGACGGCCGACCCGATCGCCGTGATCCACTCGTTGAGCAGGTCGGCCTCGGCCAGCATGCGCTGGATGGGGACGAACTGCCGGGCGATGTCCGCCTGGTAGGAGGCGAACAGCAGCCCGGAGTCCGGCTCCCCGTCCGCGGTGAGGCCCTCGTCGTAGTTGTAGGGCCGCCGCAGGATGCGCTGCGCGGGGTCGGACACGTGGGCCCGCCTGATGTGGGCGTACTCCGAGATGACCGGGAACCCGAGCCGGTTCTTCCTCTCGTAGTCGGGCGGGTCGTGCTCGGCCGTGCCCGTGAGCGGGGCGCCGGTGTCGAGGCGGCGGCCGATGGTGAACTCCCTGGCCACCCGGTCGGCGATGTCCCAGGTCTCCAGCAGCATCCGGATCCGGCGCAGCACCAGCGTGGTCCCACCGCGCAGCCCGGCGGGGCCCTGGGAGATCCACACGGCCCGGTCCAGGTCCACGGGGTTGACCGTGCCTTCGAGCTGGCCCATCAGGTTGCGCCTGCTCGGGTCGTGGAACCCGCGCTGCGTCCACTTCACCCGGGCGAACGAGCGCGCGTCCTTCACGATCATCCGTACGGCGTGCGCCACGGTCAGTCGCTCGTCCGCGCACACCTGGACGAGCAGGTCGCCGCCGCTCCACCGCTTGTCCAGCTTGTCGGTGCGGAACGCGGGCAGCGGGGCCACCGGCGAGTCCACCCCGGCCGCCTCGAACAGCCCGGGACCGAATCCGAACGTGACCGTGAGCCGGGCCGGCGTCGCCGCCAGCTCGGGCTCGGTGTCGGCCAGCGCGGGCCGCCCCTGGGTGAGGCGGGCCGCGTCGTCGGTGAGGAGCTGGAGCAGCCGGACGATCGCCTCCCTGCGTACGTCTTTGCGCAGGTCGAACCCGAGGAACATCGCGTGGGCCTGCTGCGCGGTGGCCACCCCGGCCTGGTGCGCGCCGTGGAACGGCTCGATCCGCGTGGGCGCCAGGGTGATCTCCTGCCGTCGTACGACAGGGCGCGCGAGGGCGCCGGCCGCGGTGGCGGCGCCCCCGGCGAGCAGGCCCCTGCGGCTGATCACTTGTGCCCCGGCTGGTAGTCCTCCTCGCCGCCGGCGAAGTCCTTGCCGACGGCGGTGAACTCCAGCGGCTTGCCGCCCTCGACCTGGAGCGTGAACGGGATCCTGGCCCCCGGCAGCACCTCCTTGGTGACGCTCATCAACATGATGTGGTCACCGCCCGGCTGGAGCTGGTGGGTGCCGCGCGCCGGCACGACGAAGCCGCCCTTCTTGGGCCGCATGACCATCTTGCCGTCGGACTCCACCACTTCGTGCAGCTCGATGGTGGGGGACAGGGTGGAGGTGCCCGACACGATCGTGATCGGGGCGTCGCCGTTGTTGACCAGCGTGCCGAACGCGGCCGTCATCCCTTCCTTGGTGGTCTTCACCCAGGGATCGGTGATGGTCAGCCCGGCCGCCGCGGCGGCGGAGGAGCTGGGCGGGGAGCTGGGCGAGGAAGTGGCGGGAGCGGCGGCGGTGGTGGTGGCGCCGCAGCCGGCCAGGGCCACCACCGTGGCCGCGAGCACGAGGGATCGACGAGTGAACATGGGAATGCCTTTCTTCCGCCCGGCATGCCGAAGCAGGCCCTGCCGGTCGGCGGGGGTCGTCTGAAGAGGGGAAACGTCAGGTGATGACGGCCCGCGGCGGGCCCCTCCGGGTGACGACGTGCCGCAGCACGGCCGAGCGCGGAACCCGCGGTTCGGCCGTCCACAGGGGTGTGGAGAAAGGCGTCGTGAGCAGCGGCAGCCAGATGACCAGCAGGCGTACGGCCAGGCGGCGCAGCAGCGACCAGAGCACGGCCTCCCCGCGCGCCAGCCACAGCGCGGTCAGGCCGACCGCCCAGCCGTGCGTGACGAGCATGCCCAGGTTGGGCACCAGGCTCGAGTGAAGGTGCCCCGCCAGCTCGTGCGGCGCGGCGGCGTGGGAGAGCGAGAACAGCAGGTGCAGGACCACCTGCAACCCGCCGAGCAGCGGCAGGATGACCGCGAGCGACCGCTCGCGCCCCGCCATCGGGTACGCGGCCCCGAACGCCAGCCCGAACGCCCCCAGCATGGCCGGAGCCGGTACGGTGGCGCCCCCCAGCATGTGCGCCGCCATGCCCAGCCCGAGACACACCACGGCGAAGACCGCGGTGCGGGCGAAACGGAGCGGCGGCGCCATGGGCCTAGCATTCCACGCCATCCGGGCGGTCCGTGGGCCGATCCTGCTTCACGTGAAACCCCGCCGCCACCGGGGTTCCGGGGCGAGGCCGCAGCGCCGAGTGAGCCAGCACGCCCAGCGCGCCCACGACCAGCACCGACACCCCGGCCAACGTGGCCCCCTGCCACCCCCGGTCAAGGGCCCCGAAGAACACCGCCCCGGTGATCGTCCCGCCCAGCACTCCCCCGGTCTCCTGAACGGTGCCCAGCACCCCGGCCGCAGCGCCCGCCCGCGCCGGCCGTACGGCGGACAGGACCGAGGAGAGCAGCGGCGACATCAGCAGCCCCATCCCGGCCCCGGCCACCAGCAGCGTCAGCGCCACCCGCGTCGGCGTCGCGCCCTGGGCGACCACGTGATACAGCAGCGCCAGCCCGGCGACCAGCACCGGCGCGCCCAGGCGATGGGGGCGCAGGGAGGCCGCGAGGAATCCGGCGTTCAGCGCGGTGCACACGGCTCCGGCGGCGAGCGGGCCGAGCCCGAGCCCTTCCTGGAGGTAGAGGGCGAGCACGAACGACAAGCCCGCCGAGGTGCCGAACAGCAGGCCCACCGCGACCAGCCCCCAGGCGAACGCCCTGTCGCGGAACACCTCCAGGTCGAGCAGGGGCACCCGCCCTCCGGTCGCGAGGCGCCGCTGACGCCGTACGAAGGCGCCCAGGATCGGCGCGGAGGCGGCCAGACAGCACCACGTCCACGGCGGCCAGCCCTGTGCGCGCCCCTCCACCAGCGGCAGCACGACGGCCACGAGCCCCGCGGCGACGAGCCCCGCCCCGGCCAGATCGAGCTCGCGGCCCGAGCGATCGGTACGGGGGAGCAGCCGCCGGGTCAGCGACAGCGCCACCAGCCCGATCGGCACGTTGACCAGGAAGCAGGCCCGCCAGCCCAGCCCCAGGGGATCGGCCGTCACCAGCAGCCCGCCGATCACCTGGCCGCCCACCCCGGCCAGGCCGACGGCGGTGCCGTACCAGCCGAAGGCCCTGGCCCGGTCCGCGCCCGGGTACAGCACGCCGAGCAGCGTGAGGACCTGCGGGGCGAGCAGCGCGGCCGCCACGCCCTGCGCGATCCTGGCCGCCACCAGCGCGGCGGCGCCGTCGGCCAGCCCGCACGCCGCCGAGGCCAGCGTGAACAGCGCCAGCCCCGTGGCGAACAGGCGCCGATGTCCGAACAGGTCGCCCAGGCGTCCGGAGACGATCAGCCCGGCGGCGTAGGCCAGCCCGTACCCGGCGATCACGAACTGGACGGCGGCGTCGCCCGCGCGCAGGTCGGCGCGGATCGAGGGCACGGCGAGGTTCGCGACATAGAAGTCGAGCGTGGTCACGAAGACCGCGACCAGCAGTAAAGGCAGGGCCGCCCAGCGGCGCGCGGTCATGAGGACTCCAGACAGGTGAGGTACCGGGAGAACACCGGCGGGCGCCGGACGGTTGACCCCACCTTCGGACCGGGCCGTTACGATCCCCTGCGGATCGGCTACGGATCACCGCATAATCGAGGCTGATGCCGAAATTTCAGGAATATGCTGCGGCCATTGCCCCGATCATCAGCGTGGTCCACGTCAACGTGCACGCCGCGGCCAGCAGAGCGGTCACCGAACTGTCCGAGACCTCGGGCGTGACCCCCGGCTTCCTGTCCGACCTGCGGTTCATGCTCCCGCTGCGCCCCCTGACCCGCGCGGCGCTGGCCGTCATCTACCGCTACCGCAACGGCGACGCGCCCGGCCTGCGCAGGCACCTGAACGAGGGCACCCTGGCCGAGTACGACGACGGGACACTGCGGCTGACGGACAAGGGCCTGAAGTTCGTGCACCGGCTCTACGACCTGCACGCCGCCGCCGCGGGGCGCATCTGGGCGGGCGGCGACCTGCCGGGCCTGGCCACGCTGACGGGCCGGGTGCTCGACGCCGCCGAACGCGTGCCGGGCGGCGCGCTGGAGCTGGTGACGCCGGCGTACGAGCCGGAGGGCGCGGAGCCCAGACTGCTGTTGTTCAACCGGCTGGCCGCGCTGCGCTACCACCGGGCCGACGCGCACGCCCTGGCCTGGCAGGCGGAGGGGCTGTCCGCGGCCGAGATCGTCAGCCTGACGGACGGACCCCTCCGCGCCAGGATCGAGGCGGAGACCGACCTGCGGGCGGCGGCGCCGTACGGGGTGCTGTCCGCCGGGGAGCGGGACACCCTGTACGACGGCCTGCTGAAGCTCGTTTAGAGCGCCGCGAGCAGGCGGCCCACCTGCGTGCGGTCGTTCACGCCGAGCTTGTCGTAGGCGGCCTGCAGATGGTTGGCCGCCGTCCTGGTGGACAGCGTCAGCCGGTCGGCGATCTGCCGGTTCGTCAGCCCGGCGGCGGCGAGCTGGACGATCTCCCGCTGACGTGGTGTCAGCTCGGGCGTGGCCAGCTCGACCAGCGCCGGCGTCGTGACGCCCGGGCAGCGCCTGGCCAGCGCCCACGCCCGGGTCCGCGCACCCTTGGCCAGGGTGCCCCGGCCCGAGTCCCGGTAGGCGGCCGCCTCCTGGGCGGTGGCCTCGGCCGCGTACAGCAGCAGGCCGAGCCGCTCGAACTCGGCCGCCACCTCCCGCAGCCCGGCCGGGTCCCCCGCGACGCGCTCGTGCCGGGCGAGCAGTGCCACCAGCGGCCCCTCCATCTGCTCGGCCAGCGCGGAGAGCCGCCCCGAGGGAGCGCCGAGCCGCACCAGATCGTGCAGCGCGAACATGAGGTGGCCGCGCAGCTCGTGCCGCTCCGCGTGCTCGGCCGCCACCAGGCACCGGCGCACGGCCTCGTCCAGGCCGCCGCCCGTCGCCGCCACCCAGACCGCGGCGTGCAGCACGTGCTGACGGGTGAACGCCCACCTGGCCGACAGCTCCTCGGCCTCGGCCAGTGACTCCTCCGCCTCGGCCGGCCTGCCGAGCAGTGCGAGCGCGTGCGCGTGCTCGGCCACGCACCGCCCCAGGTACGGCTCCCGCTCCGGCAGCCGGGCCATGTCGTCGGTGCACCACCGCAGCGCCTCCGCCGCGTCCCCGCGCAACCGGCAGACCATCGCCCGCCAGGCCCCGAACCCGGTCACCGACAGCTCGGCGGCGGGCAGCCCCATGCCCTGCTCCGCGCTGCCCGCCGCCTCGTCCAGCCGCCCGGAGAAGGTCCGCGCCGCGCAGAGCGCGTCCAGGAAGGTCGGCAGCGCGTGCGGGGCCTCGTCCTGCCAGTCCGCCACGCTCGCCAGCGTCTCCGCGGCGACCGCGAGGCCGCGCTCGGTCCGCCCGGCGTACGCGTCGACCCACGCCTCCAGCGACGACGCGTGCGCGCCGCACCGGAGCGTCATCGGCTCGCACTCGCGCGCCCTGGCCAGCGCCTGCGCCGCACCGGTGAGCCGCCCGGCGAAGCAGTCGGTCACCGCCCGGTAGACGAAGGCCTCCTGCCGCCAGACGGGATCGGTCAGCGACTGCGCGGCCAGGTCGAGCACGTGGCACGCCTCGGTGTCCGCGCCCGCCCACGCCAGGTTGACCCCGAGGCTGGAGGCGTGCTGGGCACGCTCGCTTTCGGTGACCGCGTCCCTGGCCGCCCGGCGCAGCGCGGTCAGCGCCGAGCCCGCGTCGCCCAGCACCATGAGCACCTCGCCGAGCACCGCGACCGCCGTCACGCCCGCGCCCGCGTCGATCGCGGCCCTGGCCAGCCGCGCCGCCAGCCGCGGGTCCTGCCGGCCCCAGGCCAGCTTGGCGGCCGAGGTGAGCATGTCGGGGTCGGTCGTGGAGCCGCTGTCCAGCCGCCACACGGCGGCCCGCAGCTCGTCCTCGCGCCGCCGCAGCCCGGTGGCCTCCAGCGTCTCGGCCAGCGTCCGCAGCCGCCGCCGTGCCCGGAGCGTGCCGCAGTCACCGCGCACCACCTCGCCGTAGAGGGGGTGGCCGAGCCGCAGGTGCTCCCGCCGGCCGTCGTCCACGGTCAGGACCAGGCCGCGCGCCTCGATGCGCTCGACGGCCCTGACCGAGGTGAGCGCCGCCAGCAGCTCGGTGCCGAGCGGCTCCCCGAACGCCACCAGCTCCAGCGCCTCACGCTCGTCCTGGTCGAGATGGCCGATCCGGTCGCCGACCAGCTCGCGCAGCCTGGTCGTCATGGACAGCCCGCCCCGCCAGCGCCAGCGGCCGTCCCGCTCGGCCAGACAGCCGGAGGTGCGGCCCGCGTGCACGACCTCGCGCAGGTACAGCAGGTTGCCCTCGCTGACCCTTGCCAGGTGCCGTACGGTCTCCGCCGCCACCTCGCCGCCGAGCGCGCCCGCGAGCACCTCGCCCACCTCCGCCTCGGTCAGCGGCGGCAGCTCGATCCGCTCCAGCAGCTCGTCCTTCCACAGCGCGGTCACCGGGCTGGGCTGCGGCTCCCCCGACCTGATCGTCACCAGCAGCCGCGCCTGCTCGCGCTCGGCCAGGAAGTGCACCAGCGCCGCCGAGGCCGGGTCGAGCCGGTGCGCGTCGTCCACGCTCACCAGCAGCTCCCTGCGCCCCGCGTGGTCGCGCAGGTGGCGCGCGGCCCAGCCCAGCAGGTTCTCGCCGCTCTCCGGCGGCCCTGTCAGGACGTGCGCGAACGCGCCGAACGGAATCATCGACGCCGTCTCGGTGCCCAGCGCGCGCACGATCGCGTATCCCCGCAGCCCGGCCAGCACCTGCGCCGCCAGCCTGCTCTTTCCTACCCCCGTCGCACCGGCGATCAGCATGCCGGCTCCCGACCGCAGCGATTCCCGTACGGTCGTGAGCGGCTCCCCCCGCGCGACGAACGGCCAACTTCTCCCCTGCTCGCTCATCGTGCCTCCTCTCACCACTCATCGTGGTGAGCGAGGTTCGCGGGAGGTTCAGGCCGGATCGGGTTTCAGCCCGGCGGCGGCCAGCAGCAGCTCGATGACGGCTTCCGAGCCGCTGAACGGGACAGGCTCGGCCCCGACCTCTTCGAGCAGCCCGCGTAACTGGCCGCCGGACTGCTCGGGTTCTACCAGGCGGACGATGACCGTTCTCATCTGTGCACGATCTCGCCGGGCGGTTCAGGTCTGGTTCAGGTGGGGTAGGGCGCGGGCTCCACCTCCAGCTCGCGCATGAGCTCCGCGTAGAGCTGGTAGCGCCTGCGGGCGTCGCCGCGGCGGCCGGCCAGGTCGAGGACGCGTACGAGGCCCAGGTGGGCGCGCTCGTCGTAGCGGTCGCGCTCCAGCAGCCGAAGCCAGTAGCGGGCGGCCTCGTCGTGACGGCCCTCGCCGCTCCGGGCGCGGGCGAGCCTGGCCGCCGCCTGCACGTACGCCAGCCGGGCCTGCTCACGCAGCCCCACGGCCCAGTCCGCGTACGGGTCCTCCTCGCAGAACTCCCCCGCGTACGAGCTCTCGGCCGCCGCCCACCGTTCCAGCGCCTCCGCCGTCCTGCCCGCCTGGTCAAGGCGCACGGCCTGGGCCACCAGCCCCAGGAACCGCTCGACGTCCACGTCCACGTTGGCCGGCTCCAGCCGCAGCGCCCCCTCGTCGGAGACCACGATCGCGTCGGCCGGCCACTCGTGCTCCGGGTCCAGCACGGCGCGCAGCGTGGACACCATCACGTTCAGCCGCCGCAGCCCGACGGCCTCGTCCTCCTGCTCGGGCCAGAGGATCTCGACCAGGCGTTCCCTGCCGATCCCGCTCCCCCGGCGGCTGACCAGGATCTTCAGCAGGTCGCGGGCCTTGCGCGACTGCCAGGCCGTCCGCGGGACGGGCACGGAGCCGCGCAGCACGCGGAACGAGCCCATCGTCTCGACGCTCACCTTCGCGCCCGGCGGGGGAGCGGCCCGGGCGATCAGCGCGTCGACGCGGTCGTCCAGCGAGCGGCAGCCGATCGCGTGCAGGCGCTCGCGCACCCGCGCGGCCACCTCGCCCCCGGTCTCGGGGCCGGACAGGGCGGCCCTCACCAGCTCGGCCCTGGCCAGCCCGATCGGGTCGCCGAGCGCCGTCCACCGGCGCACCGCCTCGTCGGCGAGCGTGACGTCACCCTCGAGCTCGGCCCGCAGCTCGGCGACGGCGGCCCGCGCGGCGTGGTCCCTGCGGCTCACCGCGACGGGCTCGGTCTCGTCGAGCAGCGCCCTGGCCTCCTCCCGCCGCCCGCCGGCCAGCGCCACCCGGACGGCGGCGACCCTGGCGGTCACCCCGGCGATGCCCTGCGCGTGCTCGAGCGCCTGCCCGGCGACGCGGGCGGCCTCGTCGGGATCCTCGTCGGCGAGCAGCTCGGCGAGGCCGTTGAGCGCGTAGGACAACGACTGCACCTCGCCCGACGGCTCCGCGTCCGCGATCACCCGCCGGTAGAGCGCGGCCGCCTTCTCGCGGTCGCCGCGCAGGGCGTGGATCGCGGCCAGCCGGTTCAGGCCCGCGCCGGTCAGCCGGGAGCCCATCGCCTTCCACCGGGCCGCCGCGTCGGCCGCCTCGGCGGCGGCCTCCTCCAGGCGGCCGAGACCGATCAGGGCCTTGGCGCGGTTGGCCACGTTGAGGGCGGCGTAGGGGGCGAACGGCACCATGTCGGCCAGCCGGCCGGCGATGTCCGTCTCGGCCAGGGCGTCGGCGTACGCGGCCTCGTCGAGGTGGCGGGAGGCCCGGTTGGCGTGGATGCGGATGAGCTGGACCAGGTCGCCGGCGCGTTCGGCGTGCTCAAGGGCGCGTACGTAGTAGGCGTCGTTGGCGCGGCGGTCGCCGTCGAGGGCGGCGAGCATGGCCAGCACCGTGTTCGCCATGGCCAGGGCGCCCGGGTCGCCCAGGGCTCTGGCCTGTTCGAGCGCCCTGTCGGCCAGCTTGGCGCAGCCCGCCCGGTCGCCCCTCATCCACAGCACGGTGGCCATGGACGCGGCGCACATGGCGGCGTCGGCCGAGGGCAGGCCGAAGGCATGACCGCGCTCGTACATGGCCATGGCCCGGTCGAGGTCGCCGCGCATGTAGTCGATGAAGCCGAGCCGCCTGGCCACGAAGGCGTCGAACGCGGGGCCCGCCGCGGCATCGGAGAGCAGCTCGCGGGCCCGTGCCCAGTTGCCGCGGTTCTGCTCGGCGACGCCCGCCAGTTTGAGCATCGGGGGAGCGCGCCTGGCGCCATCGGGCAGCAGCTCCAGGGCGGCCAGCACGTCTCCGCGCTCGGCCAGGCGCAGGCCGTGGGCGTCGAGGAGGGAGGCGGCCAGCTCGGCGTGGGCGGTCGCGACGGCGGCGCGCAGGGCCAGCTCGGGCTGGTCGTGCTCGACGTACCAGCGGGCGGCGACGGCCGCCACGTCGTGGGCCTCGTGCCGGTCCAGGGGCGCGTGCCTGGCCAGCACGTGCGCGCTGGTCAGGGTCAGCCGGTGACCGTCGCGGCCGGTCTCGAGGAACAGGCCGCGGCTGGTCAGCGACTCGAGCGTGCCGGGCGGCGCGCCCAGCGTGGCGGCCAGCTCCGGGGCCAGCACCGGCAGGACCGTGGCGGCGCGCAGCAACTCGCGCATGGCCGCGGGCAGGTCCTTGAACGCGGCCAGCGTCAAACGTTCCAGCGTGGCCGAGCCGGCGGTCAGGCTCGCCACGGTGTCGGGCCAGCCGGCGGGCTCCTCGCGGGCCAGCGCGTCGAGCGCGGCCTGCACGGCGGCCGGCCAGCCGCAGCAGGTGCGGTGCAGGGTGGCCGCGATGCTCTCGCCCGCCTCGCCCAGCCTCGCCCGTGCCCAGGCGGCGCTCTCCTCGGCGCTCAGCGCGAGGTCGGTGGCGTCGAGGTCGAGCACCTCGTGATCCTGGCGCAGCCGCGCGGTCGGGAACGGCAGCGGCGCCCGCGAGGCCGTGACCAGGTGCAGGTGCCTGGGCGCGGCGCGGACCAGCGTCTCCACGTAGCGCACCGAGCCGGCCGCGCCCGCGATCGCGTCGACGCCGTCGAAGACCAGCACCAGAGCGCGCCCCGGCCATCGGGACAGGGCCTCGGCCAGCGCGCCGGCCAGCGCCGCCGCCCTGGACAGCTCGTCGGCGTCGGGGCCGAGCGGGGCTCCGGCGGCGGTCACCAGATCGGCGGGCAGCTCCGGCGCCCTGCCCGCCGGCGCCTTCGTCACCGCCGTCGTCACCGCCTTCGCAACCGCCGTCGCCAGTGTCGGCAGGTCGCGGTCGGCGGGGCCGAGCCGGTGCAGCACGGCGCCCACGGCCTGGCTCCAGCCTGCCAGCGCGGTCGACTTGCCGTAGCCTGTTGCGGCCACGAGCGAGGTGAGCCTGTGCGTCAGTGCCCCGTCGAGCCGCCGGTCGAGGGCGGGACGGGGTTGCACCCACCCTCGTTCCACTCCCGCATGCTACGCCCGGGTTCGCGAGCGACTCCAGAGTTCGCAAAGTGCCACCTCCCGGTAACCAGCGGGTAGGCGCACTATGGTCGTACTTCGACAGGAGGCACCGTGGAACAGGATCTGCCCGGCGGTCCGCGGCTCATCGTCGGGGTGGACGAATCCCCGGCCGCGCGCTGGGCGCTGGCCTGGGCCATCGGGGCAGCCAGGCTGCACCGGATGGCTCTCGTGGCCGTGCATGTCAGTCGCGCGCCCGTCCACCCCTTCCCTGAGGCGCTGCCCGTTCAGCACGCGGTCAGGATGGGCGAGGAAGAGCGCTGCAGCGAGGTGATCGCCGGCGTCTTCGACGACGTGGCGGGCGGCGTGCCGGACGACATCACGACGATCGCGGTCGGCCGGGTCGGCGATCCCGGCTACCACCTCGTGGACCTGGCCCGCGAGGGAGACCTGCTGGTCCTCGGACGGGGGCGGCGCGGCCTGCTCAGCCGCATCTTCCTGCCCTCGACCAGCATGTACTGCGCACGGCACGCGCGTACGACCGTGGTGATCGTGCAGCAGCCGTCGCCGCCCGACGACCCGGAGATGTCAGGCGAGCGGAGCCGCCGCTTCTGGAGCCGCCGACATCCGTGAGCGCAGCAGGCGCAGTCCTTCGGGGATCGCGTCCTGGCCGATCGCGCCGTAACCGAGCACCAGACCGGGCTGCGCCGGTGCCTGGCCGCAGTACGCCTCCAGCGGCTCGACCGCCGGCTCCGGCGCCGGGCGCAGTGTCACACCGGGGACGAAACGGGCGCACAGGTGCAGGCCCGCCGTGGCGGGGATCGGACGCAGGCGGTCGTCGGCCGCCAGGGTCTCGGCGATCAGGGCGTGCCTGGCGGCGTACTCGCGGGTGGCCTTCCTGATGTGCCTGGCCAGCAGGCCCTCGTCGATGAAGCGGGCCAGGGCCGCTTGCGTGGGCAGCTCGCCGTGCCAGTCGGACAGCCGCCTGGCCGTGCGCAGGGCCGGGGCCAGCGAGGCGGGGGCGACCAGGAAGCCCAGCCTGAGCATGGGGAGCAGGGTCTTCGAGAACGAGCCGACGTAGATGACGCGGCCGGCGCGGTCGAGGCTCTGGAGGGGTTCGAGCGGGCGTTCGCCGAAGCGGAACTCGCTGTCGTAGTCGTCCTCGATCACCACCGCCCGGCGGCGCTCGGCCCAGGCCAGCAGGGCGGCGCGGCGGGCCAGCGACATGGGGGTGCCGAGAGGGAACTGGTGGGACGGGGTGACGTACACGAGGCGGGCCGAGCGCGGGATGGCCCGGACGTCGATGCCCTCCTCGTCCACGGGGACGCCCGCGACCCGCGCGCCGAGCGAGCGGAACAGCAGGCGGGCGGGTGGGTAGCCGGGCTCCTCGACGGCCACGACGGAGCCCGGCTCGACGAGGACGCGGCCGATGAGGTCGAGTGCCTGCTGGGCGCCGTTCGTGATCAGTACGTCGCCGGGGCCGGCGTGCACCGAGCGGCTGAGGCCGATGTGGCGGGAGATGGCCTCGCGCAGCGGCTCGTGCCCGGCCGGATCGCCGTAGCCGGCGGCGCTCACGCGCAGTTCGCGGGCCACCAGGCGGCGCCAGGTCTCCATGGGGAACAGCCGCGGGTCCGGTACGCCGGCGCGGAAGTCGTACCGGGCGGGGGACATGCTCTCGGGGGCCCGGAGCTCGTCCCAGACCGGGCGCGGGCGTATGACGCCCTTCGGGGCGGCCCTTCTTCTGACCGGCTCCGCCGACACGAACGTGCCCGCCCCCGCCCGGCCCACGAGGAAGCCGTCGGCGACCAGGCGATCGTAGGCGAGCGCGACCGTGTTCCTGGAGATCTCCAGCCCGCGGGCCAGCTCTCTGGTCGGGGGGAGGCGTTCGCCCGATCTGAGGCGGCCGTCGAGGATGGCGTCGAGCAACTGCCGGTAGACCTGTGCGGCCAGGTCACCGCGGCCTTCGAGGCTGATGTGCACGTCCACCTTGGCCCAATCATTTAGCCGGAAATTGGAGCTTATATCGGGACAAATCAGGGCTCACGATGGGTGTCATGAACACCCGGCGCATCCTGGCTCAGGCCCAGCTCGCGAACTCCATCGGCGACGGCGTCTACCTCGTCACCTCCGCCTTCTACTTCGCCAGGATCGTCGGCCTGTCGGCCACCGAGATCGGCCTCGGGCTCACGCTGGGCTGGGCGGTCGGCTCGGTGGCCGGCGTGCCGCTGGGCCACCTGGCCGACCGGCGCGGGCCGCGTGGCGTCGCCGTCCTGCTCGCGGTCGTCACCGCCACGGCGGTCGCCTCGTTCCTGTTCGTCCGCTCGTTCGCGCCGTTCGTCCTGGTGGCCTGCCTGTACGGCACCGCCCAGACCGGGCTGTCGGCCGCCCGCCAGGCCCTGCTCGCCGGGCTGGTCGAGCCCGCGGAGCGGACCGCCGTGCGGGCGAGCCTCCAGGCCACGCTCAACGGCGGCCTGGCCGTCGGCGCCGGGCTGGGCGGGGTCGCGCTGCACCTGGACACCGCGGCGGCGTACCTGTCGCTGTTCGCGCTCGACGCCCTGAGCTTCCTGGTCGCCGCCGTCCTGCTGGTGCGGCTGCCCGCCGTGCGGCCCGCGCCGGTCGTCTCCGACGGTCCCCGGCTCGCGGTGCTGCGGGATCGGCCGTACGCGCTGGTCACGCTGATCAACGCGGTGCTGCTGTTCTACATGCCGCTGCTCAGCCTGGTGGTGCCGCTCTGGGTGGCCGCTCGTACGAGTGCGCCCGCCTGGGTGGTCTCGGTCCTGCTGTTGATCAACACCGGGGGAGTGCTGCTCTTCCAGGTGCGGGTGGCCAGGCGGGTGTCGGGGCTGCGGGACGCCACGGTGGAGGTCAGGCAGGCGGGGGCGGTGATGTTCGCGGCGTGCGCGGTGTTCGCGCTGAGCCCGTACGGGTGGGGGTTCCTGCTCGCGGGGGCGGCGCTGCTGGTGATCGGCGAGATGCTGCTGGCCTCGGGGGCGTGGGAGATCAGCTTCTCGCTCGCCCCTGATGACCGGCAGGGCCAGTATCAGGGCTTCTTCGGCACCGGCACGGCCGTGGCCAGGATGCTCGGCCCCGTCGTGCTCACCACGCTGGTGCTCGGCGGGGGCACGCTGGGCTGGCTGCTGACCGGGGCGATGTTCGTGACGGCCGGCGCCTTCATGACGCCGGCCGTCAGATGGGCTCGCTCACTTGAAGCGGCGTAGCCGCAGGCTGTTGCTGACCACGAACACGCTGGAGAACGCCATCGCCGCGCCCGCGATCATCGGGTTGAGCAGCCCCAGCGCGGCCAGCGGCAGCGCCGCCACGTTGTAGGCGAACGCCCAGAACAGGTTGCCCTTGATCGTGCCCAGCGTCCGGCGCGCCAGCCGGATGGCGTCGGCCGCCACCCGCAGATCCCCGCGCACCAGGGTCAGGTCACTCGCCTCGATGGCGGCGTCGGTGCCCGTGCCCATCGCCAGCCCGAGATCGGCCTGGGCCAGCGCGGCGGCGTCGTTGACCCCGTCGCCGACCATGGCCACCACCTTGCCCTCGGCCTGCAACCTCTTGACCACGTCGACCTTGCCGGCGGGCAACACCTCCGCGATCACCTCGTCGATGCCCACCTCGGCCGCCACCGTCTCGGCCACCGCCTGGTTGTCCCCGGTCAGCAGCACCGGCCGCAGCCCTTGCTCCCTGAGCCGGGCGATCGCCTCGCGGCTGGTCGGCTTGACCACGTCGGCCACCACGAGCACCGCCCGCGCCCGCCCGTCCCAGCCGACCGCCACCGCGGTACGGCCCTTGGCCTGCTCGGCCTCCAGCACCCCGGCCAAGTCGGCCGGCAGGTGCTGCGACCACTCCTCCAGCAGGCGGGGACGACCCACCAGGACCGCGTGTCCGTCCACCACGCCCTGCACACCGAGCCCCTCGACGTTGGCGAAATCCGCCACCCGGGCGTCGGAACCGGCCGCGCGCGCGATGGCCTGGGCGATCGGGTGCTCGGAGGCGTGCTCCAGAGCGCCCACCAGCCGCAACACCTCCGCCTCGTCCTCCCCCTCGGTCACATGGACGGCCGTCAGGGTCATCCTGCCTTCGGTGATCGTGCCGGTCTTGTCCAGCACGATCGTGTCGATCCGGCGCGTCGACTCCAGCACCTCCGGACCCTTGATCAGGATGCCGAGCTGAGCACCCCTGCCCGTGCCGACCAGCAACGCGGTCGGCGTGGCCAGGCCCAGCGCACACGGGCAGGCGATGATCAGCACCGCCACCGCCGCCGTGAACGCCGCCCCCACCCCATCGCCCGTGCCCAGCCAGAAACCCAGCGTGCCCAGCGCCAGCGCGATCACGATCGGCACGAACACACCCGAGATGCGATCGGCCAGCCGCTGCACCCGCGCCTTACCCGTCTGCGCCTCCTCCACCAGCCTGGCCATCTGAGCGAGCCGTGTGTCCGCGCCCACCCGGGTCGCCCGCACGATCAGGCGACCACCGACGTTCACCGTCGCCCCGGTGACCCCGTCGTCGACGCCGACCTCGACCGGCATCGACTCACCGGTCAACATCGAGGCGTCCACCGCCGAGGAGCCCTCCTCGACCGCACCGTCGGTGGCGATCTTCTCGCCAGGACGAACGACGAAGCGATCCCCCACCTCGAGCCGCTCGACCGGGACACGCCGGCCGTCGGCCAGCTCCACCTCCTTGGCACCCAACTCCAGCAGCGCCCGCAACGCCGCCCCGGCCCGCCGCTTGGACCGCGCCTCGAAATAGCGGCCGGCCAGGATGAACGCGGTCACTCCGGCCGCGGCCTCCAGATAGATGTTGCCCGAGCCGTCGGTGCGTTCGATCGTGAACGCGAACGGGTGCGTCATCCCCGGCGTGCCCGCGCTGCCGAAGAACAACGCCCACACCGACCAGCCCAGCGCGGCGATCGTCCCGATCGAGATCAACGTGTCCATCGTCGCCGCGCCGTGCCGCAGATTCGTCCAGGCGGCCTGGTGGAACGGCCACCCCGCGTACACCACCACCGGCGCCGCCAGCACCAGCGACAACCACTGCCAGTTCGTGAACTGCAACGCCGGGATCATCGCCATCGCGATCACCGGCACCGCCAGCACGACCGACGTCACCAGCCGCTGGCGCAAGGTGTCCACCGGCTCTTCTTCCGCGTCCTCGTCCGCCTCCGGCTCGGCGGGCAGCGCGGCGGTGTAGCCCGCCTTCTCCACTTCGGCGATCAGTTGCCGAGGGTCGACATCGTCGGGAAAGGTGACCTTCGCCTTCTCCGTCGCGTAGTTGACCGTGGCGGTCACGCCGTCCATCTTGTTGAGCTTGCGCTCGATGCGGTTCGCGCAGGACGCGCACGTCATGCCGCCGATCGTGAGCTCGACGGCCTTGTCCTCGGTGAGGGTGGACATCACCTCTCCTTTCTTCGCGTCCCGTGCGTCAGTGGGCGTGGTCGTGGGTGGCGGAGGGGGCGTGCCCGTCGGAGAGGGTGGCCGTGGCGGTGAAGCTCGCCGTACGGACCTTGTCCTCGTGCTGGAAGTCCAGGAACAGCCGGTAGTCGCCACGGCTGGGCGCCTCGGCGTAGAAGGTGATCTCCGGCCCCGCCTTGTCGCTCTCTTCAGGATGTACGTGCAGGTAAGCCAGGTCGCCGGCGCGGAGCGCGACCAGGTGGCCGTACGCGCCGAGGTAGGGCTGCAGGTCGTCGACCGGCTCGCCGTTCTTGTTGACGGTCAGCGTGAGCTTGCTCGATCGGCCGGGGACCAGGTCTCCGGCGAGGTTGACAGTGTAGTCGTCGACGGCGGAGACGCGGCTGACGTGCGGCAGCGGCTCGGGCTGATAGTCGCCCGCGGCCTGCAGATCGGCGCCGAGCGTGAGCTTCTCGCCGCCCGTGGGGGAGAAGTCGGCGAACGCGCGGTACGACCCCGCCTTCGGCAGCGTCAGCTTGACCGACCAGGTGCCGTCGGGGGCCATCTCCGGGTGCACGTGCTGGAAACTCGTCAGGTCGCGGGAGGCGACGATGAAGTGGAGCTTCTTGTCGTGCTCGACCTGGTAGTCGGTGACCGGCTTACCGTCGGGGCCGATCACGGTGAACTGGAAGTCCGTGGGCACGCCGGTCGGGATCGGGGAGATGAGGTTGAGGGTGTAGCCGTTCTGAGACACTTGGAGCCCCCCGGGGGTATCGCTCTTCACTGGTTGGGTGGCGTGCCCGTCACCGTGCCCCGACCCCGTCGTGGAGGTGTGGTCCTCCGTCGTCGCGGCCGTGGGGCTGGTCGATGAGGGGCCCACCACCCTGCCCACGCCCAGGGCGCCGCCGAAGACGACGGCCAGCCCCAGGGCGTAGGTGCCGAGCTTGGCGGCCGTGTTCATGACCGGCCCGCCAGTTCGTAACCGGCTTCCTCGACCGCGGCGGAGATCTCCACCAGGTCGAGGGGGCCTTCGCTGTTCACGGTCAGCAGCCCGGTGGCCAGGTCGACCTCGACGCCTGTGACGCCGGCCACCTCGCTGACCTCCTCCTTCACCGAGCTCACGCAGTGTCCACAGGTCATGCCCTTGACGGTGTAGGTGGCGGTGCTCATCGTCGGCTCCTTCATCGGTCTCGTCCTTCAGAGTCTGACACCATACCCCCATAGGGTATCTAGGAGGTCTTTCGCGCTTCTACTTGTGGTACGGATGAACGGCGCATCAGGGCGCCTGTGAATATCGCGCCCAGCACGGCCACCACCGCGGCGCCCCCGAAAGCGCCCTGGAAGCCCTCCAGCAGCGAGGCGACCGATTCTGTGGCGCTTTGCTGTGCGGCGCTTTGATATGTGGTGAAGACCGCCGTCATGACGGCCAGGCCGAGTGCCGAGCCGACCTGGTAGGTCGTGTTGACGATGCCGGAGGCCAGCCCCGCCTCCTCCGGGCGCGCGCCGGACATGGCCGACATCATCGCCGGAATGTAGGCCAGGGACATGCCGATCGCCGCGACCAGGCTCATCGGTAGCACGTACGCGGCGAAGCCACCGGCCGCCCCGGCTACGTCGCTCGCCCCGGACATGCCGGCCACCCCGGCCGCCAGCACCGCGAGGCCGGCCACGATGAGAGCCTTGGCCCCGAACCGGCCCATCAGCCTGGCCGTGACACCGATCATGAAGACCATGATGGCCACGGTCATTGGCAGGAGCGCCGCGCCGCCGGCGAAGGCCCCATAGCCGAGGACCTGCTGAAGGTAGAGGTTGAGGAAGTACCACATCGGGATCCAGGCCGCGCCGAGCAGGGCCATGGCCAGGTTGGCGGTGGCCAGGCCGGGGGTGCGCCAGATCGCGAGCGGCATGAGGGGGTCCCTGACCGTACGCTGCACGAGCAGGAACAGGGCCAGCAGCGCCGCACCGCCGAGACCGGCCGGCCAGTTCGCGGCCACGATGGCGTACACGACGAGGGCGATGCCGGCGGTGACCGACACGGCGCCGACGAGGTCGACCGAGCCGCGCCTGCCACGAACGGCGGGCAGCAGCCTGGTCGCGGCCAGGGTGGCCAGGCCGATCGGGACATAGACGACGAACACCCATGGCCAGCTCAGATACTCGGTGATCACGCCGCCGAGGAACACCCCGGCGGTGCCACCGGCGGGGGCGGCGGCGCCGTACAGGGCCATGGCCTTGCCGAGCTCGCGCGGGTCGTGGCTGAAGAGCATCATCAGCAGCGTCATCGCGGCAGGCGCGATCAGGGCCCCGCCGACGCCCTGCACGGCGCGTCCGGCGATCTCGGCCCAGGCGGTCGTGGCGGCGGCGGCGACCACGGAACCGGCGATCAGCACCACCCATCCCGTCACGAACACCCTGCGCGCCCCGAACAGATCGGCCAGCCGCCCGCCGAGCAGCAGCAGCCCGCCGAAGGCGACCACGTAGGCGTTGAACACCCACTGCAACCCGCCGGGGGAGAAGCCCAGGTCACGCTGCATGTCGGGAAGTGCCACGCCGATGATCGAGGTATCCATGATCACCATGAACTGGGCGCCGGCGAGCACGATCAGAGCCCACCAGCGCTTGTTGTCACTCATGAGTTCCCTCCTCTCTGTCTTATACCCATAGGGGGTATCTGTGGATGCGGAGGAACGTAATATACCCCCAAGGGGTATGTCAAGCGCCCGCGACGGCGCGCGCCCGGGCGGGATATTTGGCATGATCGAGCTGTTGTCCAAGATGACGCCCCGAACCCGGTCCGGGATGTTGTCCAAGATGGGACGGGTATAGCGGCCCCACCAGGGGTTGAACGCCCGTCCTTCGCACATTCCGCACATCTGGTCCGTGCGCAACACAGGGAGCGCAGCCATCCCTTGCTAGGCTGCATGTCAACCGTTGGGTCTCACCCCGGCAGGTGAGGCCGTCTAAGAAGTGGGGTCACACCGTGAAGAAGCTGCTTGTTCTGGCGCTGATCGCCCTTGGGGGGCTGCTGATCTGGCGCAAGGTGCAGGCCGACCGCGCAGAGCTCGATCTTTGGACCGAGGCGACCGGCAGCGAGAACTAACCGACCGGCGAGGCGATGAGTGACGTCGTCCCCATCAAGCTGGCGTGCCTGGACCTGGCGGGCACCACAGTCGGTGACATCGCCATGGTCGAGCGCGCCTTCGCCGAGGCGATCGCGACCCAGGGCATAGTGCCCGGGACCGGAGCTTACGCGCGTGCCATGGTTCACGTGCACCGGTCCCGGGGCTGTCCCAAGATCGATGTCTTCCGGGGCATCTTCCCCGGCAACGAGGCCCAAGCCCAGGCGGCGAACCTGACGTTCGAACGCTCCTACGAGGGGGCGCTCGAGCGGGCGGGTCTCGTACCCATGCCCGGGGTCCTGGAGGTCCTCGACAAACTCAGGGGCACCGGCATCAAGCTCGCCGTGATCACCGGCTTCAGCCGCGTCACCCTGAGCCGCGTCCTGAGCGTCCTGGGCTGGCACGACAAGATCGACCTCGCCATCTCCCCCGAGGACGCCGGCGGCCGCGGCCGCCCCTGGCCGGACATGGTGCTCCACGCGGTGCTCCGATTGGGGGTGGAGGACGTACGCCAGGTGGCCGTCATCGGCGACTCGGAAAGCGACATGCTGTGCGGCCGGCGAGCCGGCGCATCGATCGTGGCGGGGGTCATGACGGGCGTGCACAGCAAGGAGCGACTCCTGAAGGGCGGCGCCACACACATCCTGGACTCGATCGCGGACTTTCCGAGCTTGATCCTCAGCGACGACCTTGGTGCGACGCAGACAGCTTCCTCAGCCCGGTAAGCTATCTTCGTCGAGGGGCCTTAGCTCAGTTGGTTAGAGCGCCTGCTTTGCAAGCAGGAAGTCAGGAGTTCGAATCTCCTAGGCTCCACCAGCGAAAATGCACCCCCGCTGCCTACTCCGTAGCGGGGGTGCGTGACTATCTGAGTGACTACCCCGGACTGCCATGAGGCTGCTGATCTCCGGGCACGTGTATGGGAGGTCTGCGGATCTCAAGGGCTGTCGTACTCAGCCCATCGAATGACCTCGGGATCCCGGCCAATCGCTTGTGCAGGGCAGTTGTGTCCGCGCGCCTGATCAGTGGCTACCATGATCCGGGCCGCAAGCCGTCCGCGACTGGCAAGTGCTCGGCTTGCCTGCCTTCGAGCCTCTGCCAGTCGGTCCTGTATACCCTCGGCTGCTGCCTTCGCCTTCTCCTGTGCTCGTTGCTCACTGCGTCGGCAGGCGTCGAGGCGCTGACGGAGTTCTGCTTCGTGGTGCTCTGCGCGCCTGGCGCGCGTCTCGGGGAGTTGTCCTTGGTGTTGATGGCATTCATCGCACATCCTTGGCATGGCTCCATCGCGGTCGCGTACTTTCTGAAGGAGCCCGCAGCAGGTGCAGTCCACCCGAAGCATTCCGTCATACCGTTCCATGCTTCCTCTCCTCCGCAAAGTTCCCGCACTCTACTGCACAGGGGTGACGTGCGCCTTGCCGTTGTGATCAAAGCGGGCAGTAATGCTCTGTCCGCCGATAATCCGCACGAGATGGCTCAGAAGTAAACAAGATCCCACAAGCTATGCAACGTGATAGTTCTACCTATTTCGGTGGACACTTCGCTACTCATCGCACTACTCTGCATGGGCAGTAGGGAGGGTGAAGTGGTGCAGGTGATTCTCGATAGAGAGATCTACGATCTGGCGAAACGTGTAGCAGAGGACCTCGAGCATATAAGAAGTACATGGAGTTTCGAGATGCCCGAGGCGGTACTTCGTCGCGAAAGTGTTCTTCTCCGGAGGATGCTCGTTGAAGATGAATATGCACGCGCATGGCGGGCCGTGGGTCTTTCTCGGCAGCCGATGGTGAGAGCCACGTCGCTCGATGGCTTTCTAGGAAGCGTGGACCGTAAGTACGTGGCTTACGCGTTCGCCCCTCTCGCTCGACGCCTGACAGTCGACATGCAACAGCTAACTATCAAATCGCCATCTCCACAGGAGGGCGATCTGCTGATTACTGCCCCGGGATATAATCAAGGGCTAGGACTTGTCATGATACTAATCCCGCGGGCGGAAGCGGATGGGAAGGGCGCGGAAGCTCTCAGCCAGGAAGTTGCTGGCAATCTCGGCGGTAAGCGAGAATGGGGTACCTATGCAATATCTGATCTTCTGAGATCCCCTGCTGCGCTTATCTCTGGAACCACCATCAACCGGCGAGAGATAATAAAATATGTAGCTAATAGGCTTGGTGGTGCTCATGGGGGTGGTCAGAGGAATCCCGTTGAATGGCAGCTTCTCGATAGCCAGTGGGGGCTGTTGGAGCATCTTAATTCTTGCTATCTAGAGCTTTTGTCCATCGGGCTTTTCTTTGCGGATTCTACTGATGCCACACGGTATATTCAGGAATTTTCCAGGATTGAAGAGCCTCCTCCAGTTCTTGGGCATACGCGGGAGGAGCAAAGATAGCTTGGAGGCGACAAAGCGCTCCCGCCGTTTTGGGCAGGAGCGCTGGATCGGAGGGGCGGCGGATGCTAAGCTGTTCCGTCCATCGGGAAGATGTTGTCCATGGCGTCTGCTCCTTCCAAAAGCACAGGCCGCAATTGGAAGCGGTAGACAGTCTCGGTCACCACGGTGTTCGCGTGGCCTACCAGGCGTGAGATGTCCTCGATCGGCATACCGGAGTCCGACAGGAGCGACACGAAGCTGTGCCGCAGCTCGCGTGGCGTCCACTCGCCGCTGACCAGGCCCGCCCTCACAATGACCTTTCGGAAGTCTCGCCGAACGTTGGTGGCGCTCAGGGCCGTGCCAGTCTTTGTACAGAACACCAGCCCGTCAGTCCCACCATGCAACAGGGCTGGCGCTTGCTCCTGGTCCTCCATCAGCACCCGCAGCGCCTTCACTACCCGAGCGGGCAACTTGAGGGTGCGGCGCGACTTGACGGTCTTTGTGTCGCCCTTCTTGCGTACGGATCGCCAGACGTAGACGGCGAACTCCTTGTGGTCCCATCCGACCTCCTCGACGGACAGCCACACTCCTCGCTTTTGGTGGAAGGCCACCACGTGTGTCCAGGTCAACGCGCGTACCTCTTCCGTCCGTGCTCCGGTGAGCATGGACAGGAGAATGTAGGCGCGGATGCGGACCTCTGCTTGCTCAGCGGCAGTCACGACGGCTTCCGCCTGGAGCAGCGTTAGTGCTTGGGATGGGCGCCCCACGCGTTCTTCGGGGACGTCGTAGAGGTCCACGATGTTGCGCTTGACCTTGTCCCGCTTCATGGCGTTTCTGACGGCGCGGTTGAGGATGGAATAGATCAGCTTGAGGGACCGTGTGCTGAGCAGCGCCGCCTTGATGACCAGCCACTTGTCCACATCCTCCACCGACAGGTCTCGTAGCTTGCGGGCGCTGAGAGCCGGGATGACATGTAGCCGTGCGAAGTCTGTGTACAGCCGTACAGTCTTGGCGTCTCGGCCCTTGAGCCCGTGCTCCAACCAATAGTTCACGGCATCGCCCACGGTGTAGTCAGCTGGCGCGATGGCTAGCCCGTCTTCATAGTCGCGTAGGACTTCCTTGAGCTTGGTCTTGGCTTCGGTCTTGGTCTTGCCGCTGCCTCGTTTCACGATGCGTTTGCCGCTGGGGTCGTAGCCGAGGCTGGCGGTGGCGATCCAGCGTTGGCGTTTGTCGTCCCAGTGGAGGCCGCCATCGCCTCTGCTGCGTCGTTTGGTCATCAGGCTGCTTCCTCGGCTTCCTTTTCCAGGAGGGCGATGTAGGCGCGGATGGCGGCGGGGGTGATGAGGCGGGCGCGGCCTTGTTTGACGGAGCGAAGGCGGCCGGTGCGGATCTGGTCGTAGATGACGGTGCGGCTCATGCGCAGGAGGTGCATGGCGTCGGTGACGCGGTAGAGCTGGGTGTCGGCGGGCCGGATGCTGTCCGGCGGTGAGGTGGTCAAAGGTGGTTCTCCTCATCGGCGGGGACAGCGGGGACGGCCAGCAGGGTGGCTTGTCCCTCGTGGTGGTGGGTGTTGGTGCTGGTGGTGGCGTGGTCAGGGACGGCTGGGACTGCGGGGACAGCTCCTGGTGCCTCTGTTCCGGGCAGGCGGTAGTGGCCGGTGGCGTTGACGCAGAGTTGGCCGTCGGCGTTCATGCGCTGGCAGGTCTTGCGGACGTTGTCGTGGGACAGGCCGGTGGCGTCGGCGATGGCTTTGGGTGTGCTGTTGGGGTTGGTGCGGACGTGGCGGGCGATGGCGGCGCGGGTGTCGGACAGGGTGTGGTCTTCGGGTGGGCCGTCCAGGAGGTGCCAGGTGCCGGCGGCGGGTTGGAAGGCCATGGCGTATTCGGCTTCTTCGACGTCGCGGCCGGTGACGTGCAGGACGCCATCGGCGGTGCCTCGGGCGCGTTTGAGGACGAGGGTGGCGTCGGCGGCTCCGGCGATGCCGTTGGTGCCGGAGACCTCGCTGAGGAAGTCTTCGGAGGCCATCTTGCGGACGTGGTGGACCAGGACGACGGCGACGCCGTAGGTGTCGGCCAGGCGCTTGACGCGGCTCATGGCGGTGTAGTCGGCGTCGTAGGCGGATAGGCCGGGCGCGGTGTTGCCTCGGATTTTGGCGAAGACGTCGATGACGACCAGGCGGGCGTTTGGGCTGCGGCCGAGCCAGCGGGCGATGGCTTCTTCCCCGCCCTGCGGGAGGGTGGGGCAGGTGGTGGCCAGGGTCAGGTCCTTGGGTGCGGGCTGGCCGCTCAGGATCTTGCCCATGCGGTTCTGGAGACGGCGGGCGGTGTCTTCCAGGGCGAGGTAGAGGACGGGGCCGGGCTCCAGTTCGATGGCGTCCAGGGCCTTGGCGCCGCTGGCGACGGCGATGCCCAGGCCGAGGCTGAGCCAGGACTTGCCGACCTTGGGCGGGCCCGCGAGAAGGCTGAGTCCTTCGGCGATGATCCCGGGGACGGCCCAGCGGGGCTCCGGGAAGGTCATGGCCATCAGTTCGTCGGCGGTCCAGGAGGTGCGGAACGGCATGGCCTGGGCGGGTGCTTGGACGGCATCACCGTTGACCAGGCGCAGGTGTGTGGGCTGGTCGGTCATGCGGCCACCGTTCGGGGTCGGCGGGCTCCGGCGCGCAGGACCGGAGCCGGGCTGGCCTCCCACCAGCCAGTTGCGGAACATCAGGGAGGCGTGGACGGTGTCCATGCGCGGGGTGGTGGCGAATGGGAACGGCTTGAAGACGTCCACCTTGCCGTCCTTGAGCAGCGGCCAGGACGATTGCTTCATCTGCGAGGCGGGCTCGTAGCCGACCCACAGGGCCAGGCGTCCGGGGTGGCCGTCGCCTGGCTCAGGCCAGACCTGGTCCAGCGGGAGCCGCATGCCGGAGGCCAGCCGGCCACGCCGGGCCACCACGTCGGCGGCCTCCACGCCGAAGGGCAGGTCGATGATGGCCAGGTGGCCGGGGCCGTCGCGGTGGATGTCCTGGGGGAAGCTGATGGCGTGCTGGTCCTTGCTCACGGCCTGGTTGATGCCGGAGATGCCGCAGGACAGCAGCGCGCGGCGGACCAGCTCGGCGGTGAGCTTGCGGTAGCGGGGTCCTTCGCTGACGCGGTCGGTGATGGGCTTGTCCGTGGGCCTACCGGCGCGGGCCAGCAGCGGCACCGCCACGCCTACCGCCAGGAGGCGGCCCCACGACGGGATGTCGGCCAGCAGGAAGACCAGAGAACCGACCAGGCCCGTTACGGCGAGGGCAGCCACGACCCACCAGCGCCACCGTGACTGCCGCTGGCGCTGCTTGTCCAGCTTGAGCCACGTCTCCGGGTCGTTGCGGTCAGCGGCGTACTGGCGAAGAGCCCAGTTGCCCTCCTCCGCCGTGGCCCAGTGCAGGAGTTTGCCGGTGGCGCGGAAGAACCCGACTGGGGCGTACAGGCTGGCCTTGGCGGCGTACTTGGGTGAGCGGACGGCGTGGTAGCCGATGACGTATCCGGTGTCCTTGGCCGCCCAGACCAGCATGGACCGCGTGCCCTTCCAGGACCGCAGCGTGGCCGGGATGATCGGGACACGACGCTGGTCGTTGGTGGAGCGGTAGGGCAGATCATCGTCTGGCGGGTCGACCGGCGGGCCGAGGACCGTGCCCTCGATCGCGATGGTCTCGCGGTCGAAGAACTCGTCCTCGTCGCGGTCGGTCTCCTGCTCGTCGGTGCGGCGGGCGCGGCGCCGGGCCGCGTCCAGCGGGACGACCTCGGCACCGGTCTCGGATGCGGTCGGACCGTCCTCCTCGTCGGAGTGGTCTTCGTGGTCGTGCGGGTGGTGAGTCATGATGTGTGCACCTCGTATGCGTAGCTGCGAGCGGGGTTGCGGGGCGCGGCCGGAGTCTTGGCGGATGAGGCCGCGTCCCGTACTGGCTTGGTCAGGGACGATGCGCGGTCGGACCGCGTCTCGTCCGTGCGGGCAGGTGTCGTGATGTCGGCGGTCGGTCCGTGCGGTCCGACCGGTGGTGGGTCGCTGGTCGAAGGCCGGGCGAGGGTGAGGTCCATCAGGCCGCCTCCTGCTCCGTGTTCTCGGCGGTCGGACCGGGCTCGGTCCGCAGGCGGGCGAGCAGCGCTCCGGCGCGGTCGGTGGAGATGGACTGGCCGGTCTGGCGGATGGCGTCGCGGAGCCGATCCCGGGTCAGGGTGACGCCTCGTGCGTCGTGGTCGGCGGCTACCTGCCAGCCCAGCGGCATGAGGTCGTCCACCTCGGACGGGGCGATGGACGGACGGGCGGGCTTGCGCGACTTGGGCTTACGGGGCGATGGCTTGTGAGCGGATGCGGCGGTCAGGGCCGGGCGCTGGGGAGCCGAGGGCGGCGTGAGCCGTACCGTCTCGGCCTTGACCGGTGTGCTGGCGGGGGCTAGTTCGCCGAGCTTGTACAGGGCGCGCTCGCGGCGGCTGGCCTTGAACTGCCACAGGAGGCCGTAGTGGTCCTGCAGGTCGGTCTTGGCCAGGATGCGGTCGCGTTCGCGGTTCAGGGCGTCGGGGTACGAGCGGACCTCCCAGAGCACCATGCGCCGCCAGAGGGCGAACGTGGGCAGCGGGGACAGCATCCAGCGTGAGAGGCGGATGCTGTCGAGGCGGCGGGAGGGGCTGGCCAGGTTGGCGCGCTTGCGTACGGCGTGCGTGCCGATCTCCACGGCCACCACCCACAGGCCGGGCAGGATCGCGTGGGCGATGACGGCGAACCAGTTCGGCCCGCCGGATGCGTTGGCGTAGGCGGCGACGTTCAGGTAGACCGTGACGGCGGTGAGCGTCCAGGGGACGAATCGCAGCCAGCGCACCCGCATGTTCAGCCGGGCCAGGACGATGTCCAGCGCGGAGAACACCCCGATGCCGAGGTCCACCCCGAGGGGTAGCAGGAAGGCGAGCGGGCCGAAGGTGGGCTTGGCCGCCTCCATGACGGTGGCGAAGGAGATGACGAACCCGATCAGGCCCAGCACGCCGACAGCGGCGGCGGTGACCGAGATCAGGGTCTGTTCTCCCTCCGACAGCGGGCGCGGACTGGTGGTGGAGTTCATGGCCAGTGCTCCGTTCGGCGGCTCTTCGGGGCGGTCGGGGGTCGGGTTCATCGGCCCCACCGCCGTCCCCAGCAGCGCGGGCAGCCGGGCTTGCTGCACCAGTTCCGAGGTGATGCGGCCCAGCCCCAGGCGACGGCTTCCAGAGAGCCGCCCTGGCGGGCGGTGGCGCGGGAGACCTGCCAGAGCCGGTAGCGCTCCTGGCCCATGCGCACCAGTTCGATGAAGAGGCCTCCGAGGAGGAAGGTGAGGACGTAGGTGAGGATTGTGATCATGATTAGCTCCACTTGTGGTTCTTGAGCTGCTGGGCGGACTGCTTGCGACGCTTGATCGCCTCCGGGTCGGAGAAGCGATCGAGGTGCGGGTTGGCCTTGCGGGCGTTCTCCTGGAGCCGCGCCCACTGCTGGTCGGTGATGGTGTTCGGCGGCTGGTCGTGAGACATGGGCTGATCTCCGTTCAGTGGCCGGAGCGGATGAGCATCCGGCAGACGCGGCAGCCGGGCTGGCAGCGAGCGCCGTGAATGACGCAGCGCTGGGCCGGACGGCCGCCGCCGCAGCGGCAGCCGAACGGGCTTCGGGATCGCTTGCCGCACTCGCAGCACTGGAAGCGGGTGGCCATCACGCCACCTCGTTCGCGCGGCGGGGCGGCAGGAAGGTGAGAAGCGGACGTACGTCCCGCAGTTCCTCTGCGGTGTAGCCCGCCCAGACACCCTCCTCCGGGTCGAGCGCCATGGCGTAGGACAGGCAGGCGGCGCGGGCCGGGCAGCGTGCCTGGCAGATGGCCTTGGCGGTCGCCTCCCGCAGCCAGCGCTCTTCGTCGGTCTCGATGTCGGGGCCGGTGAAGAGTACGGCCTTGGTGGAGTCGCAGGCCGGGTTGGCGTTGATGAGGTCGTCCAGCAGATCGGTGATCTCGTCGGCCCCGTACTGGTCGGTGTGCTGGTCGTTCACAGCTGCACCCCCAGCGCGCTGAGGGCCTGGACGAGAGCGAGGCGGATGCAGGTGGGGCAGATGGGCGGCGACGGCGGCTCGGCGTCCGGCGCGGACTCCTCGATGCCGTCGCACATGAGACAGAACCACTGGATGGGCTCGGCGAAGTCGTCAGCGACGATCCGCATGGTCTTGGACCCGTAGGTCATGATGAGTACACCTCTCTTGAAGGGGCGCCGGGATGAGGGACTGGTTTGGCGACTAGGGACCGCGTCCCGGCTTTCTTCGTTGTTTGGCCTGGTCAGCTGGGCTGATCATGCCCTGGTGCGTCTTATTTAAACAAGGCGAACAAGTAGCGTCAACCACCTCTGGCATGCTTGTTTGAATAAGGCGAAGAAGAGGGGTTCGAACATGCCCAGCCAGAGACGGCGCGACGCGCTGCGCGGGGACGTGTCGGCACGGATCGCTGATGGCCTGCGACAGGCCATCCTGAGCGGCGAGTACGCCGAAGGGGACAGGCTTCCCAGCACGTCAGAGCTCATGGAGCAAGAGCAGGTGTCGTCGCTGAGCGTGCGGCACGCCTACCAGGCGCTGATCGGTGAGGGCCTGGTCGTGGCCGTACCGAAGAAGGGCTTCTACGTCCGCGAGTCGCTGTGCATGACCTGGCACATGACGAAGTGGCAGGATCCCAAGCGCCTGGAGAACGTCAAGACCGACGGCTGGACGGCGGACGTCGAGGTCGCCGGCTACTCCCACCGTCAGACCATCAGCGTGAGCATCCTGCCCGGTAGCCACCTGGTGGCTGGAACACCGATCGCGGAGCGGCTGGGCATCCCGGACAGCGAACGCGTTGTGGTGCGTAGCCGCGTCCGCTACATCGGGCCAGGCCCGGATCAGCCGGCCAACGAGCCGGAGTCGCTGGCCGACTCCTACTACGCGTACAACCTCGTCAAGGACACCGGGATCATGGAGCCGGACAGCGTCAACACGGCTCAGGTCCTGGCCGATCTCGGGTGTCCGATGCGCGACCATATCGACGAACTAACCCCACGGATCGCCTCCCGGCAGGAAACGGACCGGCTGCAACTGTCAGGGGTCATGGCGGTGCTCGAAGTCGTTCGTACGACGCTGACCACATCAGGCAAGCCGGTGTTGGTTCTGCACCAGATCAGGCCGGGTAACGGGTCGAAGTACGTCTACCAGGTGGAGTGCAGAGATGCCTGATCGTCCTGTCCTCGTGGCCCGCCTCGCCGTCGAGAGCGATACCGAGCGCGTCGTCGAGTTGCGCGCTGAGTCCGAACGCTGGTTGGCCGAGCGTGGCATTCAGCAGTGGACAGCGAAGTGGGACGAGATAGGCCGAGAGAAAATCCGCCGCAACATCGCCAACCGCGAGACGTGGGTGTTCGAGGCCGACGGCGAGGTGGCCGCCACGGTGACCCTGAACACCCGCCCGGACCTGGACTTCTGGGATCCGGACGCCGATGGACCGGCCCTGTACCTGTACAAGCTGCTCCTAGCCCGCGACCGTGCCGGTGAAGGTCTAGGAGCCGACATCGTGAACTGGTCGGTGGACCAGGCTGCCCAGCGAGGGTTCCCCTGGCTGCGCCTGGACGTGTGGAAGACCAACTACGGGCTGCAGCGCTACTACCTGGAGCAGGGGTTCGAGCACGTCCGTACGGTGGAGGTGCCCGGACGTGACTCGGGGGCTTGCTTTCAGCGGCAGGCCGTTCCGACGAGGGTGGAGAACATCGTCACAGCCAGCGTCCAGGTCGAGCGGTGAGGTGGGCGGGTGGTCTCAGGACGCTCGTTCCGTGTGCTCGTGGGCGATCACGAGGGCGGCCCAGACAAGGCGAGCGGCGGGGTAGCGGCCCCGGCCGGTCTCCTCGTACCGGATGCCTTCGGTGTGGCGCAGGACGAAGAACTTCCCCGCCTCGCAGCACCACTCGTACTCATCGCAACACGAGGTCTCGGTCACCCGGACCCGACGAGAACTGGAACGGACGTGCGGCGTCCACTCGTACATGGCGACGTGCTTTCGGTAGACGCAGTGAGGGCGGCGCATGCGAACGCCGCCCTTCGCGATGACTGATCTGACAAACGAATCCGCCGGCCTTCAGTCGGCGGCGGCGATGGCCTTCTCCCTGCGCAGACGCAGCAGAGTCACGCCGTAGATGTAGGCGGGGTCCGATGCGTAGCGATCAAGACGCACGAACTGCACCGCGCCCGTCGCGCCGGGCTCTAACGACTCCAGCGCCTGCCGCAGCCGCGCGGCGGCCCGCTCCAGCTCACCGGTGATGCCGCACGATCCCCGGCCGTCATCGTCAGAAGCCGTCCACGAGTAGAAACCCTCGATGTCGAAGTGCACGACTACAACAAGGCCATGCGCGGTACCACGTCAGAAGAGGACACTGAGAGGCGACCCTTGATGTCCGCCCCCGTGTCCGCCCATCCCCGGAGGTGCACTGGATGACCGACACCCAGGAGGTCCCCGTCTGGGCCACCCGCCTGCTCGCCGCGCGCAACGCCCAAGGCTGGTCCCAGCGCGACCTGGCCCGCGAACTGACCAAGGCCGCCGACAAGCCCCTGACCGAGCTGCCCAACCTCATCCGCCGCATCCGGGGACACGAGACCGGCGCACACCGGCCGGACGCCTTCTACACCACGCTCTACTGCAAGGCCTTCGGCCTGACCGAAGACCAGCTCTTCGGCACCGTCATCACACCGGTCCCCGCCCTCGCACTCCCCACGCTGGCCCCGGACACCGACCTGTACGAACGCATCACCCGCGCCATTGACCAGCCCTCTCTCGTCGATGTCGCGACCGTGCAGTGGCTGGAACACTGTCTGGCCGAACACCGCCGCGTCGAGGACACCATCGGCAGCCGGCCGCTCCTGCCGTTGATCCACGCCCAATTGTCCACCGTGGCCGATCTCGCCCGAGGAGCGCGAGGCCCACTCGCCGATCGGGCCGTGGCCGTGCTGGCTCAGTACGCCCAGTTCATCGCCTGGATGTGCCAGGACTCCCGCCAGCACGCCGCCGCCCTGGCCTGGTACGACCGCTCTCACTCCTGGGCCATTGAAGCTGGAGACGCCTGCCTCGCCTCCACCACCTTGAATATGCGCGCTCACCAGGCTTGGAGCCTGGGCGACGCACCCCGTTGCGTCCGTCTGGCCGAGGCATCCCGCTGGCACGACGGCCGCACAACCTACGGAGTGCAGGGCATGGCAGCCCAGATGGCTGGCCGAGGCCACGCCAAACTGGGCGAGGCCAACCAGGCCCGCACCCGCCTCGCCGAAGCCGAAGACCTCATCCGGACCGCCGCCGAGCACCCCGAAGATGAGCCGCCCTGGATGTACTTCTACGACGAGGGCTGGTTCCTCATGCAACGCGGCATGGCCGAGCTGGAACTCGGCGACGGCCGCCGCGCCTCCGACTACCTTGAACGCGGCCTGTCCACCCTGCCCGACCACTACCGCCGCGACCGCGCCTGGTTCGGAGCCTGCCTCGCCCGCGCCCAGGCCCTCCAAGGCGACGCCGAAGCCGCCGTCGCCACGGCTCTGAATGCCGCTCCAGACGCCACGGCGCTCAACGCCTACGCCGAGACCGAACTCCACCGCATCGCCCACGACCTAGCCATGGCAGGCGCTCCCGGTTCCGAGGCGATCAAAGAGTCCTTGGCAGGCTCGAAGCTGTAGCCAGTGTCCCCGCTGTCCCCGTTGTCCCTCACTCCCTCTTGAACTGCGGATATTCATGAAGTCAGCGGGGACAAGCTGGTGACAGCGATGCCCATGCTGTCCCCGTGGCTGCTGAATCAAGCGAATGTACCGGTCACCGATGCCCTTCCTGGTGTTTCAGCGCTTGTGCATCGGTGACCCTACGGATCTACTTCATTGGCCGATCACCTCGCGCTGCGGAGGCTCGGCATGCACCCCTCCTTAACGGTCCTAGCTGACCTCTGAGCTGGAGATTCTTCGCACACATTCCGTCCTCTGCGCAACGAACCGCGTCGCCTGAGCAGCCAGCGATCGCTTCGTCATGGCTGTCTCGTTCATGCTTGTGAACAGCTCCGAGCAGTGCCGATCACAAAGGGCATGAAGTCGCTACTTGAGGCAGCTAGACTTCGCACGGACGTTCGGTGCCGTGGAGAGCGTTCGACCTGTGAGTCGATTTGGATCCCGAATCGATAGCTCTATTTCGTATGCCATCTGAAGCGTAACGGGTCCGGCTGGATGGAGTAGAAGGATGATCGATCCGCCGCAGCTACATGAGAATGCTGCAATTCGGAACTTGCAAGTGCCAGCGAGTCGGGCGCGTCACACGTTCCTGCTGAACAGTGCAGACATGATCTCCTACTATTCCCTGCATCAGATGCTCGTAAAGTCGAATCTTCATGGCGCCAAAAAGCATGTATACGTACTGAACAAATCGGTATATGTTCTTGTTGCTTCACTCTGGGAAGCATACTGCGAAGATATCGTTACGGAATCCGTAGCTCACATGGTGAAGTATGCGCCACAGTGGGATGCCCTGCCTCGGGCTCTTACTAAGGTGGTCGCTAAGGAGCTACGTAATGGGGACACCGAACTGGCTCCTTGGGCTCTAGCAGGTGACGGTTGGCGGACCTACATTGAGGATCGCCTTGAGATGCTGGCGAGGCGTCGTGAGTTTTACTTCGCGAGCCCGAAGAGCTTGAATGTAGAAAAGCTCTTCAAGGACGCTCTCGGAGTAGAGGATATTACGAGAAGGTGGCGAACTGGTGCGAGGTTCGCGACAGTCTGTGAGACGCTTGACGCGCATATAGAGATGCGCAATGCCGTTGTTCACCGCATCAAGCCCGGACCCACGCTCAACAAGCGCGATGTGAAAGACTTTTTCAAGATAGTTCGTCGGCTCGTACGTAGGACGGACCGTATCGTGGACGAGATGCTTGTTTCGTGCACGGGAGAGTCGCGCTGGAACGTTCTAGTTCCCGACAGTCCATCGGAGATATTCGAGGAGGTCGACGGAAAGGTTTTTCTCAGAGAGACTTCTGGCGAGTTGGGAAACGCGAGAGGTACGGAGCTTGGTAGTGAAGCGTAAGAAATACTCTTCGGAGATCCACCGTCTTCTTGAGGAGGCGCGCCGGAACGCTGAAGGGTCACCGCCAAGGAAGCATCACCTAGTTCCGGCATCATACCTGCGCCGGTGGGCTGAAGACTCCAAGGTGCGGGTGACTGTGGTTGATGAAGATCGCAGCTACCTCAGTTCGCCTGAGAGGGCTGCTCGAGAGACGGACTTCTACCGCATCGAGCACCCCGACATTGATGCGGAGAAGATGCCGCCGCTACTTTTCGAAACAATCCTAGGTCGGATAGAGGGCAACGCAAAATGGGCGATCGATGAGCTCATAGAGCATCGAGACGTTCGGCTTCTGGAGCGTGAACGTTACGAGCTCTTCGTGTTGCATCTAGCTCTCACTATTACTCGCGGGAAGGCTTTTCGAGCCGAGCAGCAGGAGTTGCTGACCGACCTCTACCGACTGCAGTACGCTCAAGTTAGCGACGACGAGATCCGAGTCAGGCTCCAAAAACATGGTATTGATCCGACACCTGAAACGGTGGCGATGCATCGCGACTTCCTCGATGGCCTACAGGCAGGACAGATATGGGCCGAAAAGCCAAGCGCTGCAGTTATCGCAAGCTCTGCTCAAATGGCAGAGGTGATCTGTGAATGTCTGCTCCAGCGGAGTTGGGCAGTTTATAAAACGCCTCCAATTCTTGTTACTTGTGATGAGCCGGTAATCATCCTCGGTGGCCCAGGAGCACCACGCAGCGAACGTGCGGGGGTAGAGTCGGCAGGCGTTGTGATGTATCCGCTTAGCCCATCGGACCTGCTGGTTCTTTTCCATCCAGAAATGCCTACGCGTCTTTCCGGTTCGCCTAACCTCGACCATGCCGAAACGGCTGAGGTCAATCGTGAGATCATTGCAGGTTCATCAAGGTGGGCGTTTGAACGACCATCTCGTAAGATCACGCAAGGTCTGCGAGTCCCGCCTGCACCAGAGAAGCCGTTTATGCGTGAAGGGCCCCTGCCTCAAATTGAGGGCGCAGAGGGGGAAATTTATCGCTCCTACAAGCCGACTCGGTGGCGGGACGAGGTATTGGCACCACAGTGGCCCGTTGCCCGATGGTGGTCGGGATGGCGTGCACAACGGGTGCCCCGCCTCAGGAATATGCTCCCAGGAGAAAGAGTGGCAATAAAGCCGGAACGCAAGCAACAGCCTTCCCGTCCCCGAAAGAAGCGACGTAGGTAATGCACGCTGCCTTATAGTGCGCCCCGAGCGTGATCGTGCGCGAGAATTGCCCGATGTCACGTCTAGCATGCGACCAAGCAGAGGACAGCGGGCGGCACAGAGAGCCACCCCGCTTGATCCTTGGAGGAACACTGTGGCGGTTATGCGCGGTTGCAGATCTGGGGACGTCATGCTGGGCCCTGTCGCCTGTATCGCGGTCAATTGAGGGACAGACTGCGTGACAACCGCTGTGGCCGATCACGAACGTCGGCGTACAGTCCCGCACTCTCACCGCAGGTCACAGGGCTGGCGTTACCCTCTTGAGTGGATGTTCGAGTTGCTTTGCAAGCAGGAAGTCAGGAGTTCGAATCTCCTAGGCTCCACTGCACGTGGAAGGCCACTCCCCATGATCGGGAAGTGGCCTTTTCGATCTTGTACAGCAGCAAAGTACAGCTACGGGTACGTATGCGCTCAGCTCAACGGCTCGGAGGCGTGAGCTGCCAGGCCGAGCTCGGCTGTGCGGGTTTCTTGTCGGGGGCACCCTCTACTCTCAATACCACCGCGTTACGCGGGAGAAGTGTGCCTTAGGGGGACGGATGCCGAGAAGGGTCAGCTCCAGTGACATACGGGCGGCTCTGCGTAAAGCCCAACAGGAGCAGAACCGCCAGATCAAGCAGGCCCAAGCCAAGCTTCAGCGCGACGTCGATCAACACAACCGGAAGGCTGAGCGACACAACCAGAAGGTGATCGCGGATTACAACCGGCAGGTCGATGCGGTTAATCGCCACAACCAGCAGGCATTTGGTCAGCTCACCGCTCGCCTGCATGCCGCAGAGTCACGCCCCACGGTCCATTACACGGTGGAAGAGCGTCAGCTCGCTGACCGGGTCCAAGAGGCGATCTTGGCTCAGGATCCACGAGAGTATGACGTGTTCCTGAGCTACGCGCGGATTGACGGAGCGGAGGTGGCTGGCGAACTGAGGGAACGCCTTGAGACCTTGGGTGTGGCGGTTTGGTTTGACGAGATCGCTATGCGTCCCGGTAAGAGCCAAGCTCTCCAGATGGACCAAGGACTGCGGCGTGCCCAAGCAGGTATCGCGCTTCTTACGCCTGCATACCTCGCTGGCCGCTTCTGGACTGAGCGGGAGCTCGGGGCACTGCTTCACAAGCCCACTCTGATCCCAGTCCTTCATGGCGTTACGTTCAGCGACGTCGCACAGTACAGCGGCATCCTGCCAGATCTCGCAGGGTTCGAGACTAGCCGCGACTCCGTAGCCGAGATCGCCGAAAAGATCGCGGGTGCGGTCTTGTCTGAAGTCGACTAAACGTAGGTAGGCCACGCCGGAAGTGACCTACCTATGTAAGCGTCAAGAAGCGAAATGCTCGCCGAGCCGCCTAGGGCGTGTTTTCGAATTGGATCTTGAGGTGGGTTGAGGGCCTCATGATCGTTGCATGCGTGGGGATCTCAGTGATGAGCAGTGGGCGGTGCT